>CACELY010000031.1 GCA_902560505.1 uncultured Alphaproteobacteria bacterium
TCCCTTATCTACACTGAATCGCTTAATGAAAGTAGAATTAGCTTTACCAGCAACGATTGCAGGTTTTTTGATTGCTCTTCATTATGCAGTTCAGTTAACGAGAGTCAATTGGGGTTACTTATCTGATAAAACTCAAAACAGGAGTCAGTGGATAATATTTGGAATGCTAATTTTAGGGATAGGTGGAGTATTAGCGTCTGCTTCTATACCTCTAATTGAAAGTAATTTCGCATATGGAATAATGCTTGCTTTATTTTCATACACTCTAATTGGGTTTGGGGTAGGTGCAGCAGGAACCCCTCTTCTAGCTCTTCTTGCATCTTATAGTTCTAAATCACAGAAGGGCTTTGCCGCCTCTATCACCTTTCTTATGATGATATTAGGACTTGCAATAACTGGTATAACGGCTGGCATAATATTAGATCCCTACTCTCATCAAAAGCTTATAAAAATCACGACCTCTCTTGCTATAATTACCAACATTTTGTCCTATCTCAGCTTGAAAAACTTAGAAAAAACGCTGCGAAATAATGCAGATGTTCGCACACCTAATGCTATTAACTATAACGAACCATTTTTTGAAGGTATCAAAAAAGTATGGATGGAAAGAGAAGCAAGGCTTTTCACAATTTTTATTTTTATCTCTATGGGTGCTTTTTCAATGCAAGATCCAATATTGGAACCCTTCGCTGGAGAAGTCTTCGGCTTTGCAGTTGGAGAGTCTACAAAACTTGATGGATTCCATAAGATTGGGACATTAATTGGAATTATTTTAATTATCCTATGCCTTTCAAAGTTTAGAATTGGATTTGCTTCTTTATCGGTTGTTAAAAATGAACGCCTAGGATCAGAAAAATTTTGGCTAATCACTGGATGCCTCTTTTCTGCATTTTCACTATTTATAATTTCTCTTCTTGGAGTCACATATAGAGATGCAGGCATATTAAACTCAGTTGTTTTTCTTTTCGGGATATCTAATGGTGTATTCACTGCGGGAATATTGGGAACCATGCTGCATTTAGCAAGTAGAGGTTCGGGTGATAACAACACGGGTACTCGTATGGGGATATGGGGGGCAGCACAAGCTTATGCAACTATGATTGCTGTTTTTTTTAGCACAGTCTTGGTCGATATACTTGGACTTATGATGAATTCCCTCCCAAATGTATATGGAATAGTGTTTCTAACTGCTGCAAGTTTTTTTATAGCTGCAGCATTTTTGGGTTCATTAATTATTAAAAAGGATGAACTCGATCAAAATCAAAACATACTACAATCGGTGAATTAAAATGATCTATGATATAACAGTTATAGGAGGAGGACCCTCCGGCGCAACAGCTGCAGAGCAACTGGCGAAAAAAGGTTTCAAAGTCGCATTGATAGATAGAGCAGGAAGAATAAAGCCTTGTGGAGGTGCTATCCCTCCAAGATTAATTGAAGACTTTGAAATACCTCAGTCTCAATTAGTTGCAAAAATCAAGACAGCAAGGATGATATCACCAACGAATAGGAAAGTAGACATTCCAATAGAAAATGGTTACGTAGGAATGGTAGATAGAGAATTCTTTGATGAATATCTTCGGGAAAGAGCAGCAAAATGTGGGGCAAAACGGTTTACCGGCACATTTGTAAAATTATCTAAAAATTCACAATATACTAAGGTTGATTTTAATAATCACTCAACAAAAAAAATTTCCACACTCCTCACAAGATATGTAATAGGCGCAGATGGTGCTAAATCCAATGTTGCAAGAAATACAATCAAGGACGCACATAAAATCCCCTATGTTATAGCGTATCATGAGATAATAGAGGCCCCGAAAGCAACTAGTGAATATAATCCAGATAGATGTGATGTTATTTATAATGGAGATATATCGCCTGATTTTTATGGATGGGTTTTTCCTCATGGGAAATCGGCGAGTGTAGGAATGGGAACAGGGATAAATAGCGTTAACCTGAAGAAGGCTACTAGCGATCTCAGGACTCAAGCAGGATTAGACAAATGTTCAACCATAAGAAAAGAAGGAGCTCCGATCCCGCTTAAGCCCTTGGAAAGGTGGGATAATGGAGATAATGTTGTACTTGCAGGTGATGCTGCTGGGGTAGTAGCACCCTCATCAGGGGAGGGCATCTATTATGCAATGATAGGAGGTAAGTATGCAGCGGATGCGGTTGAAAAATGCTTGCTTAATGGACATTCAAAATATTTAGGCTTAGCAAGAAAGAATTTTATGAAAGAACATAAAGCAGTTTTTCAAGTTCTTGGTGCTATGCAAAACGCGTATTATAGATCTGATGACCGAAGAGAGCGTTTTGTAACTTTATGCAAAGACATAGATGTTCAAAGAATAACTTTTGAATCTTATATGCATAAAAAACTATCTCGTTCGAGACCAATAGCACACCTAAAAATAATGTTTAAAAATATTGCCCACCTCACCGGCATGGTTAAAGCCACATGAATATTAATTTTATTCCTGCATGGGATCAAGGGGTTCTACAACCTTTAGAAAAGCTGGAAGTTCATAAAAGAGGTCTAAGGCATAAAGCGGTCTCGGTATTCTTAATTTCAGATAATAATGTACTGATTCAAAAAAGAGCATCAATGAAATACCATACGCCCGGTTTATGGGCTAATACCTGCTGCACACACCCCTTATGGTCAGAAGATCCCATGGAATGCGCTCACCGAAGATTAAAAGAAGAGTTGGGAATAAAGGTGCCAGAGTTAGTCTATAAAAACAAAATCGACTATAAAGCCGATGTTGGAAATGGCTTAATCGAAAACGAGAATGTTGATGTCTTTGTTGGCTCAATAAAAGAAAAAGATAATTTAAAAATACTGCTTAATAACGATGAAGTGGCAGAGGTGAGGTGGATTTGTTTTGACAGGTTAAAGGAAGAAATATCACTATCGCCTGATAAGTTTACACCTTGGTTGAGGATATACGTCCAAGATCATTTTGAACAAATTATAAACTGACCGGCTTACTTTATAATCTTAATTTTATTGCTTCGTATATCAGCTATACCCAAAACATCAAGAATTGTTGTTGTAATTCCTGTGACATCGAGTCCAGCTTCCTTATACATTACGTCTGGTGAAGCTTGATCTATAAATTTATCCGGTAAAAATAAACTTCTTACCTTTAGATTGTTATTTATCATGTTATTTTTGAGTAGCCAGTCAACCACATGAGATCCGAACCCACCAATGGATCCCTCTTCTAGGGTAATTAACATCTCATGGTTTTCTGAAAGCACTTTTATTAAATCTACGTCTAATGGTTTAGCAAATCTAGCATCTGCAACAGTCACTGAAATGCCTAACTGTTCCAACTCCTCGGACGCGTCTAATGCTTCTTTGAGATGTGCTCCAAAACTTAATATTGCAACCCTATTGCCCTCTTTACAAATTCTTCCTTTCCCTAGCTCAAGAACTTCACCTCTTTCAGGAAGTTCTACACCTATCCCTTCACCTCTTGGATACCTAAATGATATGGGACCCTCATTATACTCTGCTGATGTTCTGATCATATGCATTAGCTCTAACTCGTCTGATGCTGCCATTACTACAAAACCTGGCAAATTAGAAAGGTAAGCTACGTCAAAAGAACCTGCATGTGTAGCTCCATCAGCACCAACCAACCCAGCTCTATCAATTGCAAATCTTACTGGCAATTTTTGGAGAGCCACATCATGAACAATCTGATCATATCCTCTTTGGAGAAAAGTTGAATATATTGCGCAGAAGGGTTTTAAACCTCCAGCTGCCATACCGGCACAGAAAGTGACAGCGTGTTGTTCTGCGATTCCAACATCAAAAGTTCTACTAGGGAAACTATCTTGAAAAATATTTAATCCTGTTCCTGAGGGCATTGCTGCCGTGACAGCAACAATCTTTTCGTCAAGAGCTGCTTCTTTTACAAGTGTTTGACCAAAGATTGATGTGTATGATGGAGCGTTTGATTTGCCTTTGTGCTGCTTTCCCGATGCAACATCAAATTTCGACACACCATGATATTTATCCGCAGACGTTTCTGCTGGTGCATACCCGGCTCCTTTTTTTGTAACACAATGTATTAGAACTGGTCCCTCAGATCTGGTTTTGACTGTTCTTAAAACTGGTAGTAGTTGGTCTAAATCATGTCCATCTATTGGACCGACGTATGAAAAACCCAAGTCTTCGAAAAAAGTATTACCCGTTCCACCAGCTAGTCCTGTTATCAAACCTCTAGCACGTTTTGCACCCTCTCTAAGTGGCCCTGGTAGTGACTTCGCAAAATTCTCTGCTAATTCCTTAAGAGTATAAAATTGTTGGTTTGCATACAGGCTGGATAAATATTTCGACATAGCGCCAACCGGTGGAGCAATAGACATTTCATTGTCATTCAAGATAACAAAAAATCTTCTCCCTTCAGCACCCGCATTATTTAGTGCTTCGTAAGCCATTCCGGCACTTATAGATCCATCACCAATAACTGCAACAGCATCTCCCGTAGGCATTCCCATATCTCTAGCTACCGTAAATCCTAAGCCTGCAGATATCGACGTAGATGAATGCGCTGCTCCGAAGGGATCATAATCACTTTCACTTCTCTTTGTGAAACCTGACAGTCCTCCCTCTTGTCTAAGAGAACTCATTTTTTCTCTGCGACCAGTAATTATTTTATGTGGATAACATTGATGTCCAACATCCCATATCAACTTATCGTGCGGTGTATTAAACACTGAATGTATTGCAACAGTTAGCTCTACAACGCCTAGGCTTGATCCTAAATGTCCTCCTGTCTCAGAAACCGCTCTAATTGTTTCATTGCGCAATTCTATAGCAAGTTTTTTTAGATCTAAATCTGAAAGGTGCCGAAGATCAGCAGGGTAATTTATTTTATCAAGAAGTGTAGGTTTCATAACTGAGATATGTAACTTATTTTTCACGTGGAGGAAACATTTCCCCCACGTGACTATAGAATAATCTAACTGGGCCCGTTATACAAGCCACCTTCAACAGCAAAACCGTGAAGAACTGCCCAACTAAACCAGTCGTCGACAACCGTTCCAGTTAGTAATATGCCTATTCCACCAGTGATAGGACAAAGAATTGCAAACCACCAAGCCCATCTATGAATTCCTTCCATAGAAGCGTTAAAGCCCATGGTCCATCTCCAGAACAGAGCAGCACGCTCAGAGGCTGTGCCACGATCATAGATTTGTTCGAGTTCCCTGTCTCCTCCCATTCTAGAGGTAGCTAATATCGTTGCTCCATGCATTGCGAAAAGTAGAGCAGAGCCATATAGAAAGACGATACTCAGCGCGTGAAAGGGATTGTAGAATAAATTGCCATGATTTAAAGAAAGGTAATTTGTCCAATCTAGATGTGGAAAAATTCCATAAGGAACCATTTCAGACCAAGTGCCCATAGCCACGGGTCTAAAAAGACCAATTACGAGAAATAGCCATATTGCTGCAGCAAAAGCCCAACAAACATGTTTCCCCATTCCCAATTCATTGGCCCGCAGGTATGATCTAATCCACCAGCTTAAAACTGCTATTAAGAGACACGTACTTGCAATTAAGTATAATCCGCCTTCCCAAATGGGTGGAAAGCCAAGACCATATTCCTCACCAGGAGGATCAAGAGAAATCCACCATAAATCCCTCCATAAGGCTTGCCATGACCAATCAACTGATTGGAGCATGCCTACTCCTGTCAGAAAGAACCACGCCGTTCCCAAGAACAACGCTATCGTTCCAAACATGCCCAGATGTATCGGACCCAGCTGGGCATTTCCAATATACCCCAGTAATGAGGAGAATCGTGGCTCGACACCTCTCTCTTTTGCCACTATTCCTCTTTCGTCAAGACCCATTTCTGCTGGGCCACGAACCTGAACCTGTGTTAAAATATTATGGTACTCTGCCATCTTAACCTCCTATACTTGCGAATGTGAAGAAATTTGGCCACCAATCCCACCATTCAATCCAGCTTTCACCATCTGGCATTAACCAAGAAGGTCCAGATATAATGATACAAATTCCAGACCACCAGCCGGCACTAAGGGCAACGAATAATCCAATTCTATGAATACCCAATGTACCAATAGAGTAACCAATAAAATCTCTGAAGTACGTATCTTCATGGTCGGGTGTTTTTGCATCTTCTCCTTTTTCAGGGTTAGCAGCCGACAAAATTAATGAACCGTGTAATGCAAGCAACATAGTAGTTGTGAAGAAACACGCAATTGCGAGCATATGGATTGGATTATAATGGAAATTACCATATTGATACCCGGTGTAAGACACCCAGTCCAAATGAGAAAAAATACCATATGGAAATCCATGCGCCCAGGCGCCCATTAAAACAGGTCTAATGACAACCAAAGAAACATAAGCAAAGATTGCAAAAGAAAATGCAAACGGTATATGATAGTCCATTCCCAATTTTCGCGTGATTTCGACCTGTCTAAGCATCCAACTACCAAACGCTCCGATGGCGCACAAAGTTATTACTTGCCATAAACCACCGTCGTTCATAGGAGCCATTTTTAATCCATATTCTAGAGGCGGTGGCTCTATGCTTATTAACCAGGGGTTCCAGACTCCCTGCTGAGCAGCGCCCCAAAAAATCATAATACTACCAAGGGCAGCAAAGAAAATAGTCGAGACTCCAAAAAAGCCGACATAAAACGGCCCGACCCAAAAGTCAAATAAGTCCCGACCTATAAGAGTACCGCCTGGAACACGATACTTTTTTTCAAAACTGAGTAATGCCATTCCATGACCTCCATTCAAATTACTCTGCTGACCGACAAATAGTCAGTCAGAATGCCACGGGCGAGATCCTAAGGGGGGACTGGTTCTCGCCCACAGCGTCTCGTAGGTTTTTAGCCAGCTGCTCTTGCTGCGGCCTCAAACCAATTAAAGTGATCGGTGCTGAGCAACACTAAATGAATCATTGCTGCTAGCAAGAAGAGAAAGACGCCCTGTGCGACAAACACTCGTCTAGGATCAAATATCAGCCATATTTTATAAAAGTGACTCATTTCTTTCTCCTCAACCGAAATAGAACCAAGGACGCCAGATCCATGTCGCTATGTGAGCTAATATGCACATTATTGTAAATGTCCATAGTCCACTCATATAAACGCTATGTAATTCTTGCGCCTGTTCATCTGTTAGACCTGATAAAGACAGGTCGTTATTTCCAGCCATTATACATCCTCCGGATTAAGTGACTGTTGCGCTGCAAGCACCTTATGCGCTAGCAACGATCCTTCCGCCAAAAGACGGTAAGAATTCTTTAAAGCCCTCATGAAAAAATCATGGGCGTAATTGTTTTGGCATTTGCCCATGCCTTACTAAACATATCTTTTTCGATTTTTCCTTTTACTAGACTTTTCACGCAGGTAAGCAATGCCCCTGGCAATGAAAATATAAATATTACTGTGAAATAAATTCGATACTCCCAAATTGGTTTTTTTCTTGTTCTTCTCATCGCAGTCCCTCCTTATGCAACCTTATTACTTTTATTAACTTCTTCATCCTCTGGATTAAGCATTTTTAGAATCTCTTTCGCTACTTTCTTCTCTCCGTTTTCAAGCGCTATTTTTTCGGCTTGATCACGAAGCGTTTTAGTGGCAGAGATTCTAGTTAGTGGTGAATGCTTGGCCACAATTTCTTCCAAAATATCTTTAGCTTCCTGATCCCATGGTAGCTCTTTTCTCAATTTAGTTAATGTCGCATCTGCTTTGTCCAAATCAGATCCAAGTGGCAATATGTGAAAGAGCGCATCAAATAATCCATTACAGATTTCTTGCAATAAATAAGTTGATCCAGAGTAACCCATCATCGGCGTGCCTACAGCACGTCTAATTGCTGCTCCGGGAAAACTAGCTGGAATGAATGATGCTTTTGGCCCAAAGCCTTGGCCTGCCTCTGCAAGATACATTTTTTCATTTATGGATCCCATCAAAACTAGAGGTCTAGTTTGCTTTATGAGATTTCTAATTTTTTCATTATCAGTCTTCTTCCCAGCAACTCTTGCCACTGCAAATTTACAGGGAAGACCTAATTCATTCTCCAAAAAGTTTCTTATACCTCTTGTATATGTTTCATTTGCGACGATTCCGAAACTGGCGGTCGCAAAAAAATCCTGGGTCACAGATCGCCAAAGATCCCATACAGGTTTAATGGTTGAATGCTTCTCTTTTTCGATGAAGCGTTCAACATCAATATTCAGTATCTCTCCCAATTTCCTTAAGAATTTAGTTGTACTATCTATACCAATTGGGGCCTGCAAATAAGGCTTACCTAATAGCTCAGCTAAACCTCTACCAAACTCTCTATACATTACAATATTTGCATCAGCATTCACAAGCTTCGACATCTCTGCTATGTGAGCACCCATTGGCATAACCATATTTACTTCTGCACCAATGCCTTCTACAAGTCGTCTAATTTCTGCTAAATCGGAAGGCATGTTAAAAGTCCCGTACATAGGGCCCAAAATATTTACTCTGGGTTTAGAATTTTCTTCCCTTTTTGCTTCTTTTGGCATTCTGCCTTTGGTCATTCCAAAGTTAGTAAAAAGCCATGTCATAGATCTATCAGCAGCCTGCCATTGGTCTTCATCAATCGTCCTTGGTAAGAACCTTTGAATATTTGTGCCTTGAGGTGTCACACCTCCTCCTATCATTTCTGCAATTGACCCTGTTACAACAACAGCCGGCAATACCGGATCTAAGGTATCCCATGCACGTTTCATAGCTCCTTCTGTTCCTTCTCGTCCTAGCTCCTCCTCGCCTAATCCAGTGACCACAATTGGTAACTCGTGTGGTGGTAAAGCATCTGTGTAGTGAAGAACTGATGTTACTGGTAGGTTTTCACACCCTACTGGACCGTCTACAACAACTTGAAGGCCTTTTACGCCACAAAAAGCATAAACTGACCCCCAATATCCTCCCGCTCTATCGTGATCCTGAATTAACACTAAATCATCTCCTCTGCCTTTGCGGCGATCTTTCTTTTCTCTATTTTCTTTGCCTGATGGGCTCGGAACTGGGGTTTAAGGTTTGGCTCACCCTCCCAAACTCCCGCGGTATCACCTTCCCCGACACCCTCAAAGAAACTCTTCATTTTTTCCATTCGTGAACCATTGCTTATGGCCTGCAATATTACTTCAGCTAAACTCCCTGCACCAGCAACACCCATTATTGGTCTAGCTGAAATTAAATTTGTGTAATAAAGAGAGGGAATACCTAACTCTTTAGCTTTTTGCACTACTGGGGTCGTTCCAATAGCCAAATCAGGATTAATGCTCTTCACCGCTGAAATATCATCCTCCAAACTCGCCCTAAATTTTACAAAAACGCCTCTACTTTCCAACCAATCTTTGTCTTCAGTAGACCATTTAGTCTTGGGACAGGCAGTTCCTACATAAGGAACTTCAGCGCCCGCCTCTATGAGCGTTCTTGCTACTATAAGTTCCGAACCCTCATAACCGGATACCGTAATTTTGTTATTAAGTTTTTTGTCATCAAGAGATTTTTGTATTTGCGGCAGAATCTTCTGTTTTGCTTTCTCAATAATCTTTTTCGCAATGTTAAACGTATCGCCTACACTATCAATCCAAGAATTAGTACCTTCAACACCCACTGGGGCCGATCCAATAATTGGCTTACCAGCATCTTCAAACTCTCTCACAGCAGCGGTATAAAAGGGATGGATAGCTGCAACGGCTCCGCAATCAAGCGCTGCATACAATTCACGCCACTCTCTACAAGGTACAACCTGTCCCGCAGCCAACCCCAAGGGCTCCAAAATTGCCCCAATATTCATGGGATCTGCCGGAAACATTTCTCCCAACAATGTAACGGTTGGTCTATCTGATTTCTTTGAAGCTGGAGCAGCTACTGGCCCAGACTCGATTTCGTTTTTTGCATAATTCAGTAACGCACCAGCCAAGACATCTTTTGCCTCTGCGTGCGTGGGAATACCAAAACCAGGCACATCAATGCCAATTATCCTAACACCATTAATTTCTTTTGGGAGAAGCCTCAAAGGAACCCCAGAGGCGCTAGGAACACACAGGTTCGTGAAAACAACAGCATCAAACCTATCGGGGTCAGCCATTTCATGTGCAGACTCTAAAATATCTTCATATAGTTTTCCTGTTACAAGGGTCTCAGAGGAAAAAGGCACATAACCGACAGATCTTCGGGCTCCATAAAAATGTGACACAAAGGTCAACCCATAGACACAGCATGCAGAACCTGACAACACAGTTGCCACTCGCTTCATTCTCAGACCAACCCTTAAAGATCCAAAAGCTGGGCACATGCTTTGTGGCTTATCATGGGGACCCATGGGGTAATCTTTTCGCATATTTTGTATAAGCTCTTTGTTGGCGCCTCTTTCTGCACTACCCTTAAGAGATGAGGACCCACAAAGGCCATCAGACGTGGTGCCTGCACCCTCAGAATACTTGTCTTCTAAATCAACATTGACCTCGTCATTCAACTTAACGTCGTCCGCTGCATCATATTTTATTTCTCTCTTTGTACTCATTCTTCTTAATTTTTCTCTTTACACTTCGTCATATACGACTTCTAACGACTCTTTGGGTTTGGCAAATTTTCCTCTCATGTCAGCATCAGTAGCTGGTTGCAACACAAAGTCAGCTCCTGTCTCACTAGCTGCAAACAAATTGAGAAGGCCATCTTGGTCGAGTGGCTTTGGTCTAAGTGGTGGGGCATCAGCTGTATTGGTTCCCAGTTCAGCAAACAGGTCTCCCCACTTTGACTCTTTTGTTCCAACAATATGATAATTTGCGGACTTCTTTCTAAGGTCATCATCTTGAGGTATACTTGCGAGGATTGGTATTTTTACTGTCTCAGCAAAAGCTGCTGCTTCACCCGACCCGTCGTCTTTGTTAATTACTAAACCTGCCACACCAACGTTTCCACCTAATTTTCTAAAATACTCAACTGCTGAACAAACATTATTTGCTACATATAGAGATTGAAGATCGTTTGATGCGACCAATATAACCTTTTGAGCCATGTCCCTTGCTATTGGCAATCCGAAACCGCCGCAAACCACATCACCCAAAAAATCTAATAAAACATAATCAAAATCCCAATCGTGAAACCCTAGCTTTTCCAATAGCTCAAAGCCATGGATTATGCCGCGGCCTCCACATCCTCTTCCTACTTCTGGCCCACCAAGCTCCATCGCAAATACGCCATTTCTTTTAAAACACACATCTCCAATAGAGACTTCTTCACCCGCAAGTTTCTTATTAGTCGATGTTTCAAGTATAGTTGGGCAAGCCTTTCCCCCGAATAAGAGAGAAGTTGTATCAGATTTTGGGTCACATCCTATAAGTAGAACTCTTTTTCCTTGTTCTGCCATCATATGACTAAGATTTGCAAGAGTGAAACTTTTACCAATGCCTCCTTTACCGTAGATTGCTATTATCTGGGTTTTTTTTGTTGGCTCACCAACTGGAACTTCACCGATAGGTTGATTTGCTTCTTCTCGAAGGTCCTTGTGGTGTTTTTCTAAGCCTTTCTTTTCTAAAGTATTAGTCGGGTTATCTAAGCTCATGCTACATCCCTCCAATCAATAACCATTTTCAGGCATTCTGGATCTTCGAAAGATTGTCGATAAGCGGCTTTCGAGAAATTTACATTACTCTCATGCGATATTAAACCTTCTAAAGATAGAGCACCGGTCTCTAATAGTGATCGTGTAATATTTATGTCTTCAGTATTAAATTCAGCTGAAATCCTAAACCTAGCCTCTTTTATAAACGCGGGCGGGAAAGAAAAGGAGATAGGAGATGAATAAAATCCAGCAAAAACTATTTCGCCATTTTTTTTCAATTTTGGAATTATCTTATCCAAAACGCTGATATCTCCACTAGCCTCATAAATTGATTCATGATCTGAAGAATTATCATTTTCTGGGTCGATAACATCGTAATCTGTTTCATTACCCACCCTAAGAGGATTACTTTCCCATACAATCGGGGCTTCACCACCTGCTGCTATTGTTAATCGAGCTAGCAACCTTCCTAAAACACCATGACCAATAATAAGTGAGGGAAGTTTGTTCCCAAGCCCTGCGATGGCATGCCTAGCAGTAGCTGCGAGTGCAAATAATGTCCCTTTAGCTTTCAAATCAGGGTCTATTTTTATAAGCTTTTCATCGGAAGCTATTAGAAGGCTAGAGGAAGCACCGAAAAGACCCTTTTCGTTTTTATAGCAATTGGCCCCTGGGACAAATACATGATCACCAACTTTGAGTTTCCTGGATGCTCTGTTGTCGACTACCACCCCAACCGTTTCATAACCTGGGACAAGAGGGTAGCCCATTCCAGGAAAAAATGGCATGTCACCATTCCAAAACAAGCGTTCAGTGCCAGTAGAAACCCCAGAGAAGTGTGTTTCAATTATGACTTCACCTGACTCTGGTTCCCTAAGGGCAACTTTGCGCAGGTCCAATTCACCTGGGTTATCAATTACTATTGCTAATGTTTCCATATTAAACGCTGACAATTATTGTGGTTTTCATTATTTAACGTGAAAAAATCTACGTGGAAACTTATGGGTCCCCCTCGTAAATCGATGTCTTTTTCTAGCTTTCTTAAAAACTCAACCAAAAAGCTGGTCCTCTTTTATTTACGTAAATATCCCATAATTAAAGCCAACTCAAAAATAAATGTCAATAAATTTAGACAAAATCTGTAATAAATTTCTGACATATGGTTTTTATGCGAAAAAAAACTACTTTTGAGCACTCACAACTTGGGTAATAAATGGCGCACTTACAGCATGCTTAACAATATTTGAAAAACCAGCCTTGAGAAGAATC
>CACELY010000032.1 GCA_902560505.1 uncultured Alphaproteobacteria bacterium
CTCATCGAGAAGATAATTTGGAAATAATCTATAAATAAAAATTACAATGAAATCTTCGAGTGATAAAAATCTTTTTTCACCTTTTACTCCATCCCTAAGTCTTTGAAATCTGTCAAGCATGCCTGGAATAGGAACCAAGGCATTCAAGAATTTTTTTCCATCTCTCGTTCTTAATTTTAATGCTAGCGCAGAGCCTTCAGTTGGGATGAAGGGAAATGGATGAGCGGGATCTAGAGCCAACGGGGTAAGCGCTGGAAAGACCTTTGACATAAATTGTTTCTCTAAATTCTTTTTTTCGGATACCAATATTCCCTTCGGTTTTACAAGTACCACCCCTTTTTGCTTCAGATTAGATAATATAGAGGGCAATAGCTCTTGTTGTTTCTCTATTAGAGCTTTAGCTTCTCGTTCTATTTGTATTAGCTGCTCCTCGGGCGTGAGACCATCAGCACTTATTACTTCGATCTTATTTTTTACCATTTGTCTAAACCCGGCAACTCGAACCGTGTAAAACTCATCAAGATTTCGAGCAGATATTGCAAGGAATCTAAGTCTTTCAAATAGTGGCACCTTTTTATTATTAGCTTCTTGCAAAACTCGCCAATTAAACGAAATCCAAGAAAGCTCTCTATTTATAAGTGGATTGATAGCACCTAGGTCCTTGGAATATTTCAATTCAAGGTCAGAATCTTGATTTAAGAAATCTGCATTTACGTTACTCATGTTTTATTAATATTTCTTTTCCATTTGCCTCAAAGCAGCCTCGATGAAAGGTCTAGTTATTTTTCTATTTAGAACAAGAGATTTATGATCCACGTAGTGTACAAATTCGTATATTGAACTGTAGGTTCTATTAATTCTGGCAGCAATATAGTCCAGGTTTGAGTGCTTTACAAAAATTTGCCGGTCATTAAAGTATTTTAATAGAAGTGCCATTACTAACGTATCATCGGGTTCTTTTATAGTAGTGTTGCTAAAACTTTGTAACCTTGACTCTAAATCTTTAATGCCTAAGGACAGCGCATTAGGCATTATTCTCGAGGATATTAGCAGGTTGCCTCCTTTACTTCTAATACTATTAATAAGGTGAAAGATACCCTCTTCTATTTTTAACTTTTTTTGCCTCTCAGCTTTTTCGATAACATCTATATCCTCAACACAAACAAACTCATGATCTAGGCCATTTTCCATTTCCCGTAAAACTGCCTCAAGCTTTACATGCTTAGCTTTATTCTCTTTCGACCACACAGTGGATAAATGCGTCTTACCACTACCCTTTGGGCCAACCAGCAACAAAACCCCTGAAGCCCACCGGTCTGTGTTGTCTAACAGAGTAACAGCGTCCAAATTACTAGCAGAAATAAAAAAGTCTTCTTTTTCCAATGCCTCCTTAAAACTAAGACCTAAAACAAGCTGCTCATTCATATTTTTATTCAAATTGCTCTTTAAGTAATCTTTCTTCTAACCCGTGTCCTGGATCAAACAAAAGTTTATGTTTTAATTTCTTTTCGATTGTTATGGCTACGTGCTTAACGTCCTTAACCTCAGATGTATCAGCTACCGCCGACACTGGTCTCTTAATAGCACTTTTTACATCAATATCTATCCTTGCATCTAACGGCAGTAGCGCTCCTCTCCATCTTCGCGGTCTGTAAGCAGATATAGCGGTCAATCCTAAAATGTTTGCGCCTATAGGTAAAATTGGTCCATGTGCAGAATAATTATACGCAGTTGACCCAGCTGGTGTGCAGACTAATGCGCCGTCACATACAAGCTCTTGAAGTTTTTCAGACCCATCAATAGATATACTCAGTTTTGCAGCCTGTGCCCCCGATCTAAGAATAGAAACCTCATTTATAGCCAGCTCCTCCTCTATTCTACCATCTATTTTTGTAGCAATCATTTTTAGAGGGTTTACAATCTCTTCCTTTGCTAACTGAATACGTTCTTGCAAGTTATCGTAGTCAAAAGTATTCATTAGGAAACCAACGGTGCCCTTGTTCATCCCGTATACAGAGGTATTTTTTGTCGATAAGGATTTAAGTGTCTGTAACATAAAGCCATCGCCTCCAAGTGCGACGACAACATCAGCTTCATCAATTCCGAAATCCTTATAAAGTTTTCGAAGTTTATTTAAAGCCTCTTTAGCTTCAAGATCGTCACTTGCCATAAATGTTATCTTTTTGTTGGTCATAATTTTTTGTCCAAAAGTTCTCAGATACTGTTATAAATCAATCTATGTATTTCACAATAAATGATGATATAGATACCCACGAAACAAAAGAAAAAACTGGAACGGACAGCCCAGATTTAATATACATTAAACCGAATCAAAAGAATAATCGAAAAACATATTAGGTGTGTTATGAATTTTGTAGGCAAAACGAACTTATTTGGTGGAACTTTAGCGTCTCAGGATCCAGAAATTTTTGACTCATTAGAGAAAGAGTTTAGTAGGCAACAGAACGAGATTGAGCTTATTGCTTCGGAGAATATAGCTTCTCCAGCTGTAATGGAAGCTCAAGGTTCAGTTATGACAAATAAATACGCAGAGGGATATCCAGGTAGAAGATATTATGGTGGATGTGAAAATGTGGATGTCGCTGAGCAATTGGCAATATCCAGAGCTTGTCAACTCTACAATTGCAAATTCGCTAATGTACAACCCAACTCAGGAAGCCAAGCCAATCAGGCTGTTTTTTTGGCTCTTATGAAACCTGGAGACACTTTTTTGTCCATGGACCTTGCTTCGGGTGGGCATCTGACACATGGAGCAAAACCTAATCAATCCGGTAAATGGTTCAACCCCGTTCATTATGAGGTCACAAAAGATACAAACCACGTTGACTATGATCAGGTCCATCAGCTTGCAAAGCTTCATAAACCAAAGTTAATTATTGCGGGCGGCTCAGCAATCCCTCGTATCTTAGATTTTAAGAGGTTCAGAGACATCTGTGATGAAATCGGAGCTTTTTTATTGGTTGATATGGCACATATTTCAGGGCTGGTTGCGGCTGGCGTTCATCCAAACCCCTTAGCATATGCTGATGTTGTAACATCTACTACTCACAAAACTCTGCGGGGACCAAGAGGAGGAATGATTCTTTGTAACAATCCTGATATCGCCAAGAAAGTAAACTCAGCAATTTTTCCAGGTATTCAAGGTGGTCCATTGATGCATGTTATTGCTGCGAAAGCAGTAGCCTTCAAAGAAGCTCTAAGTGACGAGTTTGTACAGTATCAAAAGCAAGTAATAAAGAACGCAAAAACACTTGCTCAAACATTGCAAGAAGGTGGTCTTGATTTAGTTACTGGAGGAACCGACACACACGTCCTACTTGTAGATCTTAGAAAGAAAAAGGTCACGGGTGCGACAGCAGAAAAAGTTCTTGGAGAAGGAAATATCGTTTGTAATAAAAATGGAATTCCCTTCGATATTGAAAAGCCAACTATTACATCTGGAATAAGGTTAGGAACCCCGGCAGCAACTACTAGAGGCTTTAAAGAGACGCAATTGAAACAAGTTGGTTCATGGATTTTGGAAATATTAGACAATGTTCATTCTGAAAAATCTTCGCAAGTGGTCGCGAAAGTAAAAAAAGAAGTTGTTGATTTATGTAGTGAGTTTCCGATCTACTAGCAACAGACTATTATTTTAAAGGAGAAAAAATGAAGTTTAGATATTTTGCAAAAACAATTATCTTCTTCACACTGCCTTTAACAATTTCTTCTTGTTCAGAAAAAAATTGGCCGGAACTATCTCCTCTCAGTGAATTTGAAAAAAAATTTTTTCTAGACTAGAGAGATGAAAACAGAATTCCATAGAATCACCAGACTACCTTCTTACGTTTTTGCAGAGGTTAATAAACTGAAAGCGAAATACCGTGATCAGGGACAAGATATAATTGATTTTGGAATGGGAAACCCTGATATTGATACTGAGTCTTTCATTGTTGATAAGCTGATTGAAACTGTAAAAAAGCCAAAGACTCATAGATATTCTGTCTCTAAAGGAATTAAGGGGCTGAGGAAGGCACAAGCTGATTACTATGCTAGAAGGTTCTCAGTCAAGCTCGACCCAGAAAAGGAAATTATTGCAACTCTAGGCTCAAAAGAAGGATTGGCTAACTTAGCTATGGCGATAACTGATCCTGGCGACGTTATTTTAGTTCCAAATCCGTCATACCCAATTCACCCCTATGGATTTATTATTGCTGGAGGCTCTCTGAGACATGTACCAACCTTATCAAACGGACAATTTGATGAGGATGAATATTTCAAAACCCTTACTCGTTCATTAAAACATATTTCACCTAAGCCAGTTGCCATAGTGATTTCCTTCCCATCTAACCCAACAACAAAAACTTGTACACTAAAATTTTATGAAGAATTGGTTAAGGTGGCACAACAAAACGAGGTCTGGATATTGTCTGATCTAGCATACGCTGAAATATATTTTAATGAGGCTCCTCCCCCTTCAATTTTACAGGTACCAGGTGCGAAATCCGTTGCAGTTGAGTTTACATCGATGTCAAAAACATTTAGCATGCCAGGTTGGAGAATGGGATTTGCTGTGGGCAATGAGATACTGATAGGAGCATTAGAGAAAATTAAATCCTATCTCGATTATGGAGCATTCACTCCTATACAAGTTGCAGCAGCCAGTGCATTGAGCTCGGA
The DNA here is from genome assembly GCA_902560505.1 of uncultured Alphaproteobacteria bacterium. Taxonomy (GTDB): domain Bacteria; phylum Pseudomonadota; class Alphaproteobacteria; order Rhodobacterales; family Rhodobacteraceae; genus CACIJG01. Next base: position 4,681 of record CACELY010000032.1, read on the forward strand.
TCCAAGCACAATAGCAAAAGTTAGAGAAGTTTATAAAAAAAGAAGAAATGTATTGGTTGACGCTATGAGTAAGGCAGGATGGGAAATCCCTTCACCAGACGCAACAATGTTTGCATGGGCGCCAATCCCAGAGAAATTTAAATCTTTAGGTTCGTTAGAGTTCTCTAAAGTCCTTCTTAAAGAGGCTGACATCTCTGTTGCGCCTGGAATTGGATTTGGAGAATATGGTGAAAACTTTGTTAGAATTGGCCTTGTTGAAAATGAGCATAGAATTAGGCAAGCAGCAAGAAATATAAAAGCAGTCTTCACTAGAGCCGATAAAATACTAAGCGAACACAGCCCGAATTAAATGGTTTCGTGATGAATAAATCCAAATTAAATGTAGCAGTTATTGGTCTTGGCACGGTGGGCTCTGGCGTAATAAAGCTATTGAGAAAACAAAAAAACAATATAAAAAAAAGGACGGGTATAGAACTTGAAGTGGTAGCAATAAGTGCAAAAAATAGGAGAAAGCAGAGAAGTGTTGATATAAGTCCATTTAGATGGATAGCCTCTCCTATTACTATAGCAAAAGATCCAGGTGTTGACGTAATAGTTGAACTAATAGGTGATATGGATAACACCGCGAGAAAGATTATAATAGAAGCAATCAATAACGGTAAACACGTTGTTACAGCAAACAAATCACTTCTCGCAAAAGAAGGATCAATTTTTGAAGAGCTTGCTAAAGAAAAAGGTGTCTATTTAAGATATGAGGCAGCAGTGGCTGGGGGCATACCTATAATAAAAGTGTTACAAGACTCTCTCATAGTGAATAAGATTTCTAAACTATATGGCGTAATCAATGGAACATGTAACTTCATACTTACCAAAATGGAGTCCGAGGGGCGGGAATATCAAGATGTATTTTCTGAAGCAAAACAGCTTGGCTATGTTGAAAGTGATCCAACGCTTGACATCGGAGGTATAGATTCAGCCCACAAATTAGCTTTACTCTCATGTTTGGCGTTTGGAACTAGTCTAGACTTTAAAGCAGTGAAAACTGAAGGTATAGACCATATTTCTATAGAGGATATTCAAGAGGCTGATTTAATTGGATATAAGATAAAGCTACTTGCTACAGCAGAATATTCTAAAAATATGCTTAAACAGGAGGTTTCTCCTAAATTAATTAGAAAAAGTAGCCCAATTGCACAAGTGAACGGAAGCACAAATATAATAGCTATTGAGGGTGAAGAAATCGGAACTACTGTTTTTTCTGGCCCAGGTGCAGGCATGGGGCCAACAGCTTCCTCAGTAGTCTCAGATCTTGTAGCCATAGCTTCTAGAAAAAGTAAATCTACTTTTTTAAACGGTGATAAAAAAAATGGTAGCAAAAGAGATGATTCTGTTTCGAAAAAAAGTTCATTTTACTTAAGATTTATACTGAAAGATAAACCTGGAGTGATAGCTCGATTATCAGGAAAACTTGGCAGCTTTGGGATTTCAATCAATCAAATGAAACAAAAACCTCACCCAAAGCAGAAAGCAACATTAATTATGACGACGCATAAAACTCTTAAAAACAACTTAAACAAAGCTTTGACTGATATAATGAAGTTAAAGATATGCGAACAGAGGCCTATTTGTATTGAAATACAAGAAATTTAATGAGAATGTCCTTTTAAGTTAATCAGATAATTTTTATGCTGATAAATGAGATGTTTAAAGACGGTTATATTTTTTCTGTAGGCACCCTAATTGGTAATTGTTTGAATAGAGATACAAAACTTACTTATCACGTCGTTAAAACTAGACAAGTTTTTAAAGGTTTAAAGACTCTGTCATTCAGAAAAATCATAATGCCCAAGTTGAAAAATTATTGATGAATTTTCTGGGAATATCAAAATCCTATACTAATAAAGAGTGGGTTGGGCCAAGCGAACAGAATTTGCAACAAGCATTAGCCTATTCAAAAAGCCTCTCGATACCACATCTAAGTGCGTTACAACTTATCAAAAATAAAATCAATGAGGGAGATTATTTAGATTATATAAGCCCAAAGATAAAAAACTTGATACCAAGTCCAAAAATTTTCCTAGATATGGAAAAGGGTTCATTACGATTACGTAGGGCCTTAGAAAAAAAAGAAGCAGTCGCTATCTTTGCTGATTATGATGTGGATGGTACAGTTTCCGCAGCACTAATTTCTCTATGGTTAAGAAATTTTTCTATCGAACCAACAGTATACATACCGGATAGAGAGACTGAGGGATTTGGACCCAATATCGACGCGATGAATAAACTTGCTCTTAATCACACATTAATCATTTGTGTTGATTGTGGTACCGACTCAGAGGAAGCAATTAGAGGTGCTACCGAAAGAGGAGTTGACGTTATTGTTATAGATCATCATAAATCTGATACCTTTTCAAAGTCTGCATATGCAATAATAAACCCAAATAGATTTGATGAAAAAAATATCTTTCCGTACCTGTGTGCTGCAGGGGTTGTTTTTATTTTTTTAGTTGAAATGAACAGAATTATTCCCAAGAGTAAAAGCTTAAAAATAAATTTACTCAGCTACTTGAACCTTGTCAGTCTAGCTACCGTAGCCGATGTGGTGCCTTTGATTGGGCTTAACCGAGCATTTGTTAAACAAGGTTTAAAAATATTCCAAAACCGACTTTGTCTTAAAATGTTTGGAACTCATTTTAATTTAGTACAGAATTTTAATGAAGAAACAATAGCCTTCCAAGTTGCACCGAGATTAAATGCTAGTGGAAGGATAGACACGGCTTATCTAACATACCAATTTCTTACAGCTACAGATCCAAAATCTATTGAAATTTATTTAAATAAAATGGAGGCAGCTAATAAAGAGCGCAAAGCATTAGAAAAAATAATTCTTTCTAGCGCAGTACAGCAAATATCAAATGCTGAAAAACAAAAACCGTACATCTTGGTAAAAGCTAAGGGTTGGCATAAAGGCGTAATTGGGATTATAGCCTCTCGACTAAAAGACTTATACGGCGGGTTGTGCGTTGTTATTACTATTGACGGGGATTTAGGTCATGGATCTATTAGATCAACAGAAGAGATAGACCTAGTTGAAATATTACAAAAGCTCAAATCCCGAGATGTTCTCATAAGTGGCGGGGGACATAAGCAAGCTGCCGGCTTTTCATTACTTATCGATAGGATTGAAGAATTTGATAATATAGTTACAAACCATTTATCCGACCATACATCGTTGAAAAACTCTAGTGCTTTGCTGGAAATAGATGGAATGATCGATATAGAAGGTGTGAATACTGATTTAATCGATAAAATAAATCTGTTGGGACCCTTTGGTTCTCAAGTACCTCAACCAATAATAGTTATTCCGAGTTGCCAACTTCTATTTGTTAAAGAATTGGGAGAAGGGCACCTGTTATGTAAATTAAAAAAAGAGAAAGGTACTTTGGATGCAATATGTTTTAATGCAAAGAAAAAAGGGCTAGATATTCCTCTATCCAAACCCAATCAAATTTTACATATAGCTGGTAATCTAATTAAAAATGAATGGCATGGTATCACAAAGCCCCAAATGCGGATTGTTGACATAGCTAAAATGTAAAAAAAAAAAAATAACTTGAAGTAGCTTCTATTTTTGGTAAACAAATAAATAAAATGCGCCCTTCGTCTATCGGTTAGGACGCCAGATTTTCATTCTGGAAAGAGGGGTTCGATTCCCCTAGGGCGTACCATTTAAAATTATTACTTAATACTTCCCAGATAACTAGCTGTATCTAGCATACGGTTTGAAAAACCCCATTCATTATCATACCAACACATGACTCTGGTCATGCCCCCCGTCAAGACCTTTGTTTGAGCTCCTGCGAATATTGATGAGGCTGGATGATGATTCAGATCCGATGAAACTAATGGAGCGTCTTCATAAGCCAATATACCGTTAAGTGTCGTATTAGAGGCTTTATGAATGGCTTTATTAATTTCTTCAACTGAACTCTCTTTAGTTAAAATACATTTCAAATCCACACACGAAACATTTGGGGTGGGAACTCGAATTGCTGATCCATCAAGTTTTCCTTTTAGGTCAGGCAGCACCAAAGAAACAGCTTGAGCTGCTCCTGTAGACGTTGGAATCATGTTAAGGGAAGCTGCTCTGGCTCTATAATAATCTTTGTGAAGAGTATCCAGCACGGGTTGGTCCCCAGTGTAACTATGTATTGTGGTCATATAGCCAACCTCTATACCAAAATTTTCATGTAAAATCTTCGCTACAGGAGCTAAACAATTTGTTGTACAAGATGCATTTGAGACAATTACGTCAGTGGATGTTAGCGATTCATGATTTACTCCGAATACAACGGTGCGGTCCACATTGCTTGCGGGCGCAGATATCAACACTTTTTTAGAGCCATTATTTAAATGTTGCGAAGCTTTTTCTTTATCAGTAAAAATACCAGTGCACTCGAGAGCAACATCTACTTTTGACCAAGGTAAGTTCGCTGGATCTCTTTCTGCAGTAATTTCAATATCTACATTATTAACCTTTAGGTAGTTTTTGTGTATAGATAGGTCTAAAGGGAAGCGACCATGTACACTGTCATATTTAAGTAAATGTGCATTCATCTCTGGAGAACCAAGATCGTTTATAGCAACAACCTCAATATCTTCTCTGTTGCTCTCAATGGAAGCTCTCAAAATATTCCTTCCAATTCTTCCAAATCCATTAATCGCCACCTTAACTGACATTTTCTACCTCTTTTGTTTATGCAAATTCCATACTTAACTACTGTTTAATCAATTTAAAAAAAAATAGGAAGTTTTTTTAAAAATGTATATGACTAAATAGACTCAAAAATGCGTTTACGTTAGAGAAAAAACTTACGTAATTCTACCTTTTGAATTTTTCCTGTCGAAGTTTTAGGAAGTTCTCTAAAAATCACTTCTTTTGGCACTTTAAAATTTGCTAAATTTTCTTTACAAAATTTTATGACCTGCTCTTTTGTTATAGAGGCACCTTCTTTTGCTTCAATAAATGCACAAGGCGTCTCACCCCACTTTTCATCAGGCTTCGCTATTACAGCACAGGCAACTACACCTTCAATCTTGAAAATACAATTCTCTATTTCGATTGAGGAGATATTTTCTCCACCTGAAATAATTATGTCTTTAGCCCTATCCTTTAATTGTATATATCCATCCTTATATATCACTCCCAAATCACCGGTTTTAAACCAACCATTTTCAAATGCTTTTCTGGTGGCATCTTCATCTTTCAGATATCCCTTCATAGTGATATTACCTCTAAGAAGAACCTCTCCTAATTCATCTCCATTATGCTTTACTTCGTTTCGCGTTTCTGAATTAACCACCTTTAAATCTTCCTGCACTAAATATGAAACACCTTGTCTGGACTTTAAATTAGACTTCTCAATGGCACTCAAATTATTCCACTCGTCCTTCCATTTACATATTACTGCGGGCCCATATACTTCGGTTAATCCGTAAACGTGCGTTACATCAAACCCACACTTTTCAATTTGCTCAAGTATTTTGGCTGGCGGTGGAGCCGCCGCAGTCATTAACTTTACCTTATTGAGTAATTTCTTTACATGATTTGTTTCGGTATTAATGATAAAACTTAAAACAGTAGGGGCACCACATAAATACTCTACCCCATGACTAGATATTTTTTCGTATATATTCTGGCCTGTTACTTTTCTCAAACATATATTTGTTCCAGCTCTCATCGCTATAGTCCAAGGAAAACACCATCCATTGCAGTGGAACATTGGCAAGGTCCACAAATAGGTGGGATGCATTTTCATATCCCATTCAAGAGAGTTACCCATTGCATTGAGATAAGCACCTCTATGATGATAAACAACACCTTTTGGGCTCCCAGTCGTTCCCGATGTATAGTTAATGCTTATACTCTCCCATTCGTCTAATGGTTTATAATGATTAAAATCCACGTCATAACTTCCCAAAAATTCCTCATAATCCATATGAGGATACGATGTTTCAAGAGTGAATGTTTGTTCATCTTTTATAATAATTATAGCCGGTTTTTCTTTAGACAAGCTGACTGCTTCTTTCCCTAATTGTAAAAACTCTGTATCTACGAACAGCATTTTTATATTAGAATGATCGATGATGTAGGCGATTGTTTTGGAGTCTAGTCTGTAATTTATTGCATTCAATACCATACCTGCCATAGGCACGGCAAAGTGTGCTTCATATAATTCTGGAGTATTGGACGCAATAAAACCTACAACATTACCTTTAGCCAATTTTTGAGATAAAGAACTGGCAAGCTGTTTACATCTTATAAAAGTTTGTTCCCAGGTAAAATATTTATTCTCATGAATAATACTATAGCGATCTGGAAATATCTTCGCTGCCTTCTCTATGAATACTATAGGCGTTAAAGGTGAATAGTTGGCGTGATTTTTTTTTAATTCACTTTGTTGCATTTTTTCTAGTCAAATTTTGTCCGTGCATTAAAAGCTGCTACAATTGTACTATCATCTAGATAATCTAGTTCTCCTCCTACTGGAACACCCTGTGCAAGTGAAGTTATCTTAATTGCATATTTGTCCAATTCTTGGAAAATGTAATTAGCCGTGGTCTGACCGGTTATAGTTGCACCCAAGGCAAGCACTATTTCTTTAACACTTCCAGAGGCTACTCTCTCGGTTAAATTTGAAATCCTCAACTCTTCAGGACCTATCCCCTCCATGGGGGTTAAAAGTCCTCCCAGAACATGAAAAACTCCATTAAAAGCGCCAGATCGATTCATAGCCCATAAATCAGATATATCTTCCACAACACACACTAAACTGGCATCCCTAGATTTGTTCGAACAAACCTCACACACTCTATCAAGACTAACATTACCACAAATTTCGCAATATTTTATTTTACTATTTATATTTTCAAGCGAAGATATTAGCTGATCAAGTATGATTTCTCTTTTTTTTATTAAATGGAAAACTAACCTTTGTGCTGATCTCGGTCCAAGACCTGGCATCTTTGCAAAAATTTTAATTAATGTTTCTAACTCAGACTGACTCTCCTTTAATTGACTACTTAACATTTTAGAAAGGTAACTTAAAACCTTCTGGCAAACCAAATGCCTCACCCATTTTGGCCATTTCTTTTTTCGAGGTTTCCTCACTCTTAGCCTTGCAGTCCTTAATTGCTGCTAAAAGTAGGTCTTCTATAACTTGCTTTTCAGACGGAATTAAAATTGATTCATCTATTTCGATATTTTTGAAATTTCCTTTAGCAGTTGCCACCACCTTAACCAGACCACCTCCTGCTTCTCCTATGACCTCGACGTTATCTAGTTCGCTCTGCGCATCCAGCATTTTCTGTTGCATTTCCTGAGCCTGCTTCATTAACTTTGCCATATCGCCTAATTGACCTAGTCCTTTAAACATTTTATTCCTCTTTATTTCTTGTTGGCCTTTTGGCTCATCATTTTTTCACTGTTGCTCCAGGAAAGATGTCTAAAATTTCTTTCACAGCGCTATTTTCTATGCTCTCCTCTGATTTTTGAGTTTCAGAGTTTTCGATCTTACTTTCAGATGGTTGAATTATTCCACCTTTTTCTGGTGTTTTCAAGGCTGACTTCCTTTCCAAATTATATACATTCATGATTTTATCAGATCCATTATTCAAAACACTTTTTATTAGAACGTCGGGTGGAGGCATAATTGACATATGACATGCTCTTATCAATAACATTTCTAAGCTGATTATTGGTTCGGCGGCGACCCTCAGCTCATCAATACCTTTAAACATAACTTGCCACAAACTTGTTAAAATCACCATATCGGTAACACTTGATAATTTTTCTGCAAGTTTTTTTTCCTCGAGCGAATAATCATCTCCAATTAACTCATTATCCATTAGGCTTGATAGGCTTATAAAATGCAGACATTCTAATAATTCCTGAAGTAATAAGGCCGGGCTAGTATTACCAGAAATGTATTCTCTTACTTTCTTTAATGCCTCTTTTATTTTTCCCTCAATAATAAGTTCAATAAGATATAATGTTTCAGACTTAGATATTTTTCCTATTAACTCATTAACCATTTGATTTT
>CACELY010000033.1 GCA_902560505.1 uncultured Alphaproteobacteria bacterium
CATATCCTTAGTTCAAGCTTAGATGACAATGCATTAACCACAGAGACCCCTACCCCATGCAAACCACCCGAAACCTTGTATGAATTTTGGTCAAACTTACCTCCCGCATGAAGTTGTGTCATTATAACTTCTGCTGCAGAAATACCCTCTTCTTGATGAGTTTCTGTGGGGATGCCTCGCCCATTATCTGAGACTGCTACAGAATTGTCTGGATAAAGGGTAACTGTTACTTTGTCGCAATGTCCTGCAAGAGCTTCATCAATACCATTATCTACCACTTCATAGACCATGTGATGAAGACCAGATCCATCGTCTGTATCCCCGATATACATACCGGGCCTCTTTCTAACTGCCTCAAGCCCCTTTAAAACTTTAATGGACTCTGCACCGTAATTCTCAGTTTCTGCCTGTGGATCTGTCATCTCTACCTCTTGTAAATTACTATAACTTGTTATAGTAAAAAAGTCACGAATAACAGTTTAAAAATAATATGTAATGATTTGTATATTTTATAAAAATATGGGAGTTTGGGTTTGATGAAAAGACAAGTTGTAGACCTCATCGGTAATACACCTCTTATAAAACTTGAAAAGGCATCAGAAGAAACTGGTTGTAATATTTTTGGTAAGGCAGAATTTTTAAATCCAGGCCAATCGGTCAAAGATCGAGCCGCCTTGGAAATAATAAAACAGGCAATTACCTCTAAAGATATTGGTCCAGGTGGATCAATAGTTGAAGGAACAGCGGGGAATACAGGAATTGGTCTTTCTCTCGTAGCTAGTTTCTATGGTTTTAAATCGGTAATAGTCATACCAGAAACACAATCGGAAGAAAAAAAAGAAGCCTTGAAAATGCTAGGTGCTAAATTGGTAGAGGTACCTGCAAAGCCATATAGCGACCCAAATAATTATATCAGATACTCCGAACGATTAGCCTCTGAGTTAAATAAGGTTTCAAAGACAGGTGCTTTTTGGGCAAATCAATTTGATAACTTAAACAATAGAAAAGCACATATCAAAAATACAAGTCAGGAAATTTTTGAGCAAACAAATGGGAAGATTGACGGGTTTATCTGTTCTGTTGGAACCGGAGGAACCTTAGCAGGTGTTAGCATTGGATTGAAACAGAGAAACTCCAATATAAAAATTGGATTGGCTGATCCCGACGGATCAGCTCTCTTCAAACATTATACTGATGGAATTTTAAAATCTGAGGGTTCATCAATTACTGAGGGTATTGGTCAAGGACGTATTACTAAAAATTTAGAAGGTCTAAAACCTGACTTCAGCTATAATATTAAAGATGATGAAGCACTAAAAATCATTTACTCTCTTATAATTGAAGAGGGTCTGAGCCTTGGCACATCATCTGGGATAAATATCTGTGGAGCGATTAAAATGGCCAAAGAGCTTGGACCCGGCCACACCATTGTTACGATACTGTGTGATCATAGCCAGAGATATAAATCCAAACTTTTTAATATTAAATTTCTTAAAGAAAAAAATTTACCTATTCCTGTTTGGTTTAAAAGCGAAAATCAAGACTTACCAAACGTTTTAATATAGTGGGAAAAAATCTGATTTATACAAGAGATTAATAGAAGCAAAAAGTAGAAAAATCATAAGAAACGTTTCAAACAACTTCTCGGATATGAATGATCTTATTTTTTCTCCTATTAAAAACCCAAAAACCGAAGGAAATATCATTAAAGTAGACAGTATTAAGGTTTGGCTATCCAATAATTCGAAGAAAATGTGAGTAGAAAAAAGTCCGAGTGAGCCAACGAATATGTAAAGACCTGTGAGACCAACGAATTGGTCTTTGTTGGCTTTCCTTATAAGAAGAAGTACAGCAATTGTTGGCGCCCAAACATGGGTGAACCCTGCGGCTGTACCTATAATGGCTCCTGATACAACTTGTATTATTTTATCAAACCCTAGACCAAAAGATAAAGAAAAGCCCGTCCAGCGATAAATTATAAAAATGAAAATCATTGAGCCCAGTAAAAAGGAAAGTGTTTTCTGCTCTAATGAAAATGAAAAATAACTGAAACTGAAAGTACAAACAAAAAGGGATACTAACAGATATTTATTTGAAAAAACCATATCAACCTTATCAGTTGACCTATAATACTGTAAAAAGTTCGTAACCAACGTTGGTATAATTATCATCATCATTGCAAGTCTCGGTGAGGTATAAAGGCTAAGAAGTGTTATTGAAACGATAGGTAGTCCCATCCCTATGCTACCCTTAACTATTCCAGCAATTAAAAAAACAGAAGCTGTTAGGAAAATAAAATAACTCGAGATGTCATCATTAAAAAAGGTGGATAAATCAGACAATTAAAGTTTCTTTACTCTGTTCAGATAATCCAAAAGTTTTTTTGTATTGTTTTATTTTATTTTCTGGTCCCATTGCCTTATTAGAATTGTCTGACAATTTCACGGTCGGTTGTCCATTGGCGGAAACAGCTTTACAGACCAATGAAAAGGGATCCAATGCCCCATTATCAATCAAACCTCTAAAATCATTTGTTAATAAAGTTCCCCAGCCGAAACCTATTTGGACCCTTTGGTTAAATTTTTTATAAAGCTCAATAATTTTTTTTGTGTCCAGCCCATCTGAAAAAATTATCAGTTTTTCTTTGGTATCTTCACCCTTGTTTTGCCACCAGTCAATGGCACACTGGGCTCCCAACACAGGATCACCTGAGTCAATTCTTACTCCGGTCCATGAAGCAAGCCAGTCAGGCGCATTATTTAAAAAATTTTGGGTGCCATACGTATCAGGTAATATAACCCTTAAATTCCCATCATGCTCTTCATGCCAATCCTCTAAAACCTTATACGGAGCTTGTTTTAGTTCTGTCTCTGTTTTTGCCAAAGCTGAAAAGATCATGGGTAGCTCATGGGCATTGGTTCCTATAGCTTCAAGCTCACGTCGCATAGCGATGAGGCAATTCGAGGTACCAATAAACTTTGACCCCATGCCTTCACACATTGCCTGCACACACCAATCTTGCCAGAGAAAACTATGCCGCCTTCTAGTTCCAAAGTCAGCTATTCTCATACCATCGAAAGGCTTCAACTGCTCTATTTTTTCCCACAGCTTTGTCATCGCCCTAGCATAAAGAACCTGTAACTCGAAACGCCCCATATTCTTTAAAACAGCTTTAGATCTCAACTCTGTCAGCACGGATAAAACGGGAACCTCCCAAAACATAACCTCGGCCCATGGCCCTTCGAAACTAATTTCAAACTGCCCATCTTTTTTTCTGATCTCATATTCTGGTAACCTTAGTTTTTCTAACCAATCAATAAATGACGGTCGAAATATAGCACGCTTCCCATAGAATAAATTTCCTCTTAACCAAGTAGACTCTCCCTTACTTAAGGATAAATCTCTTATATGGTTCAATTGCTCCCTTAATTCTTCTTCATCTATTACGTTTGCCAGGAGTATTTTACTTGATCTATTTAAAACGGAAAACTTAACGGTTACGTCAGGCGCATTTCTCAACACAAATTGAGCCATCAATAATTTGTAAAAGTCTATGTCCAGCAAAGACCTCACTATTGGATCAATTTTCCAATTATGGTTATATACTCTGGAAGCAATATCTATCATAAAATCATAACACAAAGATTTTAGTCTAATTGCAAGCACTAATAGAGGGGAATCTAATTACAATGATACGAGTCACATTGATAAAATTTTCTATTTTAAATTTGCCAAAGTATTGAGAAAATAAATTTTTTGATGGTTTATCGTTATTATTGGTGTCTAATAAAAAGGGAGATCAGCTCTATGCCGTTTGAATTTTTTAGTAATAAGGGAAACTTTTTTAAAGGTAATCTGCATGGGCACAGCAATTACTCCGACGGCAAACTAACGCCAGAAGATGTTTGTAACGCATATATTGAAAAAGGGTATGATTTTATCTCTATAACAGACCACTTCCTCAAAATGTTTGACTATCCGATAACATCACCTGAATTAAAGATAAAAAATTTTACAGTTATACCTGGAGCTGAGTTACATACAAGCAAGATGGAAAATGGAGAACTTTGGCATTTGCTCGCTCTGGGTTTGAATGACAAGTTTAAACCACCTGACCAACCTAACTTTTTGATAACCACTAAATCAGAGAATATTGAAACCCTGAGCTCACGTCTTTTCGATGCGGGTGCCTTTGTGTCACTTACACACCCAGAATGGAATGGAATGACGCTCAAAGACACACTTAAGATCAACAAAGCACACGCTATAGAGATTTATAATCATAGCTGTGCTATTGAATGTGACAGAGGGTCAGGGGTCGCAGTACTGGATCAGATTCTTAACCATGGAAAAGAACTTAATATCATAGCCACAGACGACTCCCATTTTCATATCGATGATGCGTTTGGTGGCTGGGTTATGGTAAAGTCAGAGATTAATAGCGAAGAGCCGATACTTGAAGCCCTTAAAAACGGTAACTACTATTCATCTCAAGGTCCTGATTTCAAGAATATCAAAATCCAAAATGGTCGATTGGAGGTGTTATGCTCGCCTGTTGAAAAAATTATTGTTAGTGGATACGGATCAGCTAGCATATATAAGAATAAAACTTCTATGGAGTCTGCAGTTTTTAATTTAGGACTACTTCCCCAAGAAAAATGGCTAAGAATTACCATCATTGATAATAAGGGAAAGAAGGCTTGGACAAATCCAATCTATGATTACTGAGCCTTTTTTATATTGTTTGATTTATAAATCTTATAATCTCATCAAAAACTATTCTGGCTTTTTTGGATAAATGACGTGCTCTAAGAAACCCATGGGGCAAACCTATGCCTTCTAGGTAAGTTATATCGCACCCGTATTGCTTTAGACTTTCTACATAAGACTGACAATCATCCGCTAAAGGATCTATTTCAGCACTGACCAGTAATGTCTTAGGCATATTATCATTATCAAAATTTCTAATGAGATCATTAAGTCCCATTTTTAATGGAAGGCCAGCACATTTATGATAAAAATCTATATCATCTTGTGTTAAAAGTGGCGCATCATAAAACCTTCTCTTATTAGCTCCACTGATGTCACCAGCCAAATCAGGATAGATGAGCACTTGGGCTTCTGGGCGAATTGAAACATTTCTAACCTTGTTTGCCACAAAACCTGCTAAAGTACCTCCAGCACTATCCCCGACCAGAATTAGTTGTCTCTCAGGATTTTTAATAAAGTAGTAAAAACGAATGGCGTCTAGAAAAAACTCTGGGTATTTAACCTCTGGAGCAAGTGAATAATCTAATGAGAAAACGTTACACCCTGTGCTTTCACAAATTTCAGCACATATATCGTCATGACTTTCAAGTCCCCCGACAACAAACCCTCCCCCATGGAAATATATCAGATCAGACTTATTGTCGGTGCCCTTGGAGTACTGTCGATATATTAAAGACCTCTCTTTAAAGGCGACTTTTCTATCTTCAACGTGTACGTTTGGAGGTCTAACTTGTCTAAAATGTTCAACCAATTCATTGTAGTTTTGCCGTAGCTCTTCTACTGAGTCCCCTACATGTTCTTGTGTGAAAGTTTCAGAAATACGTATAAATTCCTTTATTTCTTCATCGAATAACTTTTCATATTCTGGGCTCATTTTTAATCTCAGTTTACGTCAGGTCAATAATTGAAATATTAATGTTTTCTCTTGTCATAGTGTAAATTGTTACTTAACATTTAATCTAATCTTTACAATAAATTAAAAAAATCTTTCCATAACGGATAGATTTACTCAAAATTTAGGGGAGAAATTAAAGTGAAAGATAAATTCATAAAAGCTCAACAAGAGAAATTGACGCTTGGAGCAATTGATCGACGACAGTTTATTACATCGGCAATCGCTGCGGGTATAGCAATACCAACAGCCTTGTCATTGGCTAGTGATGCAATTGCGGCAACACCGAAGAAAGGTGGAAAATTTAGAATGGGTTTAGGGCACGGCTCGACTACAGATACGCTCGACTCAGGAACATCGGAAAACCATTTTACTCTTGTGAATGGTTACACCTTTGGAAATCATCTAACCGAAATCAATAATGAAGGGAAGCTTGTTGGCGAATTAGCTGAAACCTTTGAGTCGGATGATGGTAAAACTTGGGTGTTTAACTTAAGAAAAGGTGTTGAATTTCACAACGGAAAAACAATGACATCAGAAGATGTTCTAGCTTCTTACGAGCATCATATGGGCGAAAAATCAACTTCTGCTGCAAAGGGATCACTATCACCTGTAAAAAGTATAAAAGCTGATGGAAAATACAAAGTGATCATGGAATTAGACAGTCCTGATACTGACTTCCCTTACATTGTAAGTGACTATCACATCTCCATCAGGCCTGCTGGCGATATGACCTCAGGAGTAGGTACAGGTGGATACATCGTTCAATCCTTCGAACCAGGCGTAAAGTCCGTATTGAAGAGAAATCCAAATTACTGGAAAGAAGGTGCAGCACACTTTGATGAGGTCGAATTATTATCAATTGTTGACCCAAATGCTAGACAAACTGCTTTGATAAGTGGTGAAATTGATGCGATGGATAGAGTTGATTTAAAAACTATCAATTTAATGAAGCGTAACCCAAATATAAACATTATGCAGGCAACAGGAACGGCTCACTATACCTTTCCAATGCGACTAAATGTTGATCCTTTTGGTGATTACGACTTGAGAATGGCCTTGAAGTGGGCTGTAGATCGTCAAGAGCTTGTTGATAAGATCCTTCTTGGTTATGGAGCAGTAGGTAACGATATTCCAATTGGTACTGCTAATTACTTTCATAACTCGGACCTACCTCAAAGAGAATTTGACGCTGATAAAGCCGCTTTTCACTACAAAAAATCAGGTCACTCAGGAAAGATACAATTATCAGCCGCTGATGCTGCATTCGCTGGTGCAGTAGATGCTGCCCAATTAATGGCAAACTCTGCGAAAAAAGCTGGAATTGACATCGAAGTGATCCGTGAGCCAAACGATGGATATTGGTCTAATGTGTGGAATAATGACGCGAAAGGCTGGTGTGCATGTTACTGGGGTGGACGACCTGCTGAGACTATGATGTTCTCAGCCGCTTATGTAGCCGAGTCAAAATGGAATGACACTATGTGGAAAACAACTGACTCTGCTGTGAAGTTTAATCAACTTGTTAAAGACGCTAGGAAAGAACTTGATGAGAGCAAGAAGCGGGATATTCTTTATGAATGCCAGCGTTTAATTTATGATGATGGCGGATTGCTCTGCCCGCTCTTTAACAGTTACGTAAGCGCAAACAGCAAGAAAATTGCTCATGGCAAAATAGCAGCCAACTGGGATAGCGATGGCGCCAAGTGTGTTGAACGTTGGTGGTTTGCATAATATTTAAAGGTTAATTTAAATAGGAAGGGCAGAATTATCTGCCCTTCTAAAAAAATAGATATTTCTTTGCATCCTGTAGTTAAAACAGTTCTTGAGCGTTTGGGGTTGGGCTTGGCCACCCTTTTCTTCGTTTCTATAATCATTTTCTCAGCAATTGAAATGCTTCCCGGAGACTTCGGACAAGCAATACTGGGTCAAGCAGCATTACCTGAAACAGTGGCTGCTTTCCGACAGGAATTAGGACTTGATAAACCTGCATATATTCGATACTTCGACTGGGCACTAGGTGCAATACAAGGGGATCTCGGAACGTCTTTTTCTGGACGTAATGCTTCTGGCGCCGACAGATCCGCTGAAGTGGTAGATAAAATCGCTCCAAGATTATGGAATACACTGTTTCTGGCTTCAATGGCAGCTCTTATTGCCGTTCCTCTATCTTTAATATTAGGGATATTAACGGCCCTCTACCGCAACTCGTTTTTTGACAGGTCTGTTAACACAGCCACATTGACAACAATTTCATTCCCTGAATTCTTTGTTGCTTACATCTTGATTTTATTTTTTGCCTCGCTTAATCAGATATTTCCATCTCTGGCAAACGTTGATCCTGATACAAATTTTGGTGAAAGAATTTACCGTACAGCGCTACCTGCTTTCACGTTAACATTAGTGATCGTCGCTCACATGATGAGAATGACACGAGCAGCGATAATAAACTTACTTGCTAGTCCTTACATTCAGATGGCCAAACTATCAGGCGCCTCTCAAACAGAAATTATTCTTAAACATGCGTTACCCAATGCTTGGGCTCCAATCGCAACTGTAATAGCCTTCAATCTAGCGTATCTTGTTGTAGGCGTGGTGGTCGTAGAGGTCGTTTTTGTATACCCTGGCGTTGGTCAATTGATGGTTGATGCTGTAAGGACACGTGACATACCTGTTGTACAGGGATGTGCTCTTATATTCGCTGTTACCTACATTCTATTAAATCTTATAGCAGATATAATCGGTATAGTTACTAACCCAAGATTACTGCATCCTAAATGAATAAAGATACCAACACATATTCCGCTGCTGGCGAAGTGGGCTCCGTTCTGGAGAGCCGTTCAACTTTCACAAGACTAAAGATTGAACTTAATAAAGCTCCACTTACCGCAAAATTTGGCATTTTTATAATAATTGTTTTTGTAGGGTTGGCTATTTTTGCTCCCCTAATAGCACCTTATGGAGAGGCTGAAGTCTTTCCTGAGCCTTACGCACCTTGGAATGCAAATCATATATTTGGAACCGACCAGATCGGCCGGGATATATTTTCAAGATTGATATTCGGGGCACGAAATACTGTTGGTGTTGCTTTTGCTACAACAATTCTTGCTTTTTTAATAGGAGGTGCATTGGGCTTGGCTGCAGCTATTAATAGATCTTATCTGGATCTTTTTTTAAGTAGAACAGTAGATGTTTTAATGGCTATCCCTCAGCTCATTTTTGCATTGGTTTTGCTATCCATCTTCGGCTCTACAATTATAAACTTGATCATAATAATCGCGGTGTTGGATTCTACCCGCGTATTTCGCCTTACGAGAGCAGTTTCTCTTAATGTTGTCGTTATGGATTATGTAGAGGTTGCTAAATTGCGTGGAGAAAATATAAGCTGGGTGATGCGAAAGGAAATTTTACCAAACATTCTTCCACCTTTGATAGCTGAGTTTGGTCTTCGTTTTTGCTTTGTATTCCTATCCATAGCTGCGCTTTCTTTTTTAGGAGTTGGTATTCAACCACCAACTGCGGATTGGGGTTCCATGGTTAGAGAAAATGCATCTCTCATACAGTTTGCCCAATATGATTTAAAGGCAGCTATGACACCACTTTTACCCGCTGCAGCAATTGCTCTTCTTACAGTAGCCGTCAATTTTGTGGTTGATTGGTTTTTACATAAAACCAGTGGAATTAAAGATGAAAAATAAAAAAGACAATACTACTCTACTTCAAATCAAAGACTTAAAGATTGAAGGTTTTTCTGATGAAAGATGGCATAAAATCATTAAGGGAGTGAATTTAGAGCTTAAAAGAGGAGAGGTGCTGGGACTGATTGGTGAGTCTGGAGCTGGAAAGTCCACGCTAGGTCTCGCAGCCATGGGCTATACACAACCTGGATGTCGTATTACAGGTGGTCAAATTAATTTTGACGGTGTTGACCTTACAAAGCGTACTGACTCGGAAAAAAGAAAGTATTGGGGCAATAGAATGACGTACGTAGCCCAATCAGCAGCCGCTTCGTTCAATCCAGCTCATCGTTTAATTAACCAAACTACTGAGTCAACGATCAGGGCGGGCCTGAAAAAGCAAAATGAGGCATTTGATGAGGCACGCGCTCTTTATGATGCTCTTAATCTGCCTAATCCAGAAACTATTGGTGAAAGATATCCACACCAAGTCTCGGGTGGGCAGCTTCAGCGAATAATGACGGCTATGGCTATGTCGCCTAATCCTGATTTAATTGTGTTTGATGAACCTACTACTGCACTGGATGTCACTACCCAAGTTGAGGTTCTTGCCGCAATGCGTGATATCGTTAAAACCTATGGCACAGCAGCAATATATATAACACATGACCTTTCCGTCGTTGCGCAAATGGCGGATAGAATTAAGGTTTTGAGATATGGTGAAGAAGTTGAGGAAGCAATGACACGAAAAATGTTAAAGTCTCCAAAAGAAAATTATACAAAAAGCCTTTGGTCTGTTCGATCTATTCAAAAGCCTGAGAAAAAAAGTAAAGACATTATTTTAGAGGTTAAAAATGTAGATGCGTTCTATGGAAGTTTTCATGTATTGAAAAATATTAATATAAAATTGCCCTTGGGCCGGACGGTGGCATTGGTCGGTGAAAGTGGGTCAGGGAAATCAACGGTGGCCCGCGTGATTACTGGATTACTGGAGCCAAAAATAGGTTCTGTAAAATTCAAAAATCGTGAATTGCCTCCATCTCTGAAGGGAAGAACTAAAGATCAACTTCAAAAAATTCAAATGATCTATCAGATGGCTGATGTTGCAATGAACCCTAAGCAGACCGTTTATGATATTATCAGTCGGCCTGCTAGCTTTTTTGCTGGCTTAACGGGTGCTAATTTACGAAAAAGAGTAGTTGAACTCTTAGAGCAAATAGATCTGGATGAAAGTTTTATAGACAGATACCCAAGTGAACTATCTGGGGGGCAAAAACAACGCATATGTATAGCAAGGGCTTTAGCCGCTAATCCAGAGGTAGTAATATGCGATGAGGTGACTTCAGCATTGGATCAGATCGTCCAAGAGGGAATTCTTACGCTTTTAGGACGATTGCAGAAAGACTTAAATCTCTCCTATATTTTCATAACTCATGACATCGCTACGGTTAAGGCAATATCAGACGAGGTTGTCGTTATGAATGAAGGAGAAGTTGTTGAACAGGGTTTAAAAAGTGAAATATTTTCACCACCACATCCAGAATATACAGAATTACTACTATCCTCCGTGCCCGAAATGGATCCAGATTGGCTAACGGATCTATTGAAAGCGCGAAACTATTAGGAGATTAATATGAAAATTATTTGGCTAGGGCATGGAAGCTTTAGAATAGAAATTGAAGATCGGGTTATGCTTATAGATCCTTGGTTGAATGGCAACCCATTATTCCCTTCAGAAAAAAGACAAGAAGCATTACACGACATAACTGATATTCTTATCTCTCACGGACACTTTGACCATACGAATGATACTATAGAAATAGCTAAAGAAACTAAT
This sequence comes from uncultured Alphaproteobacteria bacterium, assembly GCA_902560505.1. Taxonomy (GTDB): domain Bacteria; phylum Pseudomonadota; class Alphaproteobacteria; order Rhodobacterales; family Rhodobacteraceae; genus CACIJG01. Next base: position 11,177 of record CACELY010000033.1, read on the forward strand.
GCCCCCATTTATGGAATAGCCGATCTAATGTCGTATTGGGAAGAGAGTGAAGGGGTTACTACAACCGGATTTAATAAAGGTGGAACTGTTAATCTTGGAAACGTTAAAGTTACTATGGTAAATGCTGTTCACAGCTCATCTATGATGAAAAATGGCCAGATAATGTATACTGGTGCTGAAGCTGGCTTTGTAATTGAAGGTGAGAATAATACAATTTATTTTTCTGGGGATACCGACGTCATGGCTGACATGGAAATAATTAATGACCTTCACAAACCAAATATTGGCATTCTATCCTGTGGTGGACACTTCACTATGGATATGAAAAGGGCAGCCTATGCAGCAAAAAAATATTTTAACTTTAAGAAACTAATTCCCTGTCACTACAAAACATTTCCTCTGCTCGAACAAAATGCAGATGTTCTAATAGAAGAAGTGGGCTCAAACATAGTTGTTGAGCCAGTAATTATGAGCCCAATCGAAATCTGATAAGGTATTTTATAGTTCCTTTGGACAAATGAATTCTTGAATCTTGAACATCGTATCGCCAGCGTGTGCCCACTTTTCTATCGTGGATGTAAGAGTACAAAAAGCGGCAGTAGGATACTTGTGTTCGACTCTATTCAGTAAATTCGAGTTTTGATCGGTGTCTGAGAGACGCAGAACCGTCTCCTGTATAGCGGGATTATGCCCAACAATAAGTACTGAAGATATGTCATCTGTTATTTTAGATATAAAATCAAGCATCATATGATCGTCAAAGGTATAGAGATCTTTTTTGTAGATTATCTCTGTATCCTTAATGGAGGGTTTAATGATCTCAATTGTCTCCACTGCTCTTAAAGCGGTTGATGAGAATACACTATCGAAATTCTTATTGGTTGATTCAAAGAAATCTTTCATAATTGTTGACGCTCTTTGCCCTCTATCTGCCAATCTACGGTCATGATCAGACACCAACGGAGAGGTCCAGTCTGATTTAGCATGACGTATAAAGGATAGAGATTTCATTTTTTTATCAATTTCTTCTTATTCATTTCTTAAACCAATTGAAATTTTTCCAAGTAGCAATAATTCCGACAAGTGTAAAACATTAAGGTTCCAAGTCGAGCTTTAACTAATAATTTCGACAATTACAAACTATTCGAGGTAGAGTAATCAAATTCTGCAAGGGAAGCTGACCTATACTTGGTTCTTAAATATTTACTTTCAACAATTGTCGACTTCCACCAACAATATGACCCATGTCTCCATGCAAAAGCTGCCCTAATTTTTCTATAACGCTCATATAAATCAGGCCGTTCAACAAATTTCCAAAAACTATTAAAGTCTTTTGCGGAGAAAGGTGTTCCGTTAGCGAGTATCTGGAAACCTGG
>CACELY010000034.1 GCA_902560505.1 uncultured Alphaproteobacteria bacterium
ATCGAGTGTGCCAATTAGACGCTAGATTCTTAATTTTTTTAACAAATTACAAGCGGTCACTTTGCTGTTTCCTGTGACCACCCCTTTTTTTTGTGAACAAACTTGTGAACAGAGGTGTCAAAAGTAGGTCTAAGTTTATGATATATTTAGGAAAAATAGTGGTAGGGGGTACAGGACTCGAACCTGTGACCAAAGCGTTATGAGCGCTCTGCTCTAACCAACTGAGCTAACCCCCCACGAGGTTTTGCTTCCGCACCTATTCATTAAATTTGATTGTTTAGCTTGTCAAGATATAGAGTGTCTAATAGGTTAGAGCAATCGGGAGAATTGGTAATATATGAGACGATCTATGTCCAAAAAAGAAAAATCAATAACCTATAAAGATTCTGGAGTCGATATTGTCACTGGAAATGACTTTGTAAAAAAATTACCGTCAATCGTAAACTCAACCTTTGATAAAAATGTAATCAACGGTATAGGAGATTTTGCTGCACTCTACTCGCTTGAGAATGAACACCTCAACAATCCAATATTGGTGTCTGCATGTGATGGAGTTGGAACAAAGATAAAACTAGCAATTGATATGAAAAATTATTCAAGTATTGGACAAGACCTTGTTGCAATGAATATAAATGATCTTATATGTGCCGGGGCTAAGCCACTGTTTTTTCTTGATTATTTGTCTATATCCAAATTAAAAATAAGAGAGCACTCCAAGTTAATTGAAAGTATTGCCGTAGCTTGTAAAAAAGCAAAAGTATCTCTTATTGGTGGAGAAACAGCCGAAATGCCTGGCATTTATTCAGAAAACGACTTTGATTTAGCAGGATTTGCGGTAGGGATTGTCGACCGATCAAGAAAATTACCAAAAGAAATCAGACCTGGGGATTTGATCTATGGCTTGCCATCGTCTGGCCCACATTCAAATGGGTTTACATTAATAAGAAAACTGTTAGAACAAGAGACTAAACAAGACAATGCTGCTCTGAAAAATTCCTTACTAACCCCCACCAGATTATACACTGATTTTGCTCGCGACCTGTTTATTTTAGATATTTGCTCTGGGTTTGCTCACATAACAGGTGGAGGCATACTGGATAATTTACCTAGAATTTTTAGAAATGGCCTTACAGCAAAAATCCAATTAAATTCATGGGAAGTCCCCAGCTCTTTAAGGTGGGCAATAAAAAGCGCTCGACTTTCAAACCAACAGGCATTGCAAACTTTTAATTGTGGAATAGGATTTATAGCTATTATTCCTAAAAACAGAAGAACGGACTTCGAGGTTCGAAGTAAAGAAATCAATGAGGAAGTTTTAAAAATTGGGGAAATAATTAATGGAAATCAAATAGAGTTTGAGGGCAGTTTAAATATTGACTAATTTCTACAGAAAAAAAAATGTTGCTATTTTTATTTCAGGAAGAGGATCAAATATGATGGCTCTTATAAACGACATGAAAAGTGAAAAGTATCATCCTGGTCAACCGAAACTGGTTGTTTCAGATAATACAAAAGCAGATGGACTAGTTTTTGCAGAAAAAAACTTAGTAGAAACTTTTGCTTTAGATATAGAAAAAATGGAAGATAAGTTGATTTTTGAAGAAAAAACTTTGCAAGTACTTAAGGAAAAAAATATCGATATAATCTGTCTGGCCGGTTTTATGAAAATATTATCAGAAAAATTTATAAAATCGTTTTCTAAGCCTATTCTGAACATCCATCCCTCTCTTCTACCCTCTTTTAAGGGTTTAAACACTCATCAGAGAGCATTGAAGGCTGGCTGTTTAATCCATGGCGCTACAGTACATCAAATTACAAATAAAGTGGATGAAGGTCCTATTCTTGGTCAGACTTTAATAGACATAACTAAAAATAGTACTGCAAAACAGCTTGAAGAGAAATTGCTACCACTCGAGCACCTTTTGTACAAAAAAGTTTTAAGGGAATTTCTCAAGGAAAGTGGCAAAAAAATATTAACAATAAACTAAGCTTAAGATCATCAGAATTCAAGGACCTCTAATCCAGAGAAGAAGAAATTTATTTCGTCCCTTGCGGTTTCAGCAGAGTCAGAACCATGAGCTGAATTTTCTGTCATAGATAATGCAAACTCCCTACGTATAGTGCCGGCCTCGGCTTGTGCTGGATTAGTTGCTCCCATAATTTGTCTATTTAGTTCTATAGCATTACTTCCTTGAAGAACCTGGACAACTATTGGCCCTGAGGACATGAACTCACATAGTTCATCAAAAAATGGTTTTTCTGTGTGGACGGCGTAAAAAGACCCAGCTTGTTCTTTCGATAACAAAATTTTTTTTTGCGCTACAACCCTTAGCCCTTTTTCCTCAAACATGGCAATAATTTTACCGGTTAGGTCTCTTTTAACGGCATCTGGCTTAATAATCGAAAGAGTTTTTTCAATGGACATTTGCATATCTCCTTTTTGTTAGAACACTTATGACATAAGAGTTTCAAAGTAAACTAATTTCTAACTTGAATGCGCTAATACCCACTTATTTGCTTTATTAACCCAATATTTGCAAGCGATATTTAGCGCTGAGAAACTTTTCCACATCTCTCTTGCATTTTCTTTTTCTTTATTTTCTTGATCATCAAAAAAATAATAAGCCTTAGAAAACTTTTTCCAGTCTTTTTCCTTAATTAAAACTCCACTTAAGGCCAATAAGACATTATGCTCATAATCTTCGTGTATATTAGTGGTAATTAATATGGGATAATTCGAGGATCTTTCTTTTGTCTCGATTGAATGAGGAATAAAACCATCCTCTTTATATGCCCAGAGAAAGTTATCAATAACTTCAACGGTTTCTATATCACTACAAAAAACTAAAATGCGGTTCTTTTCTTTGAAAAGCTTTTCTATTAGCCAAGAGATATCAGCAACAATATTTCTTTTCGTAGAATTATAGAAATAAGCTTTTTCTAATTTACTCACATTCACTTATGAAAATTCCTGTAAATACTCAAAAAGAGAAACTACACCCCAAGCTGTAGCTCCAGTTCTACTAAAAGTGGTTTCCGTATTTTTGGCAACCCCTGCAATATCTAAATGAATCCATGGAGTCTCTTTTTTAACGAAATTATTCAAAAACATTGCAGCAATTATGGAGGAGCCTTGTGAACCTCCAACATTAGTCAAGTCAGTCACACTAGAGGAAAGTTTATCTCCAAACTTTTGATCAAGAGGTAATCTCCAAGCTTTCTCGTTCGATTTTTCACAAACGGTTAAAAACTGATTGCAAAATTCTTCGTTATTTGAAAATACTCCAGCGTATTCTTTTCCAAGCGCAATTATAATGGCTCCTGTAAGTGTAGCTAGATCAAATATTCTTTTCGGTTTAAACCTTAGCTGTGAATACCAAAGCAAGTCACCTAACAATAAACGTCCCTCTGCATCGGTATTATTAACTTGCACCATATCACCCTTTAGTGACTTTAAAATATCGCCAGGCCTCACGGAACTAGGCCCAGGCATATTTTCAACGAGTCCAATTAGACCCACTATATTCACTTTCAACTTGGATAAAGCAACGGACTTAAATATGCCTCCTACCACCGCAGCGCCAGCCATATCCATAGCCATATCAACCATCCCTGAAGAGGACTTTAATGATAACCCTCCTGAGTCAAAGACAACTCCTTTACCAATAAGTGCAGTTGGTTTTGCATCACGTTTCCCACCTTTCCACTCTAACACAACTAGCTTGGATGGACTCTCTGAACCCTGCCCAACAGCAAAAAGTAAATTCATCCCTATTTCTTTAATCTCGTTTTCATTTAAAACTGTTACTTTGACACCGATTTTTTTTAAACTTTTAAGTTCATTTTCAAATTTCTTAATGTTCAAAATGTTTGCTGGCAGATTTATTAGGTCACGGCACAGGAAGACCCCTTCAGCTAATGCATCATTTCTTGATAAATCTATTTTTGAGTATTTATATTTTTTGTCCACAAAAAAAATAGTTTCGGCGCTCATTTTTGCTCTATTATTCTCTGACTTTAATTTATTGAAAACGTATGACCTTAGCTGGATTGTTCTTGCAGTTGAGTCCAGTGCCTTGCAAACAGTCCATATAACAGAAAGAGTATTACGTTCTTTGAACTTGCTAATTATCTTTCCAAACTCATAAAGATCTTTATCATCCACGCAGTTTTTGACCTTTATAATCAATATAAAATCTGGATCTAATGTAAGCGGATTGTCCAGATTAATGGATTTATTAATGGGTAAATCTTTAAAGACCTTTTTATTGATAAATTTCATTATCATATCTTTAATATCGCTGTGGAGAGGCACCCCACTATCTAATTTTCTGTTTTCACCGATAAATAAAACAAATTTTTTTTTCTGATAATTGAGATCAAAATTCTTTTTTCTTTTAATCAATATCTTGTGAGGCTTCATGGATTTACTTTGGATACCTTTAGAAAGTTAGTTGTTTATATACAAGATTAACTATTTTAATATGTCTTTAAAATAATTAAATTTAAATAAGATGATAACAACCATATATATTTCGATAAGGTACCTTCAAAGCTTGGGTATATCTTTGCTCACAGTACTTTTTTTTATTCTTTTAATTGACGGTTCTGATCAACTGAATTTTTTTTCTTCAAATGGGCTTGATGCAAATAAAGCAATATTAAATATTTTTTTGAGAATACCCATGCTAACTTTGGAAGCAATGGCTCTAATTATTATGCTGAGTTCAATACTGACTTTCTCCTGGTTATCAAATTCAAATGAGATTCCTATCCTGAAAGCATCTGGAAAGTCCGCCTTTAGAATTTTATTACCGCCTGTGATAATTACTATTCTACTTGGATTGATAGTAACCTTTATCGGCGGTCCTTTGGTATCAGCTTCGATGCGTGCTTCAGACACGGTGTTGGAGAGACTTAATCTTACTAATAAAAGCTCATTTTCTGTGAGTGATAATGATATCTGGTTAAGAGATAAAAATGAAAATATAGATATGGTTATTAAAGCATCAACAATGAACTCCACTGCGACAGTATTTTATGATTTAATTTTTTTTGAATTTTATGGACAAGAAAAATTGAATAGAAAAATTAAAGCTTCGAAGGCTATTCTAAGAGAGAACTTTTGGGAGCTAACAAATGTAAAAATTTTGGACAATAATCTTAGACCTGAAAAAAAATCGAAACCGATAACAATCAAACAACTTGACGTTCCTACGAGTTTGACCAATGAGCAGATAACCGATAGTTTTGCAGACCCAAGAGTCATTAGTATTTATTCAATAAAAAAATTTATTTCAAGGTTAGAGATGTCAGGCTACTCTGCTGTAAGACACAAACTTTTCTTTCTAACAGAATTATCAAGGCCAATATTTTTTACTGCTATGTTGCTAATAGCTGCGATGTTCTTACTAGGAAATGAGAGTAAGTTTTCTAGAGGCATTAAAATTTTTATGTGTTTATTTATTGGCTTTTTATTATTCTCCATCCAAAAGATTTTTGAGTCATTTGCGTTGACTGAAGAAGTGCCACTGGCATTAGTAGCGTTTGGGCCATCTGCTTTGGCAATTTTAATTTTTTCAGGAATACTATTACACATCGAAGATGGATAACAATGACAATAGGCAATATAAAAAAGTTCATAATAATTACTATTATACTTCTACCAATAAGAGTATCACAGGCTCAAGATTTTTCCATTGAAGCTGAAACGTTGGTTTTCAATCGAGTTAGCAATATTTTTTCTGCTAAGGGGAATGTAAAAATTTTTTTTTCCGATGTAACAATTAACACCGAAACGTTAACCTTCAACAGAAATTCAGAAAGAATATCCTTTAGTTCTGACATCTTTATAAAAACTAATCAGGGAGCGAGAATTATAGGTAGTTTTGCTCAAATTGATAAAAAAACACGCACCATACTTACAAAAAATGTAAAAGCACTTATTGAAGAAAAATTTCAAGTAGCTGCGGAGGAGATGAATATTCAGGGAGAAAACACAATTTTCAAAAAGGCAATAGGTACACCTTGTGAGATATGTATTTTAAACCCACAACCTTCTTGGGTATTGAAGTCAGACAGACTAGTACACGACCGTAAAACTAGGAAACTTCACTATTATAACACTTGGCTAGAAATTTTTGGGGTTCCGGTGATTTACACACCATATCTACAAACGCCAGAGCCTGGAATAACTCGAGCTTCTGGTCTTTTAGCCCCAAGTTTTCTAAGTTCTGATTTACTTGGAACTGGAGTCAGACAACCTATGTTTTTAACAATGGGGAACACCTCAGATTTTACTTTTTCTCTTATTAAAACATCGAAAATAAATCTTCTAATTGAAAGTCAATATAGAAAGTTATTTAATCTGGGAGATTTGATATTAGAGTCTGCATTTCTACCCTCCAGTGGAAATAATTCAATAAAAGGCTTTTTGAAAATAAAAGGTAGCGCTAGATTAGATCAATCAACTTTTTTTAACGTTGATACAACATTAATAAGCGACACTTCTTTTTTAGGCAAATATGGATACGATGACAGAGATAGATTTCTTAACTCCATTAGTTTTGAGAAGTTTTCAAACCGTAGCTCTCTGCAGGCTTCAACTTTGTATCATACGTCTCTAAGAGACAGTAATACCGTTGAACCTTTAGTATTACCAGATTTAAGGTACAGAAAATATAGAAAATTTAAAAGATCTGGCCTTTTGCTAAGTGAAAAATATTCTTTGGTTGGGATATCACGTCGAAAAGGAACCGGCTACAGTAGACTTTCGGCTGACATAGAGTTAAGCAAAAGTTGGCAGACAGTAAATGGACTTATTGTGCGAGGAACCGGAAATGTACTTACCGCTGGCTATCGTGAAAACAATATAAATAATGAAAGGTTTCTGTTAAAAGTTTATCCGTTGAGCGCTTTGGAGTTTAAATACCCACTTTTCAGGGGAGGAAATAATAAGTCTGAGGTGTTGATACCCATGGCACAAGTAGTTTATTCCACTGACACTTCATCTCCTAAGAGTTCCGTTGATGAGGATAGCTCTACAACAGAGTTTGACAGCACTACTCTTTTTAAATTAAGAAAAATACCAGGTATTGATAGGCAAGAAAATGGTCTTAGGTTAAATGCCGGGTTGCAATATTTTTATGAGTACAAACATAATTATAAATATAATATAAATCTTGGACAAGTATACAGAAATAAAAACTCGGAAGACTTCCTACCATCTTCAGGCCTGAACGGGTATGAATCTGATATTTTATTATCAGGCAACTTAAGTTTTAGAAAGGATTTAGATATAGCAAGCACACAAGTCTACAGCAAGAATTTTACTTTAAAAAGATCTAATACATCACTTAAACTTACAAGACCTCATTATCAAATTAAGACTAGTTTAACAAATTTAGTGTCAGATCCATCGGAAGGAACTAGTACGGACCTAAAAGAATTAACACTAAATTTAAATTCTAGCTTTTCTAAAAATTGGTCCGGCAAGCTTGGGTTGAGAAGAAATATGGTAAATAACGAAGATATTAACACTTCCCTAGGGCTTAACTTCAAAAATGAGTGTATAGATATAGACTTGTCTTTATCTAGAAGGAATACAACTACTAATCTTTTACCTAAAGACTCAAGGATTGACTTAGTAGTAAATTTCGGGAACATTGGATCGAAATATTACAATAACAATATGTCTAAGTGTGTAATAAGATGACGGCCTTTGTCAGATATGTAAAACCAAAAATTTGTATTTATCTAATATTACTGATGCTTGTTCCAGGCTATGCGTTTTGCAAGTCCGACTTTAGCGTGGCATATCAAGTAGATGACCAAATAATAACCAACTATGATATTGACCAGGTTAGAAAGCTAAACGATTTATTAAACGGGTCAAGTATTGGTCGTTCAGAAGTAGAGAAAATCGTAGTTAATAATAAAATCAAAGAAATTTATGCCGATAGATTAAAAATACTGGTGTCTAATACAGAATTAAATTTGCAGATTGATGACTTTCTTCAATCAAATAAAATAACGATTAAGGAGTTAAGATCTTTATTAAGATCAAAAGGCATTGACATCGAAACGTTTTATAATTTTGTAAAAGATAATATTAGGTGGAAAAAAGTCTTGGATTTTAGATTTGGATACAAAATTAATAACCTTGCTATAAAGGACCTTATGCCTTTAACCTCAACCCCCAAAAGAATAGAAAAAGAGTATGAGTTCTTTGAAATATTTATTTCCAATGAGCGGTGGGATCCCCAAAATATAAATCTTATTGCGAATAGGCTAGAGATAGAGTTAAACAATGGCGCTGATTTTGAAAAGGCTGTTGAAAAATTTTCTTCAGCCACTTCAAAAACAAACAAGGGTAAAGTTGGGCCGATAACTAAAAGTAGCTTATCTAAACAATTTAGAAACGTATTGGACGGATTAAAAAGAAATGAAGTTTCAAAACCCGTTAAAGTTAGTGGAGGATTAATTTTATTAAAGCTCCATAGAACTAGGTCATATCAAACTATAAAAACACCAAAATTATCTGTAACCTTTTCCGTTTTGAGCGAGCCCTCCGATAGCAGCGTATCATGTTCTGATGAAAAAGATATTAGAGGACCGGTATTACTTTCTAAGGTCGAAAAAAATATAAGAGATATCCTTACGAAACTAATGCCTGGAGAAAGCTATAAGTTTGTAGATAACAGTGGATTAGCACGCTCAGTAACACTTTGTGAAAGCTTCATAAGCGATAAGCAAAGTAGAGCTTCAAGCTATGAAAATATTAAGAAAAATGAAGAAGCTCAAAGATTAAGCAATGAATTAATGCTTGAATTAAGAAGAAATACTACTGTAGTTAAAAAGTGACAAAAAATACTATAATCTTGACCATGGGAGATCCTGCTGGGGTTGCCAAAAATACGGAAACCACTTTTAGTAGAACTGGAGCTACAGCTTGGGGTGTAGTTTCTCTTTTTGAGTATTTACAGGAATTTTCATAAGTGAATGTGAGTAAATTAGAAAAAGCTTATTTCTATAATTCTACGAAAAGAAATATTGTTGCTGATATCTCTTGGCTAATAGAAAAGCTTTTCAAAGAAAAGAACCGCATTTTAGTTTTTTGTAGTGATATAGAAACCGTTGAAGTTATTGATAACTTTCTCTGGGCATATAAAGAGGATGGTTTTATTCCTCATTCAATCGAGACAAAAGAAAGATCCTCGAATTATCCCATATTAATTACCACTAATATACACGAAGATTATGAGCATAATGTCTTATTGGCCTTAAGTGGAGTTTTAATTAAGGAAAAAGACTGGAAAAAGTTTTCTAAGGCTTATTATTTTTTTGATGATCAAGAAAATAAAGAAAAAGAAAATGCAAGAGAGATGTGGAAAAGTTTCTCAGCGCTAAATATCGCTTGCAAATATTGGGTTAATAAAGCAAATAAGTGGGTATTAGCGCATTCAAGTTAGAAATTAGTTTACTTTGAAACTCTTATGTCATAAGTGTTCTAACAAAAAGGAGATATGCAAATGTCCATTGAAAAAACTCTTTCGATTATTAAGCCAGATGCCGTTAAAAGAGACCTAACCGGTAAAATTATTGCCATGTTTGAGGAAAAAGGGCTAAGGGTTGTAGCGCAAAAAAAAATTTTGTTATCGAAAGAACAAGCTGGGTCTTTTTACGCCGTCCACACAGAAAAACCATTTTTTGATGAACTATGTGAGTTCATGTCCTCAGGGCCAATAGTTGTCCAGGTTCTTCAAGGAAGTAATGCTATAGAACTAAATAGACAAATTATGGGAGCAACTAATCCAGCACAAGCCGAGGCCGGCACTATACGTAGGGAGTTTGCATTATCTATGACAGAAAATTCAGCTCATGGTTCTGACTCTGCTGAAACCGCAAGGGACGAAATAAATTTCTTCTTCTCTGGATTAGAGGTCCTTGAATTCTGATGATCTTAAGCTTAGTTTATTGTTAATATTTTTTTGCCACTTTCCTTGAGAAATTCCCTTAAAACTTTTTTGTACAAAAGGTGCTCGAGTGGTAGCAATTTCTCTTCAAGCTGTTTTGCAGTACTATTTTTAGTTATGTCTATTAAAGTCTGACCAAGAATAGGACCTTCATCCACTTTATTTGTAATTTGATGTACTGTAGCGCCATGGATTAAACAGCCAGCCTTCAATGCTCTCTGATGAGTGTTTAAACCCTTAAAAGAGGGTAGAAGAGAGGGATGGATGTTCAGAATAGGCTTAGAAAACGATTTTATAAATTTTTCTGATAATATTTTCATAAAACCGGCCAGACAGATTATATCGATATTTTTTTCCTTAAGTACTTGCAAAGTTTTTTCTTCAAAAATCAACTTATCTTCCATTTTTTCTATATCTAAAGCAAAAGTTTCTACTAAGTTTTTTTCTGCAAAAACTAGTCCATCTGCTTTTGTATTATCTGAAACAACCAGTTTCGGTTGACCAGGATGATACTTTTCACTTTTCATGTCGTTTATAAGAGCCATCATATTTGATCCTCTTCCTGAAATAAAAATAGCAACATTTTTTTTTCTGTAGAAATTAGTCAATATTTAAACTGCCCTCAAACTCTATTTGATTTCCATTAATTATTTCCCCAATTTTTAAAACTTCCTCATTGATTTCTTTACTTCGAACCTCGAAGTCCGTTCTTCTGTTTTTAGGAATAATAGCTATAAATCCTATTCCACAATTAAAAGTTTGCAATGCCTGTTGGTTTGAAAGTCGAGCGCTTTTTATTGCCCACCTTAAAGAGCTGGGGACTTCCCATGAATTTAATTGGATTTTTGCTGTAAGGCCATTTCTAAAAATTCTAGGTAAATTATCCAGTATGCCTCCACCTGTTATGTGAGCAAACCCAGAGCAAATATCTAAAATAAACAGGTCGCGAGCAAAATCAGTGTATAATCTGGTGGGGGTTAGTAAGGAATTTTTCAGAGCAGCATTGTCTTGTTTAGTCTCTTGTTCTAACAGTTTTCTTATTAATGTAAACCCATTTGAATGTGGGCCAGACGATGGCAAGCCATAGATCAAATCCCCAGGTCTGATTTCTTTTGGTAATTTTCTTGATCGGTCGACAATCCCTACCGCAAATCCTGCTAAATCAAAGTCGTTTTCTGAATAAATGCCAGGCATTTCGGCTGTTTCTCCACCAATAAGAGATACTTTTGCTTTTTTACAAGCTACGGCAATACTTTCAATTAACTTGGAGTGCTCTCTTATTTTTAATTTGGATATAGACAAATAATCAAGAAAAAACAGTGGCTTAGCCCCGGCACATATAAGATCATTTATATTCATTGCAACAAGGTCTTGTCCAATACTTGAATAATTTTTCATATCAATTGCTAGTTTTATCTTTGTTCCAACTCCATCACATGCAGACACCAATATTGGATTGTTGAGGTGTTCATTCTCAAGCGAGTAGAGTGCAGCAAAATCTCCTATACCGTTGATTACATTTTTATCAAAGGTTGAGTTTACGATTGACGGTAATTTTTTTACAAAGTCATTTCCAGTGACAATATCGACTCCAGAATCTTTATAGGTTATTGATTTTTCTTTTTTGGACATAGATCGTCTCATATATTACCAATTCTCCCGATTGCTCTAACCTATTAGACACTCTATATCTTGACAAGCTAAACAATCAAATTTAATGAATAGGTGCGGAAGCAAAACCTCGTGGGGGGTTAGCTCAGTTGGTTAGAGCAGAGCGCTCATAACGCTTTGGTCACAGGTTCGAGTCCTGTACCCCCTACCACTATTTTTCCTAAATATATCATAAACTTAGACCTACTTTTGACACCTCTGTTCACAAGTTTGTTCACAAAAAAAAGGGGTGGTCACAGGAAACAGCAAAGTGACCGCTTGTAATTTGTTAAAAAAATTAAGAATCTAGCGTCTAATTGGCACACTCGAT
>CACELY010000035.1 GCA_902560505.1 uncultured Alphaproteobacteria bacterium
ATCGGATCTAACAGTTGCATTAATAACGGGTTGGGACATAGACTCAGGGACTTCTGCCGAAATAGGGTATACGTTTGCACAGGGAAAACCGATTATTGGCATTGATGCTTCGGAGAGAAGATTTAGAAATTTATTTGTAGAGGGAATAATTACGGAAAAAGTTCAAAATATCAATGCTATCATTCCGGCAATTAAAAGAACATTTTCTTAAATAGTTCATTAGATATGTCTCGTAACTCCTCCATCAACCCTTATACTTTGCCCGGTTATATAGCTGCTCTCATCTGAAAGTAAAAAACCTGCCGTTTTTGCCTGCTCCTCTACTCTAGCGAACCTTTTGAATACAGACATATGAGATAGTTTTTCTGGCAAATCCAGACTGTCTGTAAATCCAGGTAATAAGCAATTCATTCTAATATTGTCCAATCCATACCGATCAGAGTAAAGTTTGGTGTAGGATGATACTCCGACCCTATAAACGCTTGATGTCGGAAACATTAAGCTAGGCTCAAAAACTGAAAATGTTGTTATATTTAAAATTGAGCCACCTCCTTGAGATTGCATAATGGGGGTTATTAACTTGGATAACCGGATTACAGGCATTAGCACCATTTCATTAGCTTTTTTCCAATCATCCTCTGAAATTTCAAGAAGATTCCCCTTAGGAGGACCGCCTACATGAATTAAAAGGCTATCTATCCTACCAAATTTCTCCATCGTAAATTTTATAAGGTTATCGGTATCCTTGGAGTTTTCTGCCCTGCCGCGATATGCTATTCCGTCAAGTTCCTCAGCAAGATTTTCACAATTGTTTGATGGAGACATTAATGAAAGCCTGTAGTTTCTTTTTTTCATTTCACGCGCAATCGCCGCGCCCATTCCCTTGCCCCCACCAACAACAACACAAACTTGATCGGTCATGATAAGCTCCTTATTTAATTATTGCCTTTTAGCTTAGTAGAAATATTTAATAAAAAGAATATGATAATTAAAAGAAATCAATCAATCATAGCTTTCTGATTTCAGGATTAAAAAGTTTATTAAGAGGGGTCAAAATATTATATATTTTCTTTTAAGCAGTGATCTTAACGTTGCTCTATTTTTTAGGGTTTCTCAATGATAACTTGGATTACTCATCCTGAATATGATATTCCATTGCCTCCAGGCCATAGATTTACGTCAACAAAATTTTCAGATCTTTTCGAATTATTAAAAAGGTCTGAATATATGGAATCTGCGACTATTCTAGTACCGGAAAAAGCGAACGCAGAAGAAGTTGGTATCGCTCATTGTAGCAAATACGTTGAGAAGATAGCAAATGGCTCATTAGATGAAAAAGAACAGAGGAGGCTAGGGTTGCGTTGGAGCCCAGTTTTGGCAAAAAGATCTTTCATTGCTGTAAATGGATCCTTGTTAGCTGCGAGATCTGCTTTGCAATACGGCATTTCATGTCATTTGGCAGGGGGAACTCATCACTCTCATTTTAATTTTGGGTCAGGGTTTTGTGTATTTAATGATCTAGCTTTTACCGCATTAACCTTGACTAAATCAAAAGAAGTAAAAAATATTCTGATATTTGATTGTGATGTACATCAAGGAGATGGAACAGCGAGAATATTAGAGACTAATAATAGAGCATTCACCTGTTCAATACATTCTTCAAAAAACTTTCCTTACAGAAAGGCTAATAGTGATCTTGATATCGGTTTAGAGGATAACATGTCTTGGTTTGAGTATAAAAAGCACTTGGTAGAGGGATTGAATAAATGCATAGAAAGATTTTCTCCAGATTTAGTTCTATATGTAGCAGGAGTGGATATACATACTAAAGATAAGCTAGGCAGATTAAGTATTGATGATGAAGGTCTTTTTGAAAGAGAAACGATAGTATTGAACTTTTTTAAGAAAAGGGATATCCCTATTGCAACCGTGATGGGAGGGGGGTACTCCGATGATAAGTATGAACTTGCTTGTCGTCATTCAACGGTGGTGAAAGCGGCGCACCAGATTTGGGCATAGGCATAGAGAGGAGCGGGTTTTACAAATGGAACTAATGGATATTTTTATGTTGATTAAGATATTTTTGATTTTTGGCTTTGTGACTTATTTGTATTGGTCGTCAAGAAATATAAAAAAGTAATTTTGTCACACCAATGTAAACACTATTTGACAACTTTTTTTTCCGTGTCATACTTTCGGATGCTCAAGAAAGCCATCCTTATTATGTTTGCCAGTTGGGGGAGGGCTCTTGTGTCTTTATCATTAAGAAACAAGAACAATACGCGGGATGGTTTTCTTTGAGAATATGGGCCAACATTTAAATGTTAGCCCAATTAGGGGAGGATAAATCCACGTTGTGAATAACAACAGGTAACATGAAATATTAGCCATTTCAAGCATAACGTGACGTTAACGTAAACATAAACTTAGCTCTTTGGATGAAGCCAATTATAAATCAATTTGATTGAAAAAATTTAGGTTGTCTGGTTTTAAACTTTTCTAAGTCTTTACCTGTATCCAAGTCATCTTTAAGACTATCTACTGGAGCTATTATTGATCTTATGGAAATCTTTTTTGCTTCTTTTTGATGTTCAAAAAATGAGTTTGGACCATATTTAAAATTTAATCTTGTTGGCAGAGATAGGTACAAAGCGTTTGTACCGAAATCAGTCGAGGGACATATTACCATGCTATTTTTTGATTTTCTTCCCATATCCAATATTTTTTTAATGTCCTCAGTTTCTGGATCAATTATATCACCAGGAAGTATAAGGCTTGAGTCATAAAGTTTTTCTGATGACCAGCATATACCCTTGTTTACAGCTGAGTTCAGACCATTTAAGTTTTGTTCTTTAAGTACATGCACATGAAAATCCTTTGATATCTTTTCTACCTCCTCACACGGTGTTATAACCAGTATATCCGAATAGATAAGAGGGAATTGATCTTTTAATGTTTTTAGCTTTTTTAAAAGTTGTGTGAACAAAAGTTTTATAAGTTTTTCTCTCTTATTAGGGGAAAGTAAATTGGATAAACGCGTTTTACCTTTGTTTATTGATCTCATTGGAATTAAGATAGAGGTTTTACTTTTCTGATATTTTAAGTTCATGCCAACGCAGCCTTAATCAATTTAAAAAACTAAGTGGGTTAGATCCATTTCTTGATACTAATGGATCGTGGCCTACTACAGAAACCTTTGAATCATAGGTTTTTAGTTTTCTATATAACGTGTCTCTCTTAATTGGTATCTTTGAAGCTGATCGAATTATCTTAACCATTTCCGTCTCTGTAATTTCTTGCCCATTTTTTGATCCCGCTGCCCGCGAAATACTTTCATTCATCAAAGTACCACCCAAGTCGTTAACGCCCATAGATAGTAAATTTCTTGCCTTCTCGGCCCCCAATTTCGTCCATGACACCTGTATATTATCTATAAACCTGTGCAAGACAATCCGTGCAACAGCATGCATAAGCTCTATCTCGTTATCAGTTGCACCTGCTCGTACCAGCGAGGGGCTTTCCAGGTAAAGCGGGGAGTCATAATGGACAAAAGAAAGTGGGACAAATTCTGTAAAACCGCCGGTCTCCTCTTGAATACGACGAAGGATATCTAGGTGGACAGCCCATTCTTTAGGAGAGTCTATATGGCCATACATTATTGTAGCTGTAGATGGAATGCCTGAGCGGTGTGCGGTCTTAATGATTTCAATCCATTGATTGGCAGTTAACTTATTTTTTGTCAGCTTTTTTCGGATTTTTGTATCAAGTATTTCAGCTGCTGTGCCTGGCATTGAGCCTAATCCACACTCCTTTAAATCTTCAAGAAAATCTGCATAACTCATTCTGCTTTTCTTTGCACCATACCATATCTCAAAAGGTGAAAATGCATGAATATGCATTTTAGGCAGCACTTTCTTTATAGCAATTAGGATCTCTCGATAATAAGTGCCAGGAAGTTTTGGATGAAGTCCCCCTTGTATGCAAACTTCTGTAGCCCCTCTTTCTGAAGCTTCCTTGGCTCTTCGCACTACTTCATCAAAACTTAACCATTCGGCACCAGGTTCGTTTGATCGCTTTGCAAACCCACAGAATTTGCAGCCCATGTAACATACATTAGTAAAATTAATGTTCCTGTTAATTACAAAGGTTACGTTATTGCCGTTGACCTTATTTTGTAAAAAATCAGCAAAATTCAAAACAGCCTGCTTATCTTTGCCTTTTGTTAAGAATAGCTTCTCGATATCATTTAAAGAGAGTTGCTGGTTTTTTAGACAATTTTCTAATAATAACCGAGTGTCTATTGACGCGTCGGAAAGTGTATCTTCAAGAGGCTTTGAGTGACAAGCTATTTGTAAATCTTTCATACTGTTACTAATTCCTTAAGCTTATTGTCAGGATGAAGGTAAGCAGAATGTTTTAACATATGGCTTCTAATAGTTGTGGATAAGAAATCTTCTGTATTAAATTTCGGATAAACAGTAAGTCGTTCCATTAAACGAAATCCCATTTCATTCATCATCTTCTCTAGCGAATTAATATTAGGCCAAGGGTGTTGAGGGTTGATATAGTCTCTGGTAACCGGAGAAATCCCTCCCCAGTCATTTATTCCTGCATATACATACTCTAAGTGCTTTTTCTCTAAATTTGGGGGTGCTTGTATGCTGATGGTAGGATTTAAAATAACTCTGGCCAAAGCAATAGTTTGTAGCATTTCTTCTAATTTGGGCTCTGGGTGCTTTGACATTTGGATGTTAGGTTTCGTTTGGAAATTTTGGATAATTACCTCTTGAATATGTCCATACCTGTTATTGATTTTTTCTATCAATAGCAGAGCCTCAATTCTTTCTTCAAGGGTTTCCCCTATGCCGATAAGAATACCTGTGGTAAACGGCACCTGGCAATAACCAGCCGAAATTAAAGTTCTTATTCTTTGGATTGGAACTTTATCGGGACATGCATAATGAGGACCTCCTTTTTGGGTTAATCTTTTACTGGTGGTTTCAAGCATCATTCCCATTGATGCACATACATTTTTAAGCTTCACAATTTCATACTCGCTAAGTGTTCCTGCATTTACATGAGGCAGAAGTGATGTTTTTTCTATCACCAATTTACACATGTCAGTAAGATAGTCTGTCATTGCTTCATAGCCCAGAGCTTCGAGGGCACGCTTTGGTTTGGCATACCTTTTTTCAGGTTTTTCTCCTAAACTAAATAACAACTCCTTACACCCTTTTTTCTCTCCTTCGCGAGCAGATAACAGAACCTCTTGGGGGGACATTATTTTCGCATCTGGATCATCTGGATGTTTTACAAAAGTGCAGTAACTGCAAGTGTCTCTGCACATATTTGTTAAGGGGACAAAAATTTTTCTTGAGAAAGTAACTACATTACCCCAATGTTTGTCTCGCTTACTTGATGCGGAATCTATAAGTTTTTCTAAAGAACCATTAAGGACTATATGTCTGTAGTAGGCAATTTCATCCTTATCTATTTTCCACAATTCTCTGTCGTTAAGATGAGTTGACAGACCCGTCATTTTTCCCCCCAAAAATATAAAATAAATTATGACACGGTTGATCACAAAGGGCAATAATATAACAATTTACATCGATTAAACAAAAGTCTGAATTTAACCTTCAGTACAGCTCTTTTTTATACTGTGCTAATATCTTCTGCTCTTCCTTGATTTCGCAATCAATACCGGTCTGATCCTCTATCATTTCAAAAAGTGTTGGTACTGGGCGTTTTCCAGGCCACTTTCCTGGATCCCACAAGCCTCCTCTTAACATTGATTTTCCGCAGTGTAAGTGGGCTTGCGTAACTTTCACCCGCAGAACTGTTTTGGGAACATTAGTCTTTAATCTGTGTCTTTCTCTAGTGACCATATCTTCACTGATTGAAGCTTCGCCCTGCACCCTTAATGTTTCATTTACGCTGGGGATTAAAAACAAAAGAGAAATAAAATTATTTCTAACAATATTTAATAATCCATCTATGCGGTTGTTGCCCGGCCTATCTGGAATTTCCAAAATATTGTCTCCTATAACCTTAACAAAACCATAGGGATCTCCTTTTGGCGACAGGTCAATGCTTTTCTCATTTAGTGTTCCAATAATAACGAAGGATGAGTTCTCAATAAAACTTACACAATGTTTATCTAATTTGTCCAAAATTTTAGCAGCAGCTTTTTCTTTAGCTGGGCCGTAAATCTCTCTCAATCTTTTTTCATCCATCACTTTCACCAATTATTATTAAATTTGCACAACATCTCTTTCACACCTAACAATAATTTGTAACAAACTAAAAATACAAAATTACTCATATTAATTGCTTAATTACTCAGCAGCCTGTTCAGTTGTGATAAAACCTCCAGACTGTTTATCCCAGTATTGTCTATATAAGCCATCAATCTTCAAAAGTTTTTTATGTGTACCTTCTTCAACTATCTGTCCATCTGAAAGAACAATTATTCTATCCATTTTCGCCAAAGTAGATAAGCGGTGCGCAATAGCTAAAACAGTTTTATTCTCCATGACTAACTCAAGAGCATTTTGTATGGAGTTCTCAACTTCGCTATCCAAGGCACTAGTAGCCTCATCCAAAACAAGAACAGGCGAGTCTTTTAAAATTGCACGTGCAAGTGCTATTCTTTGTCTTTGGCCTCCAGATAGCTTAACACCTTGTTCGCCCAAATGTGCGTCATAGCCTTTTCTTCCCCTGTAATCCTCTAGATCTTGAATGAACTCATGAGCCTCAGCTTGCCTGCTCGCTCGAATTAGGTCTTTTTCTGTTGCATTGGGATTTCCATACATGATGTTGTCGCGTGCAGACCTATTAAAAAGAGCGGTTTCTTGAGTCACCATTGCTATTTGCTTTCTCAAACTTGACTGAGTTATCTCATTTATATTGATAGAATCAATTGAGATGGCTCCCTTTTGCGGTTCATACAGCCTTAGTAAGAGTGATACTAACGTCGATTTACCGGCCCCAGAAGCTCCCACAAGACCAATTTTTTCTCCTGCTTGAATAGACAAAGAAATATCAGTTACAGCAGCTAAATTTTGGCCATAGGTAAAGCTAACATTTTTAAATTCTATTGATCCTTTTGATACCAAAAGGTCTGGTGCATTATCTTTATCACCTAATTTATAAGACGTAGACAAAGTTTTTACTCCATCTTCAACCTCTCCAAGGTTTGCGTATAAAGTCATCAGAGTAAAACTTACCCATCCAGTCATTTGTGATAGTCTTAATGATATTGCCCCTGCAGCAGCAATATCTCCTGCTGAAACATTGCCTACGCTCCAATAATAAAGGCTCCCCCCAACTAACATTATCGGCAAGATTCCTGAGAGACCGTTTAAACAAAACCTAAACCAGGCAGCAATTACACCATAATGTATAGAAAAGTCTCTGAAATTATCCATCGCATCAATTGCTGCATCATCTTCTTTTTTATCATGAGCAAATAACTTTACCGTCTTTATGTTGGTAACCGTATCAACAATTTGTCCAGTCACTAATGCTCTTGCGCCAGCTTTCTCACGTGATCTTTTTCTAATCTTGGGCATGAAATATCGAATAAGAAAAATATATCCCACCAACCATGAGAAAAGGGCTATTGAAAGTGTTATGTTCACAGTTGTAAGCATTAGAGCCGCGCCTACCACTGAAGCCAAAGCTAACAGGATAGTATGAATTATTTCTATCACTACGTCTGTTGCGGCTCGAGCAGTTTGCATTTCTTTTTGTGCAATCCTTCCAGCGAAGTCATTCTCAAAAAAGGTAACGGACTGACCGAGTGTCCATCGATGGAGTCTTGATAAAATTAAATTGAATATGCTCGGTGACACGATGACGGTTTGCGTATATGAAAAAGCCCCAAATATTATTGGTCTAATTACTAAAAAAAAAAGCAAACCTGATGCTAAAAGTAAGATCTGGCTACTTATTGGGTTGTTGGATGAAGAGGCTAATGCGGTATCTATAATCAGTCCTAAAAGGACTACTGCAGATACCTCAATGAAACCAGTCAAAATTGAAATAACGCCGGATAAAAATAATACGGGAAAACTCCCTCTTAGAGCCCAGTGGAAAAAACTCAGAGTATCAGAGGGAGGAGGTCCCTCAGCTTTTTGTTTATGATTGATCCAGTTAGCTGGGTTCATTTCCTGAGCCTTAATATCTTAGGATTTTTCCTGAAATAAGAGCGTATCATGAATTACCTCTCTTACTTAGACTTATAAGGGAATTTGAAATATCTTCATCCTCTATATTTTTTGCTCCCCTAGAGAGTCGGAGTTTATGAGCGATTTCCAGAACCTGTCCATAACTATAACCGAGAGGGGGTTCAAATTTATAACTTGCTAATTCAATCAATAAACCTAGAGGGTCTCTGAAATATATGGAGTCCATAAATCCTCTATCTTTTATACCTGAACTACCAATACCCCTTTCTTTCAATTTTTTTTCTGCAATCCTTATGGTACTTTGACTTACCCAGAACGCTACATGGTGTACAGACCCTACAGAGGTGTCTAGTGGCTCTTGTTTTCCTATTCGCGATTCGTTAGTAAAAACGGTCACTGTTCGGCCATCACCACAGTCAAAGTATAAGTGGTTTTCAGTTTCATCATCTAGGTTGGGCTGCTCAAAAATAAGCTTCATCCCCAAAACATCTTGCCAAAAACCAATAGAAGTTTTTCTATCAGCGCCATTTAGTGTAATGTGGTGGATTCCTTGGGATTGTAGTATTGCTTGCATCAAATTTTCCTTCTGAAGAAATAATTTAATTTGTCTAAAAATCAAGTTTTGCTTGGAGATATACTGTCTGACCATTACCATTTGTTATTGGAAAGTTATATTTTACTTTTTTAAAAATTTGGGGAGCTTTTAATCAATGAAACATCTGGGAGGCTGTCACTGTAAACAGTTTAGCTTTAAAACTGACGTTGACCCAATGTTAGTCGTTCAATGTAACTGCAAAAGCTGTAGACGTCTCACGGGCTCAATAAATATTGGGTGTCTTTATGCGGATACAGAAGTCGATTTTCAAGGTGAAACAAATGTCTATGAATTTGCAGGAGGCAGTGGATTTATCAACAAAGCTTATTTTTGCTCAACATGCAACGTACGTGTTTACAATAAGCCCGCTCCCGAAGTAATGGAAGGCATGGTAAGCATTCCACTTGGATGCTTCAATAATACAAATGAATTAGCGCCAAAAGTTGAAATTTGGAGTGAAGAAAAGCTACCTTTCTTATCAAAATCGGAGTGTATTTTAGAAGCTTTTGAGGGTAATGGAATACCTGAGAGGTTGACTGCTCTACTTTCTAGCCTGGAAGCGCGCTGAGAATTTTTCATTTTTAAAAGGCTTACGTCAAGTACTATCTGCATCGGTTGAATCAAAGATTTTTAACCCATTTTTCCATATCTCTGTTTTTTCAATATCTCCAAGAATTGTATAGTACGTCCAAGTACCAGTTTTTTTTCCGAGTTTGTATTGACCTTTTTTATAGAGCCAACCATCATATGGATCTATAAAAATCCATGGGCCATCCAACTTACCATCCTTATAAGTTGCCTTTATGTAAAGCTGACCACCACTACCATACTGCTCTTTTGTGCCATTTAATATTCCAAGAGTAAAAAACTCAACCTCTTTAATTTTTCCATTCTCATGATAATATTCCCAAAGACTATCCTTTTTACCATTTTTAATCTGTCCAGTTTCTTTGAGGTGACCATTTGACCAATAAACCTCAATTTTTCCATTGAAGGGGGTATTTGTGAATTTTTCAAAAAATTGGTTTTTTCTTTCGACCAAACTATCCCACGTTTTCGACTCAGAAAGGCATATATTTGAGGTTAAAATCATAAGCATGCCAAAAGAAACTGCAGTCAGAGCAATTAATTTTATACCTAATTTTCTTTCGGTTTGCGGCATACTTTGTCTATTTTGATCACTTACATTTTTCTATTATACTAATGTTGTAATAAAAGATAGTGTGCTAACGAAGCGTATCAAATGAAATTAATTCTAACATCTACTAATTAAATTCGTTAAAATTTCTTGGTCTTACTATTGTCTTTTCCTGTTATTACTAAGATAATCTTACAATGTCAGATATTTTCATTAGTGTAGTTTTAGTTACCTTTCCCTCAGAGGTCCAGTATGATAGTTGGCTTATGAAATTTAGAACTTTTTACAACAAGAAAGCAATGTAGTTTCTTCGCGACAATAGACAAATTTCACAGCGTGCTTCAAGGGTCCAGGGTGATGATGTTATAAGAATAACAATCATATGGACATATAGAGATTTTGATGCATATGAAAAATGCCAAAAATTTCATGGTCAATGGGGGAAAGTAGGAGGTCAGTTTATCGCAAAAGCTTCTGGGTACAGGGGTTACGAGGTATGGAGTGATTTGGACATTACGTCTCCAGAATAATTGGAAGGGTTGCAAGCGATCTCATTGCATTATTTGGTTTCCAGGTTGGTTTACCAGCGAGTTTTATCACTTTTACAAGTTCAGTTAGGGAGCTGGCAAGAGCTGTTATTTCAGCTCTTGCCAAGGTTTGGCCTACACAATTGTGAACTCCAACACCAAGAGCCAAGTGCCCTATAGTTCTTCGATTAACATCGTATTTTAGGGGGGTTCTCCAAACTTCGGGATCAGTATTGGCTGATCCTAATACGCACAGTATTTTTGTTCCTTCTTCTATACTTACACCAGATACTTCAGTGTCTTTAGCAGATGTCCGACAAAAAGCCTTGACAGGGCTTGTTAATCGTAAAGACTCTTCTACTGCGTTACCTACTAAGGATTTATCGTCTTTTACAAATTGAAACTGTTCTGGATTTTCTGCAAAGCACCATAATAAATTACCAATTGCACTTACCGTGGTATCAATCCCTGCTGATAATAATGATCTTACTAACATTCCCGCTAACTGATCGTCTTCTGAGTTTTCTGCTGTGCTACGATAAATCTCTTTGGCAAGACCTTTTGCGTCAATATTTTCTTCAAGGCATTGTTTATTTATTTTTTCAAGGACGGAAAGTCCTTTGGCCATTGCATCTTTACGAAACTCGTTATCAGGGCCAAGAGCATTGAATACCATAGCACCGTACCCTAGCAACGTTTCCTTATCAATTTTCTTTAAGCCTACAGCTTCTGGGAATACCCTCGTCGGAAATATTTCTGCTAAATCTGATATGCCATCTATCTCTTTTTTTTGTAATAAATCGAATATCAATTTATCAGCACTTTTTTTGAAAAAATCTTTGAGTTGAGATATTTTATTTGGCGACAGCGCTTTAGTAAGAATACGCCTATTTTTTGTGTGCTCAGGGGGATCAACTTCTAATACCATAGATGGTGGTCTC
>CACELY010000036.1 GCA_902560505.1 uncultured Alphaproteobacteria bacterium
TAATTCCTTCACTATTTGCTGATTTGAGGATTACATTTTGCATGGGACCGACGTCTATCGTAATCGTATCAAAAAAGTGTTTTTGTTCCACATTGAAACCATGTGCCTCCAATCCCTTGGCTAATCTAACGGTTTTTCTGTGAATCCTTTGCGCAATAGCTTTTAATCCATCTGGCCCATGCATCACAGCATAAAAAGATGCCATTACTGCTAGAAGGGCTTGTGCCGTACACACGTTGCTAGTAGCCTTTTCACGTCTAATATGTTGCTCTCTTGTTTGTAGAGCCAATCGATACGCTTTATTCCCTTTACTATCAATGGAAACACCTACAATCCTTCCAGGAAGAAAGCGCTTGTGAGTCTCTTTGGTAGCCATATAAGCTGCGTGGGGCCCTCCAAACCCTTGCGGAACACCAAATCTTTGTGTTGATCCCACTGCGATATCGGCCCCCATGGAACCTGGTTCTTTCAGTAAAGTTAACGACATTGGGTCTGCTGAAATCGTAACAAGAGCACCCTTTTCATGCAGTTTATCGGTCACATTTGTAAAGTCTCTAAGTGTACCAAAAGTTCCAGGATATTGGAATATTGCCCCAAAACAATCTTCATAATTAATATCTTTATCCGGATCACCAATAATTATGTTTAAGCCGAGTGGTTGTGCTCTTGTCTTGAGGACTTCTATATTTTGTGGGTGGCATTCTTGGTCAACAAAAAAGTTGATGGACTTGTTTTTAGTTATCCTTTTTGCCATAGTCATAGCCTCTGCACAGGCAGTCGCTTCATCAAGTAAAGATGCGTTTGCTATTTCCAGTCCAGTTAGGTCACTAATCATTGTTTGAAAATTAAGAAGAGCTTCTAAACGTCCTTGTGAAATCTCTGGTTGATAAGGGGTATAGGAAGTGTACCAGGCAGGATTCTCTAAAACATTTCTTTGAATTGCAGGGGGCGTTATAGTTCCGTGATATCCTTGACCGATTAAGCTCATCATTTTTTTATTTTTTAACGCTGTTTCTCTAAGATGGAAAAGCATCTCTCGTTCAGATTTTGGCTTATCCCAATCAAGTAATTTTTTTTGTCTTATGGATGGAGGAATTGTTTGATCAATTAATTGATCAATACTATTCAGACAAAGAAGCTTAAGCATTTTTTCCATCTCTTGAGGCGATGGACCTATATGCCTCCTATTAGCAAAATCGTAAGGTAGATACTCCGTTGGCTCAAAGTTATTATTTTCAAAATTCATTTTTTCCCCCTAATAATTTAGTTATTCGATATGTTTCTTGTATTCGTCTTCACTCATTAGACCATCAAGCTCTCCTTGATTTTTTAAGGACATTTTGAAAAACCAAGCTTCGCCTGTTGGATCGTTGTTAACCATAGATGGGTCGTCCACTATTGCGTTATTGATCTCGGTAATTTCACCATCAAGAGGTGCCAGGATATCCGATGCTGCTTTTACACTTTCAATAACAACTATTTCTTGCCCTTTGGTGACTGAAGTTCCTACATCGGGTAGTTCAATGAATACAATGTCTCCCAACTGTTCCGCAGCATACTCTGTGATGCCAACCTTGACCATATCTCCGTCAGACTCAAGCCATTCATGCTCTTCTGTGAATTTCATATTACTATCTCCTCTTAATTTCTTTTAAAACTGGTTGGTACGAACGGTAATTTTGTAAGTGTTACAGAAAAGAACTTGTTTCTTACTTCACCAAAAATTGGTTCATCAATATTGAATTTATTATGATTCAAATACCCCATTGAAATCGGCCTTTCAAGAGATGGTGAGTAGCCACCAGATGTGATCATACCAATTTCATTTTTCCCTTTATCATCGCTAAACAGTTTAGTCCCAGATCTCAAAGGAGCTTTTCCATCGGGAAAAAAAGCCTCTCTCTTTAAATAAGGTTGTTCTTCAATTTGTTTTAAAATCTTTTTTTGTCCAACAAAACCGCCTTCTCGCTCTCCTCCAGCCCGTCTAACTTTTTGAATAGCCCATTTTAAACCGGCCTCAATAGGAGTAATTGTTTCATTTAAATCTTGTCCATAAAGGCAAAGCCCGCATTCCAGTCTGAGGGTATCTCTGGCTCCCAATCCAATCGGTTCAACACCATCTTGGTTGAGAATGTTTTTACAGAAAACTTCACATAGACTATTAGGTAGTGATATTTCAAATCCATCTTGTCCAGTATAGCCAGACCTTGAAACCCATAGTATCTCTCCTTTATACGAAAAGTTTTTCACATCAAGATACTTTAAGGAACTTAATTTTCCGACTAGGTTGGATAATATCTTTTCTGACTGAGGACCTTGAATAGCAATAAGTGCTCTTGTCTTAATTAAGTCAACATCGATTTCTTTAGAAATATTTTCTCTAAGATATTTAAAATCAATTTCCTTTCTCGAAGCATTTATAACAACAAAATAGTAATCGCCTCTATTTGATATCATCAGGTCGTCTATGATTCCTCCCTCTTTATTTGGTAAAAACCCATACCTCTGCCTGTCTTCACTAAGACCTAATACATCAATGGGAAGAAGTTTTTCCAACTCAGAAGCAATGAATTGCATAGACTGTGTATTAGACGAAATGACTAGCTGCCCCATATGACTAACATCAAAAAGGCCTGCAGACTTTCTGCAATATAAGTGCTCTTTCATAATCCCTAAAGGGTAATTAACAGGCATTTCATATCCAGCGAAAGGTATCGCTTTAGCACCGAGAGATCGATGAAGATCGTATAAAGCTGTCTTTTTAAGCTCTGTCAAAACTTAACCTTCTTATTCCGGTATTAAATGATTTCACCGGCATTCGTTAAAGATGTGTGTAAGTACACATCCAAGAATGCCCCCTCTGTTCCTTTGCCTGAGATCGTTATCCCTTCGGCGGACTATTTAAAGTCGCTCTCCAGAGTGTTCAGTCTATACCGGTCCTTTTTGCCTGAGAGTTTCCGGGGCGGTTGCTCCTTCGGCAACTATTGCTAGTTTCTCCCGATACATAATTAAAGATATTACAAAAGCTTTAAACTTTCAAGAATTTTGGTCAGTAGATATCCACTGAAAAATAAAACTATTCAGAAACGTTAAGTTTGTCCTGCGTTTTTAATTCAAAATCTGACGCGTCATGTCTTTCATGCAACTGAAATTTTGGGTTTCCTACTATACGATTAACCATCCGTGCTTTACTTGCTGTTGGTCTTTGATCTATTTTTTCAGCCCAAGCAACGACATTTTTATATGAAGACACATCCAAAAAGTTACCAGCGCTATATAATCGACCAAGCACGAGCTGTCCGTACCATGGCCACGAGGCTATATCAGCAATAGTGAATTTTTCACAAGCTAAGTATTCAGTTTGACTTAATCTTTGGTCCAATACGTCCAACTGGCGTTTGGTTTCCATCGCATATCTGTCTATTGGATATTGAAATTTTTCAGGCGCATAGGAATAAAAATGCCCAAAGCCGCCTCCCAAATAAGGCGTGCTTCCCATTTGCCAAAATAACCAGGAAAGGCATTCAGTACGCTTGTTTAGTTCTGTTGGCAAAAACTCTGAAAATTTTTCGGCTAAGTACAAGAGAATAGCACCGGACTCAAAAACTCGTTGTTCTTTTCCATTTGATTGATCTAGTAACGCTGGAATTTTTGAATTGGGGTTTATTTCTACAAAACCAGATGAAAACTGCTCACCTTTATTTATTCGGCAAAGCCACGCGTTGTACTCAGCGCCTTCGTGCCCCAAAGCTAGTAGCTCCTCTAACATCAATGTTATTTTTACACCATTTGGCGTTCCCTGAGAGTATAATTGCAATGGATGCTTTCCTTTGGGAAGCTTCTGGTCATAAGCAGAGCCAGCCGTGGGTTTGTTTATGCTTTCAAACGCTCCCCCACTAGGCTTATCCCATTCCCAAACCTCAGGTGGAATATATGTGCTTTCTTTATTCATTTTGATGCCCTTTATGATCCCATAAAAAATTAACCTTTTAACAAAAGTGATATGCAAAAGTAATTATTTAATATCCCGTTTTGAGTAAATCGTGATAGTAAACTATCATGCTTTCACGCTTTCGAAACAAAAAAATTCCCGACATATATCTTTTTATTAGTCATTTTTTAGACCACTTCATAATTCTTGTCTTTGCCAAGGCAGCTTATGATGCAGGGCGGGACATAGGGCTCACCTATGGTGAAACTATAAAGCTGGCAACATTGGGGTTTATTCTGTTTGGTATTGCATCACCAATAGCAGCCAGAGTAGCTGACATTTTTTCAAGATCTATTACAATGGTAGTATTTCATTTTGGGATAGGCATTTCGTCGATCCTGATAAGTTTTTCTTACACATCACTCCATCTAGTATTGGGCTTGTCCAGCTTGGGTTTTTTTGCTGCTATTTTTCATCCGGTCGGCATAGCAATGCTATTGGAAAAAAAAGAGCGCGTCGGTCTACGCCTCGGTGTCAATGGATTATTCGGAAATATGGGCGTAGCTAGTGCTCCATTAATTACAGGCATTATTATTTTTTATAGTGATTGGAAAATGGCTTTCTTGATATCTGGAATAATATGCATAATTTACGGAATATTTTTTGCGTATGCTCTCAAACCTATGGAGTTGCCAAATGGAGGATCACCCAAAATAAAGTCTGAAAAGTTTTCTCATGGCTGGAGGCAAGCTCTTTTAGCCTTAGCAATTAGTACCACCTTTGGAGGTTTCGTTTTTACAGCGGTGACTTTCCTCGTTCCTCGGTATTTGGAGCTTTATATGGAAAACCTTATGCTTTCTGTTGCGATGACTGGACTACTTGCTTCTTTTGTCTATGCAATATCTTCCGTTTCACAGGTTGTTGTTGGATGGTTTATTGATCGTATATCGCCCAAAATAGTTTTATTTATTGTCTCAATTGGTCAGATAATCTTTATATATTTGGCGTCTCAATTCGACGGTTACAAGCTATTATTCTTTATGACGTTAGCGGTCTGTTTTGTTTTCGGGCAAATTCCAATTATTGATGCTGTTATGGTACGGTATGTTCCTGATGGTTGGAGGAATCGCGTTCTTAGCATGAAGTTTGTTCTCAATCTTGGAGTTGGCGCTACTGTGCTACCAACATGTAGTTTTATGTTGGACAAGGGATATAAGTTGTCGGAGCTTTTTAGTTTTTTAAGTTTGTTTTCTGTTATTATTGTTCTGGCATCTATTTTATTACCGTCACAAAGTTCTACTCGTGCTAAGAGGATGATTTTAAGGAAATAATAAAGTTGTTTGGCTATTTTCTTTTTTCCAAATGCTATACTTTGATGTAACTTTCTGTAACAAAAATAAAAAATTGTGAGACATATATGAATAACTTTAGGAACAGAGATTTTTTTCATGAAGGAATGAGAGAGTTTCAGGATCTTTTTGATGGGCGCAGAACAGCTGAAGCCATTGAAACAAACAGAAAGCACTATGAGTTTTGGGATGATGAAAAAGAATTAATAAAAAATGCGCAATTCTTCTTTATAGCGAGCTCTTGGAAAGAATATATCGATTGTAATATAAAATCAGGGGATCCGGGATTTGTGAAGATACTTGAGGGAGGAGTAATTGAATATCCAGAATATGATGGGAATTCCATGTATCGGACAGCCGGTAATATCATAAAAAATCCAAATGTTGCGTTATTATTCGTAAATTTTGATGGAAAAAGTCGCCGTATAAGGATTAATGGACAGGCGAGTATTCATAGGGATAGAAAATCCTTGGAAAAACACCATGGTGCTAAGTTTGTTGTACGAATAAAATGCGAAATTTACCCAAATTGCCCGCGATACGTACCAAATTTAAAAGAGAGTAAACCATCCCCGCATATTCCTAGAAAGGGAAAGGGAGTACCTCCGCCACCAGAGTGGAAACAAAGGGATTATATTCGAGATATATTACCTAAGGGCGATCCACATAGGAAAAAGTGAATTACGGATACTCTATCAGAATAAGAAAGGAAATAGATTAACTAAAAAATCGATATGGATATTCCTACAAGTACCAAGAGTATACCAGAAATTAAATTTGTTAAACTAATTGCGTTTGGAGAAGATAATAGTGACCTAATTTTTGCAACGAAAAGTATCATTAAAATATTTCCTATCATCGGGACGGAAAAAGAGAGAACTGAAATTAGAAAAACATCAACAAGTCCTATTAATTCAAAATTGAAAAAACCTGGCAGAAGTGTCATATAGAAAAGTGATGCTTTGGGATTTGCAGTTACAGCGATGAAGCCTGCATAAAAACCTGCAACAAATCCTGATTTAGTAAGACGGTGATCTTCACTTAACAGCTTATTCCTCGAGTATATTATATGCAATCCCATCAAGACTAAAACAAAAGAAGCAAAGTATCGAAATATCAATAAAATATCGGAATAAATTGATATAAGAAGACCCAAGCTAAAATAAACCGCAAAGGGCCAAAGCATGTCACCTAGAGAAACGCCTAGAGCAAGCGAAATTGAAGATTTAGCTCCACCAGAAACTGTCCTAGCAATTAGTGCCACCCAAACAGGACCAGGGGTAAGAAACAAAATAATTAATGCAAAAAAATAAAGGATGATTTGACTGTTGTCGATTGTCATTAAATTTCCAAAAAAACTATTTGCTTCACTTTTTTTTGCTTAAAGTGCTAAAGAATAAATTACAAGGCAAAAAAAGGATATTTAATGCAAACTGAATATGAGACCCTTAAAAAGAAAATTGATGAAAATGATTTGATTATACTGGATGGAGGCGTCGGAACTGAGTTGCAATTTAGGGGTATAGAGATGGATGAAACTTGGTGTGGGTCCGCCTCACTAAACACTCAAGTTTTAGAACAAATTCATTTAGATTACATAAATGCAGGTGCAGAAGTGATCACTACAAATACCTATGCATCTAGTCGTTTAATGTTAGAAGCAGCAGGTCTCGCACATAGCTTTAAAGAAATTAATTCAAAAGCGATTTTTGCAGCGCAAGAAGCAAAAATAAAGGCAAAAAGAGACGATATATTAATTGCAGGATCTTTATCTCATAGACTTCCTATACCTGACGGCGCAAAGCAATCTGATCCCAAGCACGGAGTTTCCGAAAATAGATTGAGAGAAAATTGTGAGGAAATGGCTCTGTTTTTAGCTGAAAATGGATGTGATATTATTATTTTAGAAATGATGTACCACCCTGATAGAATGCTATCAGTCTTTGAAGCTGCGGCAAAAAGTAAAAAACCCGTATGGGCAGGTTTCTCAACTCGATTGAGCGATACGGGTCTTGTGTTAAGTTTTATGGAAGAAGATGATATTCCTTTTGAACGAATTGTTAATATAGTCAAAGATTTTAATATCGATGTTGCTGGCATTATGCACACTGACGTAAACGCCGTAAGCGAGTCGTTAAAGGTATTAAGAAACTTTTTTGATGGACCACTTATGGTTTATCCGGACTCGGGCGGATGGGTGTCACCGAATTGGGACTTCAATAAAGTAATACAACCTAAACAACTTAAATCCTTTGCTGAAAAATGGATTAAGGAAGGGGTAAATATTATTGGCGGCTGTTGCGGGTTGTCACCAAATCATATTAGAGAGATAGCCCAATTAAAATGAAAATGTCAGTTATGGTTTGTTTCTTATTAAACCCATCGGCATGGAAGAAATACGCTTCATCTCTTCCGAAGAAAATAGCTCAGGATTTTTAATAAAGTCTAACATCATATCCGATGCATCTCCTCCCCAAAAAACTTGTCCTTCGACTACAAACGTTGGCACACCAAATACGCCATTTTCTATAGCTTTAGATGTGTTGGCACGCAATATCTTTTTAAGAGCACTTTCATCTTGTGTCGAATGCGTTGATGATGAGTATTCATTTACTACGGCTTCTAGTTTCTCTATTCCCTCTTTCTGATCCGGTTGTTGTCCTTGTTTGTAGATAATGTTGAAAATTTCTTTAGTTACTTCATAGGTTGAATTTCCTGCGATACATGACAACAAGGCCGGTAGAGGGTTAAATGGGTGTGAGGGAGGCATAGTATATTTTATTCCTAACTTGTCAGCTTTCCATTTGAAAAAACGATAAGTAAATATTCTTTTAGGGACAATTTCTGCAGGTCCAAGTTGACCCCAATGTTTCAGAAGAGCGCCAAATACGACTGGATGTATTGTGATGTTAAGCTCATTTTCAAACTTTTTAAATTGTGAAAATTGTAAATAAGCAAAAGGAGAAATAAAATCAAAATACCAATCAACTTTTTTCAAAATAATCTCCTAATATACTCACGCTATCATATAGAACGAACTTGTGCTTTTTTATTTACTATAATAGCATTTTATCCTTAGGAAACACTATGTATAAACTTTACACAGCACCCACTCCAAATGGATGGAAAGTAGCTATGGCTCTTGAAGAGTTAAGAGCTCAATATGAGGTACAGCTTATAGATTTACAATCAGGCGAGCAACATTCAAACTGGTTCTTACAAATAAATCCCAATGGACGAATTCCAGTGTTAAAAACAATGGGAAAAGACAGCAATATCATTTTTGACTCAAACGCCATCCTTATTTATTTGGCAGAAAAGTTTGGCCAGTTATTACCAATTAATGAACCTGATAGAACATTAGTCTTACAATGGTTAATGTTCCAAGCAAGCGGAATAGGGCCAATGCAAGGGCAGGCAGTGGTTTTTGAACGGTACTTCCCAAACGATGTTCCTGCCGCGCGCAAACGATATCATAATGAAACAAGAAGATTATATGAGGTCTTAGATGTACGGCTCAGTCAATCTGAGTGGCTAGCTCGGGACTTTTCTATCGCGGATATTGCCAATTGGTCTTGGATAAGGAGTCATAAATGGGCACGAGTTTCGACTGAGGGTCTGGAAAGTTTGGAAAGATGGATGGAACAAATGCGTATACGTCCAGCTTGTGACAGAGGTCTTAACATTCCTCCATCGCCAGGAAAAGCAGATAAGGTAAAGTCTTTTGGAAGTGCGATGACTACGACATGAGTGAAATTGAGATTAATGGTATGGCTCATGTAATATTAACGGTTACACGTTTTAGTGAAGCAAGACAATTTTACAAAAGCCTTTTGCCAAAATTTGGAATGATCTGTGTTATGGATGGACAGGATTTTTGCTATCATGTTGGAGGTAGAACGGCTATAGGTATAAGAAGATGTGATCCTGAATTTTCAGCCGAAACCTTTCAACAATATAGGGTTGGTCTTCATCATCTATGTTTGAGGGCTAAAAGTCGTGATGATGTCGATAGAACTTATGAGCTTTTGACACAGATCAATGCAAAAGTTGTACGTGGCCCCGAAGAACGAGATTGGGCTCCAGGTTATTATTATGTATTATTTGAAGACCCAGATGGAATTAGGATAGAGGTAAATTTCATTCCTGGTGCTGGTCTATTAAAGGAGGGCGAAGAGTTTAAATCAAAAGACGATTACATTCGAAAGGATGGCAAGGATATAAAGTGATTAAAATTAGGTTAAATCAAAATAGGGTAAAAAATGCAACAAAATTTGCTAGAAGAATACACGGATTTCGTAGATAAAGTTACAAGTGAAGCTTCGAAATCATCGGATAAAATGAGGGAACGTATCAATTATCTCAATTCCAAAGATATCGAGATGTCACGATTGCTAACAGCTGGTATTGGTTTATCTGGAGAGGTTGGAGAGTTCAATGAAATAATTAAGAAAATAATGTTTCAGGAAAAGGCTTTCGATGTTGTCGCCCATGAACACATGAGAAGAGAATTGGGAGATATAATGTGGTATGTCGCTCAAGCTTGTCTGGCGCTGAAGGTTGACCTAGTGGATATTATAAACGGTAATAAAGAAAAATTGTCAAAGCGGTTTCCACAAAAACAATTTAATGAAAAGTTTGATGCTAATAGAAATAAAGGGGACATTTAAAGTCCCCTAGAGATATTAAGCCCGGTTTCCACGTAGAGCGAAAAATAACCCTCCGACCCACATAAACACGTGAAGATTGTCATACAAAATTACGTCTAGAAAGCTTTCGGGTTCGCCAATCCATATCACGCCCGTTGTTATGCAACCTATAGTAAACCCACTGAAGCGCGTTAGAGTGTCTCCCAACCAACTTGGTATTTTTCTTGTGTTAAACAATCCGCCTGCTATTAAACCGAGTCCACTACCTAACTCACCAAGAGCTACCACCCACCAAACGAGAACAGAAAGACCGTAGGATTCTGCTTCAGCAGGGTCTATGGGCAACTTCATTAACCCCATTTGTATGAACAATAACGCTAAAGGTATTCTTAATAACCAATGAGACGTGCAAAATTCTGGTATAGCGCTGTTAAACCGTTCTAATCTTTTAACAATTGCATTCATGTGATCATTCCTTATTACGCGCAGTCGCAAACAACTGTTTTTAAATCATTGCATCCGCAGACACTTACAGAAGTGTTTGCAGACGCGACATATTTCTCAGGACTGAAAGAGGTGTTTTTATGGCTTCCATCGCATAACGGGTACTTTGAGCTTTGACCACATTGGCAAATGAAATACGACTTTCCGCTTACTACGTCAAGCTTAGTAAATTTTCTCTCTTCGTTACTCATATTATTACTCCATAATCCCGAATTTAGTTATAATCTTAGTTGACAGCGACTAAATCGAGCGCCTTGTTGCATGAACTAATCGCACTCACGGACATTCCCATGTCATGCTGTCGTTTGCATTCAGACTGCAAATTTCTAATATCTGCTAGGGTCTTTTCGTTAAAAGACGCTGTTTTTAATGCTTTCTTTATTTTTGTATTGAATGCCGCCATTTCGCTACAGCCACTTGCATGTACGCTGGAGCCAATTAGTGTAATGGCGAATACAGACGCGATAATTTTTTTCATTTTTTTGAATCTCCACTTTGTTAGTAAGCGTTCAAATAGCTCTATTTTTTTTAAAACCAAGCTAAAAAAAATTTTTTTCCAAATATGAGGCAAAATGACACACCCAGTTGTCATCTTTTCGATCCAGAACATATTTGTTGAACAAAACAAGGAGATTTAATCATGAGAATCAGGCGAACGTCAACCGCAGCTATGAAAAAAAAAGGTCAATATCCAAGTGATAGAGAAACACTTCAAGATTCTGTTGAACTAATTTTCGGTTCAGATCCCGAGAAAATGAAAGAAATGGCTGCAAAAATGAGAACTAGGTTTGCTCAAGCGGCAATAGCAGGCGCTATTGGCTCTGTAATTTTTTATTATTTACTGCTAAATCATCACATTTGATGCAAA
>CACELY010000037.1 GCA_902560505.1 uncultured Alphaproteobacteria bacterium
CACATAATCCACCGATATTTTATTTTTAATTTACCTAATTTCAACCTATATTACCATGATGATTGATCCGTGTATCATATGTGTTGCAATTACAGGCTCTGTCCCCACTAAAGAAGATAACCCTGCAGTCCCAATAAGCATAGCGGAACAGATAGAAAGCACTCAAGAATGCTATGAGTTAGGCGCTAGTATAGCCCATTGTCATGTTCGTAATGATGATGGGACACCTAGCATAGACCCTGATAAATATAGAAGATTGAAAGAGGGTATCGAAAAATTTTGCCCTGGTATGATCATCCAACTTTCTACAGGTGGTCGATCAGGCCATGGTTTTGACCGAGGAAAAATGCTGAGTCTAAGACCAGATATGGCTTCATTAACTGTTGGCTCAAACAATTTTCCCACAAGAGTTTATGAGAACCCTCCAGATCTTGTTGATTGGCTCGCGGAAGAAATGATTAAAAATTCAGTTAAACCTGAAATAGAGGTATTTGATTTATCTCATATTCATCAAGCAGCTAATTTAGCTAAACAGAATAAATTACAAGGAAATTTGTATATTCAATTTGTTATGGGGGTAAAAAATGCTATGCCAGCAGATTTTGATGTTTTTGAATATTATATAAAGACTGTTAATCGACTTTTGCCAAAAGCTTTATGGTGTGGTGCAGGTATTGGAAGAAATCAGAGAATTTTGAATGAATGGTGCATAAAATTGGGGGGACACGTTAGAACCGGATTGGAAGATAATATCAGAATTGATAAAGAGACATTGGCACCTTCAAACGCTAGCTTAGTAAAGATTGCTAAAGCAATTTGTGAACAGTACAATAGGCCTGTTGCTTCTTGGAAAAAAGCACGTGAGATTTTAGAGTTAGGATGAGTTATGGCTAAGTTATTTTTCAATTATTCAACTATGAATGCAGGAAAATCAACAATTCTGTTACAAGCCGCGCATAACTATGAGGAAAGGGGTATGGTGCCCTACCTTTTAACAGCAGAAATTGACAATAGATCTGGTGAAGGGAAAATAGCTAGTAGGATAGGAATAGAGAAGCGGGCTGATACATTTAACGACAGACTAAACTTATATAACCTCCTGAAATCAAAGCAAAAAAGTTCTCCGGTTGCGTGTGTTTTAATTGATGAAGCTCAATTTTTAACCAAAGATCAAGTATGGCAACTGGCAAGAGCTGTTGATGACCTCTTCCTACCAGTTTTGTGTTACGGACTAAGGGTTGATTTTCAAGGTAATTTATTTCCAGGATCATCTGCGCTCCTTGGCTTAGCCGATGAATTAAAGGAAATAAAGACAATTTGCCATTGTGGGAAAAAAGCTACTATGGTGGTAAGAAAATCAATTAACAATAAACCTATTAAAGATGGATCTCAAATACAGATTGGAGGAAATGATTTATATGAATCTTTATGTAGAATACACTGGCGCCAGCTAATGGAGAGCTAGACAAATTTGATGTTATTACAACTCATTGGCACCCGGCTAGCAAAGTATCTGACTAAGGAGCATATAAATGAAGACCATTACTTCAGAATTAGTATAGATGATATAAAATCTTCTTTAAAACCGGGTGATGTGGTTTTAATTGAAGGACAGAGTCGGGTAAGCAGTGCAATTCAATTCATTACCAATTCTAATTGGTCTCATGCTGCAATTTTTATCGGAGAAACTAGCTCTTTGAGTCACTGTTTAATTGAGGTTAAGGCAGTTGATGGATGCAAAATTACAGATATTGATGTTTATATGCATCATAATCTTAGGATATGTAGACCGGTATTCTTAAACAATAAAAAAAGAAAAATTTTAATTAACTATTTAATAAAAAAAATTGGTTCAAAATATGATTTAAAAAACATTATAGACTTAATTAGATATGTTTTTCCGACTCCACCGGTTCCAAAAAAGCTTAGAAGGAATTTAATTGGAATTGGTGCTGGAGATCCAACAAAAGCTATTTGCTCTACTCTAATAGCGGAAGCTTTCAAGGAAATAGACCATCCAATTCTTCCGTTTAAAAATGAGCTCGAGTCAATAGTGTTGCGCCATCCTACTTATTGCTTACCAAAAGATTTTGATATTTCTCCTTTCTTTCAAATTATAAAACCGTCAATGCAAAAATTTCATTAAATTTTTGTTTCTCTTCACCATCCCATATCAATTCAAGTTTTATAATGCTTTCTTTCAATTCAGAGGATTTAACTAAATGATTTTGATAAAGCCACTTAATTTTTTCAGTCTCAGTTACATCCAAAATAATGTTCTCCTTTAATATTTGCTTATACAATTTATTTTCAATTCCATGAAAAAGCTTCTCTAGACCCTGCTTTTCTTTTGCCGAAATAGAAAAAATTTTGTCCTTTTCCAGTCCTTTTAAAAAGGGTGGAAACCTTTGATGAATACTAACATCAATTTTGTTATGAACTTCAATAATTCTATTTTTATCTCCAGTATCTACACCCAATTCTTCTAAAGTATTATAGACCACTTCCGCATTTTTATCTGCGAATTCGTCTGATACATCTACTACATGAACAATAAGGTCTGAAAAAGCTATTTCTTCGAGCGTTGCTCTAAAAGCTATCACTAACGAAGTAGGTAGATCTCTAATAAAGCCAACGGTATCAGAAATAATATACTCTTTTTTGTATGATCCACATTTTTTCAAATAAGGATCAAGAGTTGAAAATAATCTGTTTTCTGCTTTTGTTTTTTTGTTTGGAAAAGCATTGAATAGTGTTGATTTTCCTGCGTTTGTATAACCTACGAATGAAACCAAAGGTATACTATTTTTTAATCTTTGGTTTCTTTGCACATTTCTTGTCTTTCTAACTTTGCTGATGGATTTTCTAATGTTAACTATTTTAGTTGATAAACTTCTTCTGTCAGATTCAATTTGAGTTTCTCCAGGACCACCAAGAAATCCTTTCCCCCCCTCTCTGCCTTTCTAAATGGGTCCAACTTCTTACCAAACGTGATTTTTGGTGCAAGAGATGGGCGAGTTCTACTTGAAGCATCCCCTCTTTTGATTGAGCTCTGCTCCCAAAAATCTCTAAAACCAGACCAGTTCTGTCAAGAACTTTGGCGATAAGCTTTTTTTCAAGATTTCTTTGTTGAACAGGAGACAAAGGATTATCTATTAAAACAAGTCCAATATCATTATCTGCAATGTAATTTCTAATATTATTTAAGTGTCCCTTCGAAAGGAAAAAAGCCGGGTGACTTTTAGTTAGACGTATAACAGATTTGCTTTTGATATTTAAAGCACTTAATGATCGTGCTAATTGGAAAAATTCATCATCTTTAAAATTTTTATTCTGTTTACCCTGAAGAATTACAGAAATAACGTAAGTGCGCAAACTCTAGCTTCTACTCTTCTTCAGTGTCTTCATCTAATAGATCGATAGGAAGCGAAGGCATAATAGTTGAAATCGCATGTTTATAGACCAGCTGTACCGTTCCCTCTCTCCTCAAAAGAACGGAAAAATTATCAAACCAGGTAATAACTCCTTGAAGTTTAACCCCGTTTACCAAAAAAAGTGTGACAGGATTTCTATTTTTTCTTACAGAGTTAAGAAATGTATCTTGCAAACTTGAATGTGATGACGCCATTTTCTAGTGCCTTTGATAGATATTGTCTAAGTTAGCACTTTTTTAAAAAAAGTCTACGCCCACTTGAAACAAATTTTCTACCTTATTGATATCATCTCTTAAACAGAACACTGTTAATACATCTCCCATTTCAAATCTTGTACTTCCTCTAGGCACTAGGACTTCAGTATCTTTTTTTAATAAACCGACCAAGGAGTCTTTAGGCCAATCTACGTCTTTTAAAGTTTTACCTGCGATAGGTGAAGATTCTAGCACACGGAACTCCAAAACTTCGGCTTCACCATCACCCACAGAGTATACAGACCGAACCATTCCGTGCCTTATATTGCGTAAAATTGATGAGACCGTAATAGACTTAGGGCTAATAAAAGAATCTATCCCCATCGTTGCGATCATTTTATCTAACGAAGGATCATTAATTAGTGCCATCGTAAACTTGCAACCAAATGCTTTTGCTTTTGCACAAGCAATTAAGTTAGTCTTATCATCATTAGTTAAAGCTATAAAGAAATCTGATAGGCTGACATTGGCCTCGTCCAAGGTCTCGGTATCAAGACCATCTCCATTCAAAACAACCGTCTTCTCCAGTAACTCAGCCGCATCAACCGCCCTATCTTTTGATTTTTCTATAACCTTTACATTTACACCCTCGCTCTTCTTATTTTCAAGCATTTTAGCTACATTTTGTCCTATAGCACCCATTCCTAATATTACTATTGACTTACCAATATAGCTTTTCTTATCAAAAATCTCAATCGTACGACTTAGATCTTTTTTGTCGCTAAAAATATAAATACTATCATTTGGTTGCAATTCATCTTCAGGATCTGGAACAAAAAGATTATTGCCCCTTCTTATTCCAACCACAATAGCATTTAGAGTAGAAAAAAGCTCTGATAACTGCCTTAAAGGTGTTGATAACACAGCACACTCTTCTTTTAAAGTGAGACCAATCAGAACAGCAGACCCATCTAAAAACTCTGTAGCTTCAAAAGCGACAGGAACCTCTAGTCGTTTCAATAATCCTTCAGCAATCTCCCTCTCAGGAGAAATTATCTCATCTATTGGAAGATGATCAGAACGGTAATAGCTAGAATAATTTTCCTCAAGATAAAAATTTGATCTAATTCTAGCAATTTTTCTCGGAATAGAAAATATAGAATGCGCAATTTGGCATGTAACCATATTAACTTCATCAGACAATGTAGCAGCGATAATCATATCTGCATCATGTGCTCCAGCGCGTTCCAGAACGTTTGGATAGGAAGCATAGCCACAGACAGCAGAGACATCTAGCTCGTCAACTACTTTTTTTGTGCTCAGATAGGTTTACGGCAGCCGATATATGGGCGTTTGTTGCTGTTGATTTTACGAGAGCAATCAAAGAGCCAATACCTGATTTAATGACCGGATTGAGGGATTGGTATGAAAGAGTTTCTAAGAGGGATAGCGCACAATTAAAACTATGAAGGGAATTACGTGTCAATAATTGATACTACTCAGGATCTAGAGGCTTTTTGTTTGGCGGCCAAAAATTATCCCTATGTAACCATTGATACGGAGTTTATGCGTGATAAGACTTATTACGCAAAACTATGTTTAATTCAAATTGCTTATCCTAAAAAAGGTAATGACAGTTTTGCGTTAATAGATCCACTATCAGAAAAGCTATCCCTTAGACCATTTTTTGACCTTTTAGCAAATGAAAGTGTTTTAAAAGTACTACATTCAGGAAGGCAGGATCTAGAAATCTTTTTCAATAAAACAGGCGTGCTTCCAAAACCTATATTCGATACTCAAATCGCTGCTATGGTTTGTGGCTTTGGTGATCAAGTTGCTTATGAGACTTTAGTAAATCAAATTGCAGAGAAAAAAATAGATAAATCTAGTAGGTTTACAGATTGGTCAAAGAGACCACTTTCAGATAAGCAGATCAATTATGCCTTAACTGATGTAACTTATTTAAGAACTATTTATGAAAAGCTTAAAGATGAAATAAATAACTCTAACAGGCTTTCTTGGGTAAAAGAAGAATTTGATATTCTTAAAAACCCTAAAACGTATTCTACTGATCCAGACCAGTCTTGGAAAAAGATAAGGCTTCGAAGGAAAGATCAAGATTTTGTTAAAATTATAAAGAGCATTTCTTCGTTTAGGGAAAATGAAGCGCAGAAAAGGGATTTACCAAGAGGACATATTTTAAAAGATGAAGAAATAATTCAAATTGCCTCTCAGAGACCAAAAAAACTTCAAGATCTTTATAGCTCTAGATTACCATCTAAGGCGTTAAAAACTGGATGGATTGCAAAAGGTATTTTAGAGTGTATAAAAAACTCTAAGTCTTTACCTGACGAGCCTATCGAGGACTATCAATATATTCCCTTATCTTCGAGCCAGTTAGCGCTCGTTGAGCTTTTGAAGGTTCTTCTTAAATTTAATGCCTCTTGTCATAATGTGGCAACAAAATTAATTGCCAGTTCAAAGGATATTGAAATGATTGCACGACATGAAAATCCAAATGTGAGAGCTTTAGAGGGATGGAGGTTCAAAATTTTTGGTGAAGATGCATTGAAACTAAAAAATGGTGAAATATCTCTTACATTCAATGACAATGGACTACATCTTATAACAGTATAAAGTTATTGAGGAATATACACATGAATTTCGATCAAATTAAGGAAGACCTCGATTTATTTAGTGAGTGGGAAGATAGATACGGATATATAATAGATTTAGGAAAGCAGGTCTCGCTCCCAGATGAAATGAAAACAGACAAAAATAAGGTAAATGGTTGCGCAAGTCAGGTCTGGCTAGACATGAATTGGAACATATCTAACAGTTCTAAAGTATTTAATATAGAAGGAGACTCTGATGCTCTAATAGTTAAGGGCTTAATCGCTATTCTTTTAAGCCTATATAAAGGCAAAACATTTGTCGAAGCACAAGCCGTTGATCCAAGGGCAGAGTTTGAGAAATTAGGCTTAAACGCTCACCTTTCTTCACAAAGATCAAATGGGTTAAAATCTATGATTGACCAAATTAAAATTTTCGTGAACACTGAAGATAATTGTGTCTCTTAGTGGAGGTTTGGTATGTCTGACGAAGAAGAAATTGACGAAGAAATTATTCTCAGTGAGCTTAATGACGATGAGCTCGTTCTCCAAATGCACGATGATTTATATGACGGTCTTAATGATGAGATCGTTGAAGGTGTAAACATCCTTTTGGAGAGAAAATGGCAACCTTATGATGTTTTAACAAAAGCATTAGTAGAAGGCATGCGGATAGTTGGAGAAGACTTTCGTGATGGCATATTGTTCGTACCGGAAGTTTTATTAGCAGCCAATGCCATGAAGGCAGGAATGGCAATTCTCAAGCCACTATTGGCAGAAACAGGTGCGCCGCGCTTAGGAAAGCTTGTGATTGGCACAGTAAAGGGTGATATACACGATATTGGAAAAAACCTTGTAATTATGATGATGGAAGGTGCAGGCTTTGAGGTTAGAGACTTAGGAATAAATAATCCCGTTGAAAACTACTTAACTGCGCTTGAGGAAGAGGAACCAGACTTTTTGGGTATGTCTGCATTATTGACAACAACTATGCCCTATATGAAGGTGGTTATTGATACATTAGTTGAAAAAGGATTAAGAGATAAGTACATGGTTTTAGTTGGTGGGGCGCCTTTGAATGAAGAATTTAGCAAATCAATTGGCGCTGACGCATATTGTAGAGATGCTGCTGTTGCCGTTGAAACAGCGAAAGACATGATGAAAAGAAAGCATAATCAATTAAAAGCTTAGGCCATTAAATTTAAAGAAAGAGTAATTATTTCAGTTAGAAATTTGATATTACTGACTCAAACATCCTTAATCCCGATACGCTACCTAACTTCTCATCAACTGCTCTTTCTGGATGTGGCATCATTCCGATAACGCGCTTGTTTTTTGAGCAAACTCCTGCGATATCTTTGATTGAACCATTTGGATTGTCTCTATACTTTAAAACAATTCCTTCATTTTGTTCTAATTCCTCTATTTCTGGGCCATTTAAAAAATACTGACCGTCATGATGCGCTATAGGGATTGAAATGGTTCTATTGTGCTCAAAATTAGAGGTAAAAAATGTTTTATTGTTTGCCACAATCAAGTCTTGGTCCTTACAAATAAATTTTTGATTAGTATTTGGTATTAATGCTCCCGGTAATATCTTTGTCTCTGTTAAAATTTGAAACCCATTGCAAATTCCGATAATAAATCCACCGATCTCATAAAAGTTTTTAACAGCTTTCATAATAGGAGATTTAGCCGCTATCGCTCCGCATCTGAGATAGTCACCATAGGAGAATCCTCCCGGAAGTACAACGAGGTCAACTTTTGGAAGGGTTGTCTCTTTATGCCAGATCATTTTGACATCAAATTCAGGGAATAATTCAAAAGCTCTTTGACAATCTTTGTCACAATTAGAACCAGGAAAAACTATGACTCCACACTTTATTATTCTGAAACCTCATAATATTTAAATTCTTCAATTACGGAATTAGTAAGCAAATCTGCACAGATTCTTTCTACTTCTTTAATAGCTTGCTTCCTATTTTTTGATGATGCCGTTAATTCAAAGAGCTTTCCTTGTTTTACATCCAAAATATTTCCTAGATTATTTATATTGATAGATTGCTTGATAGCCTCTCCTTGTGGGTCAAGAACACCTTTTTTAAGAATAACCTCAACTTTAAATTTGAAAACTTTTTCATTAATGGTCATTGTACGGCACTTCTCACGTTTTTTGGTAATAAATCAAATCTATCCGCTACTTCAGTGTATGCAATTGAAATACTACCTTCATTCAATCTAAAAACA
Source organism: uncultured Alphaproteobacteria bacterium (assembly GCA_902560505.1). Classification (GTDB taxonomy): domain Bacteria; phylum Pseudomonadota; class Alphaproteobacteria; order Rhodobacterales; family Rhodobacteraceae; genus CACIJG01. Next base: position 8,488 of record CACELY010000037.1, read on the forward strand.
TCTTTATCGAGGCGTTTTTTTGTTTTTGAGTCCCATAGACGACAGGTATCAGGACTTATTTCATCAGCAATAATAAGTTTTTCGCCCTCTGATCTGAAGCTTCTGCCGATTTCAATCTTGAAGTCTACAAGTGTCAGATTAACTGCAGAAAGCAGGCCACATAGAAAATCATTTGTTCTTAAGGCTATCTCAAATATCTCACCTAGTTCTGTTTCTGTAGCCCATTCAAAAGTACTTATTTGACTTTCAGTAACCAATGGATCATTTAGACTGTCATCCTTGTAGTAAAACTCCACTAATGGTCTAGGTAAGCGTTTACCTTCCTCTATACCCAATCTTTTTGATAATGAGCCAGCTGCGATATTTCGCACGACTACTTCTAAAGGTATGATGTCACACTTTTCTACCAATTGCTCGCGCATATTCAATCTACTAATAAAGTGGGTTGGAACATTAACAGAATTAAGTTTTTGCATAAAAAATTCTGACAAAAAATTGTTTAGAACTCCCTTACCTTCTATGACCTCCTTTTTTTTTGCATTAAAGGCGGTTGCTTCATCCTTGAAATGCTGGATTAAACTATAGGAATCACCTGTAGAGTACAAAATCTTCGCCTTGCCTTCATAAAGTTTTTTCTTTTTTCTGATAGTCATTATTTGGTACCAAAAACTCTCTTAAATAAAGTGTCAACAAATTTTGTATGATACTCTAGTCTAGAAATCTCCAATAGCTCATTTTCGTTTATATGTGACTTTATAAAACTATCTCTTTGAGCTTCTTCTATGAAGTCCAAATTTTCAGAGTTCCAAACCTTCATTGCAACTTTCTGTACGTTAGCATAAGCATCTTCACGGCTAACTCCTTTCTGGGTCAACATAAGTAATAACTGCTGTGAATTGTAAAGGCCTTTAGACTTTTCCATATTCCTTTTCATATTTTTTGGATAAACACGCAAATCCTTTATAACTTGTGTAAGACGTGTAATGGCAAAATCTAACGTAATAGTCGTATCCGGACCAATATTTCTTTCTACCGAGCTATGAGAAATATCTCTTTCATGCCAAAGCGTAATATTTTCAAGTGCGGGGATTACGGCCATCCTAACTAATCTTGCTAAACCAGTGAGGTTTTCTGTAAGTACTGGATTTCTCTTATGTGGCATAGCGCTTGAACCTTTTTGACCTTCCGAAAAGTTCTCTTCTGCCTCGAGTACTTCAGATCTACTCAAATGTCTAATCTCTGTTGCGATTCTTTCGATAGAGGAGGCTACAATTGCCAACACAGAAAAAAACATTGCGTGTCTATCTCTAGGAATGATTTGGGTAGATATTATTTCTGGATTGAGATTGAGTTTTTTACACACCATTGCCTCTACCCTGGGATCAATGTTCGCAAAAGTTCCAACAGCGCCAGATAGTGCGCCAGTTGAAATTTCTATCTTAGCATACTGTAATCTCAACAGATTTCTTTTCATCTCGGCGTAAGCCTGCGCTAGTTTTAAACCAAAAGTTGTTGGTTCTGCGAATATTCCATGACTGCGCCCTATACAAATAGTATCTTTATGTTCAAAAGCTCTTACCTTTATAACATCTAACAGGTCTTGTAAGCCTTTTTCAAGATAGTTAGATGCGTTAACTAATTGTATGTTGAAGCATGTGTCAAGCACATCAGAAGACGTTAAACCTTGGTGCACAAATCTTGAGCTCTCTCCAATAAACTTTGAAAGATATGTAAGAAAAGCAATTACGTCGTGCTTTGTTATTTTTTCAATAGCATCAATTTCATCGATGTCATAATCGATACCGCTAGCCTTTAACACATTTTTCGTTGTTCCCTTAGGAATAAGGCTTATATTTTCCATAGCTTCGCAAGCATATGCTTCAATTTCAAACCAAATTCTATACTTTTCTTGCTGTGACCATACTTTTATCATTTCTGGCCTAGAGTAACGCTTTATCATCTCTTAAATTTCATTGGGGCACTAAGTTATAGTTATTAGTTATTAATGTAGAGTGCAACGAATTAATTGTTTGCTTTTACTTTTTTAACTATTTTTTTTATATCTAAACTATTCAATCCAGCAGTATTAATCGAGTACCAATCTTTCATATAATTTCTTTGCCAAGTTCTCTGTCTTTTTGCAAATTGTCGTGTCTTAAGGGCAATATTTTGGAATAGTTTCTCAAAAATTATTTCCTCATTTAAGTACCTAATTATATCTTCTGCGCCTATTGCTTTTGTAAATGGTAATTTATTATCCCAACAACTGTTATAGACTTTTTCTACTTCTTTTATAACACCACACTCCAGCATATAATTGACCCTATTACTTATCCTATTAGCCAAACCCTCTTTTTCTAATTCAACCAATAATAATGTTGCGTTTGATGCA
>CACELY010000038.1 GCA_902560505.1 uncultured Alphaproteobacteria bacterium
CAGAGTCAATAAAAAGGGAAAGATCATCCGTCTTAAGCGTAGGGTCTCCGTAACCTTTAAGGTATAGGTCACCGTGCAATATATTGTCTTCGATAACTCCATCAATGAACAATTCAGTTTTAAATCTGTCAAGTTTGTGATTATTACTTAGATAATAACATGCAGTCACCATTTTAGTAACAGAAGCAATAGGTAACCTAAGTTTTTCATTATGGCGACCAATGAGCTTATTCGATCTAAGGTCTACTGCCATAAAACTTGTATTATTTTCAAAGCCAGATTTTTTAATTAAATTGGTAAAAATATTTGTTGTTTTTGCTAAAGCATTTGAGGGAATGAATCCTGCAAATGCCGATAAAGCACTCAACTTAATAAATCTTCTTTTACTAAGCATTTGATCTAAGATCACTTGAGGAAAGATTTAGTCTTTTTGAGTCCACGATGCACCATATTGGAGGCTTAAAATGCTGTAGTTGTGCCGCTTGCCCACTTATAAGTCTAAAACTCCTATACTTCAAAGCAAAAGTTGATGAATTCACCAATGATCTATTGTTCCCTCTTGCTACCACAGCAATTCTCACATTATTCGCTATCCATTGCCAATTTTTCCAAAGATGGAATTGAGTAATATTATCTTCACCCATCACCCAAATAAATTTTATATGTCTATGTCTTTTTTGTATAAACTTCAAAAGCTGGAAACTGTACTGAAAATTGTGTCTTATCTCAATTGGGGAAAGTTTAATATTGGGTGATTCAACCAATTTTTTTGTTTCCTCGACCCTATCATGAAAACTCGATGGACTTACTTTTTTAAGAGGATTTTTTTTTGTGTAGACCCAATATATCTGTCCTAGATCAAACATTCTTAAGGATACTTTGCTTATATGAACATGGCCTGGGTGAGGAGGGTTGAATGAACCTCCTAATATCCCGATAGACCTTCTATACCCAATCCTACCAAGCGTTGTCTCCAGCCCTAGTTGCAAGTCTTTTTTACTCCTTCAATAAAAAACATATGACAAAACGGTAATACTATTATAGCAATTAGGACATGAGTTCATACCAATATATATATACCCTAAAAGAATTAACGAAAACCTTCCCAAATGGGAAAAAGTGCTTTGAAAATATAACATTATCATTTTTGCCTGGCGTAAAAATTGGTTTGGTGGGAGTGAATGGAGCTGGAAAATCAACTCTATTAAAAATAATGGCAGGAATAGAAAGAGAATTTAACGGTGAAGCTTACCCGGCTCAAGGTATAAAAGTAGGTTACCTTGCACAAGAACCAAAGCTCGACGATAGCAAAACAGTAAGAGAGAATGTTTTAGCGTCTGTATCCAACAAAAAATCACTTCTTGATAAGTTTAATAACTTAGCCGCATCACTAGCAGATGAGTACTCAGATGAAAAAATGACAGAAATGACACAGCTTCAAGATGAGATTGACTCACTCCAAATTTGGGACATCGACTCAAAAGTTGATATGGCTATGGAGGCATTGAGATGTCCTGATGACTCCTCCCTTGTTTCTACACTATCTGGAGGTGAGATCAGAAGAGTTGCCTTATGCAAGTTACTGCTGGAAGAACCTGATTTGCTGTTACTAGACGAACCTACCAACCATCTAGATGCAGAAACTGTAAGTTGGCTTCAACAACATTTGATAGCGTATAAAGGTACAATCTTGATTGTAACTCATGACAGATATTTTCTCGATCAAATCACTGGGTGGATATTGGAACTCGATAGAGGAAAAGGTTTTCCCTTTGAAGGAAATTATTCTGGCTGGTTAGAAAATAAAAGTACGAGACTAGAATTGGAAGAAAAAACTGAAAAAGCTAAGAATAACATATTAAAAAAAGAACTTAATTGGATCAGACAAGGAGCTAAAGCTAGGCAGGCTAAACAGAAGGCCAGAATTAGTGCTTATCAGGATTTGCTGAATGAAGATAAAAAAGAAAAAATATCAACTTCCCAAATTATAATTCCAAATGGCTCGCGTTTAGGCTCAAAAGTTATAGATGCTGAAAAGATAACAAAAACTTTTGAGAATAAAATGCTATTTGAGGACTTTAGTTTTTCTATTCCTCCAGGAGCGATTATAGGAGTAGTGGGCGCTAATGGTGCTGGAAAATCAACTCTTTTAAAAATTTTAACAGGCAGCGACTCTCTCACTAGTGGTCACATTAGTATTGGAGAGACCGTTGAGTTAAGTTATGTCGATCAAAGTAGAGATAAGCTCGACGATAGAAAAACTGTATGGGAAGAAATTTCAGGTGGCTTAGACATAATTGAATTGGGTGATTTGGAAGTAAATTCCAGAGCATATGTTGGTGCATTCAATTTTAAAGGCCCTGACCAACAGAAAAAAGTAGGTCAATTGTCAGGTGGAGAACGAAACAGAGTACATCTCGCAAAATTACTTAAATCAGGTGGAAATGTATTATTATTAGATGAGCCGACTAACGATCTCGATATTGAAACACTTCGTGCACTTGAAGAAGCTATACTAGATTTTGCAGGCTGCGTAATAGTTGTATCACATGACAGATTCTTCATGGATAGACTGTGTACACATATCCTAGGCTTTGAGGGAGAGAGCAATATGACATTCTTTGAAGGTAACTTTAATGATTACGAAGATGATAAAAAAAGAAGGTTGGGAGATGCTGCGGTTATTCCTCAAAGAGTCAAATACAGGAAATTCTCAACTTAGCCCATATCTTTGTATTTTTTGCATTAAAGGAAAAAGCTTCTTCATATCAGGTCCATCACTCTTTCCCGTAAGGAAATAACGAAGAGGCATAAACAAATTTTTACCTGATCTTCCAGTTAAATTGTTTAACTTATCCGTCAAGGTTTTCCAACTGTCTTTGTCGCGTGGATATTCACCAATTAAGGTGATTGCTACTTCTATGAATTGCTTATCTTCAGGGGCTATTATCGGGTTATTAGTGCCCTCTTTACACAGTTTCCATATCTCAACCAAGTCGTCTTTAGAGTTTATATTGTCTTTTGCCATTATCCAAAAATTTTCTTTTATATTGTCTGGCACACCAATCAGGTCGAGATAGGGAAAAATCTCGCTAACAGACAAATTGGCTATAAGTTTACGAGAAATTGTTTGTAAAACTTCCTTTTCAAATTTGACCGGAGCTGTGCTAAATTTTCTTAATTCGAATTTAGGGGTTAACTCATCAATATTATTTTTTAAGTCGAGGCCATCTCCAGTCCCCAGAGAAACTAATTTCGAAACAATAGCTCCTGCTTCTATTCCTGCTTCTTTTAAACTTTTAATTGATAAACTACCGCTTCTCTTGGAAAAATTCTCTCCAGAGTTATCTACAATCAAAGAGTGGTGTCCAAAAACTGGCAGACTTGCAGATAAATTCCTAAAAATTTCTGTTTGAACTGCCGTATTAGTCAAATGATCAATACCTCTAACCACGTCAGTAACACCAAAATCTGAGTCATCAATCACAGAAGCTAAAGTATAGAGGAACTGACCATTTCCCTTAACCAATATAGGGTCTGAAACTACAGAAGTCCGGACATTTATTTCTCCTGCAATTTCATCTCTCCAAGTCACAGTTTCACCGCTCAATAAAAATCGCCAATAACTGTCAGTTTTATCTCTTAAAGCATTTTTCTCCACAACATCCAATTTTAAGGCTGCTCTATCATATACTGGAGGCTTGCCTTGATTATGCTGCTTTTTCCTTTTAAGCTCCAACTCTAAAGAAGTTTCAAAACACTCATAGACTACTTTTTGCTCTTTGAATTTATTCAACACCTCTCTATATCTTTCTATTCTAAGAGACTGCTGTTCAACTCTATCCCAATTTATGCCTAACCACTCCAAATCTCTCTTTATTTGATCAATAAAATGCTGAGAAGATCGTTCCTTATCCGTATCATCCAATCTTAGAATAAACTCAGCACCAACTTTTTTTGCTTGCAAGTAATTGAACAAAGCTGTTCTGATATTTCCGACGTGCAAATAACCTGTGGGAGACGGAGCAAATCTCAAAACTCTTTTTGTCAAATCTAATCTCTCCAATGGTTTACTATTGGTATACGTCTACCAAGTGAAAAGGGCCTCCTGGATATTTTGGGTCCAGGACAGGCTTGGTATCTTTTGTATTCACTCAAGTAAAGAAGATTTTTAACGTTTACAACTGTCTTTTCTAAAAAGCCTTTTTTAACAACTTCCTGAACCGCTAGATCATCCTCGATAAGATACTCCAAAATGGTATCAAGTTCATCATAACTTGGTAAAGAGTCAGTATCTTTTTGATCAAAGGCTAACTCAGCTGAAGGCTCTTTAAGTAAAATATTTTCAGGAATGGGTTTTTCAACTCTAAACTCATCGGTTTTAGCAACAAAATTTCTCCATTTACTCAGTTTGTAAACTTTTGTCTTATATATATCTTTAAGAGGATTGTAAGCGCCTGCCATATCTCCATAAATAGTTGAGTAACCCACCGCAATTTCAGACTTATTACCGGTAGACAAAAGCAGGTGCTTTTCTTTATTTGAAAACGCCATCAACAAAACAGCTCTTAATCTGGATTGGATATTCTCTTCTGTGACATCTCTTTTCTTACCTTGAAACAACGGTGCTAAACGTTGATCCACATTGTCTATTATCTCTTGTATACCTATTGTCTCAAGCGTGATTCCAAGATTTTCAGACAACTGTTTTGCATCATCTAAGGAGGCACTCGAATTAAACTTTGAAGGCAATGCCAAACAGACTACGTTGTCGGCACCCAATGCATCCACTGCCATAACCGTCACAAGGGCACTATCAATTCCTCCTGATAAGCCAATAACAACTTTGTGAAAATTTGACTTCAAAACATAATCTCTTAGCCCAAGCACAACGGCCTTATAGTCTTGGCTCTCATGAGAACCAATTTCCGCTACTAATCCAGGTAATGGAACCCAACCATTTTTTCTCTGCTCAAAAATAACTTGCTCAGTTTTTTCTAAAAACTGTGGCAATTGAGAGACAATAGTACCTCTATTGTCATATACAAATGAGCCACCATCAAATACTAAATCATCTTGGCCACCAACCAAATTTAAGTAAATGATAGGTAGGTTAGACTCTTCACACCGACTTTTAATTATCTGCTGTCTTTCAAATAGCTTGTTGGATTCATATGGCGAACCGTTGGGAATAATTATTATATCGGCTCCCATCTCTTTCAGTTTGGAAATGATATCTGGATGCCACGCATCTTCACATATGGGAAACCCAATCTTTATTGTACCTAGATCTAAGAGTTCTAATTCATCTCCAGCGACGAAAAACCTTTTCTCGTCAAAAACATCATAGTTAGGCAAGTGCGATTTCTTGCTAACTATTTTTATAAATCCTTTGTGAATAGAGATAAATGCATTATAAATCTTTCCATCCAAAAGCCATGGACCTCCAATTAAAATTCTAACATCAAGTCCCTTTGTTTTCTGAGCAATTTGTTGAACTTGAATAGAGATATTTTCCAAAAAAGAACGTTTATTAACGAGATCTAGAGGCTGGTATCCACTGAGAAACATTTCAGGAAAAACTATCAGATCTGATCCTTTTTTTTCTGCCTCATTAGATTTGGTCAAAACGCATTCCGAATTGAGATCTATTCCTCCAACGGTTGGATTAGACTGGACTAAAGAAATTTTAAGTTGATAAACACTCATCACCAACGATCCAAAATAAATTTGCTGTTTTCCTAATTTTAGTTAAAATGACACTCGAAGTCTATCTAGTTTTGATGATGTGCAGAAGTATTGAAGGGTTTTCCTTCAGTTTGAAATCGAAACTTCAGAAGCAATAATGTACTCGGAGGTCCTATTGAAATTTTATACTGGGAAGTTGTGGTCAATCGTAGTTTTGATCTTTATTTTGCAAAATCCAGCAGCAACCTTAGCTCAAGATCAAGTCAAACAATATGATGAAGGAAGCGTTTATGAAGGATCGTTTAAAAATGGTCTTAGAAATGGTTTAGGAAAGTATACGATGCCGGATGGTTTTACATATGAAGGAGAATGGAAAGACGATCAGATCCAAGGAAAGGGAGTTGCCAGATATCCAACTGGTCAAATTTTTGAAGGCTTTTTCGAGCAAGGTGTACCCGATGGAGAAGGAACGATGACTTTTTCGGACGGAACAAAATATGAAGGAAGCTGGCTAGACGGTAAAATGGAGGGAGATGGTGTGCTTTCTATGACAGATGGATCCATATTTAAAGGAAAATTCTCTAATAATAATCGAGACGGTTATGGAGAGATGAATTACTCAGATGGTTCCATTTTCAAAGGTAATTGGAAAAATAACGAAAAACAGGGTAACGGAACATTAACTTATGCAGACAAATCCACCTATGAAGGAAATTGGGAAAAAGGTCTACAGCAAGGGTTTGGCAAACTGACTACAAAAGATGGAGTAGTTCTCGAGGGAGAATGGAAAAACGGAAAAATTAATGGAATTGGAAAACTTATCCAGTCGAATGGAGATAGATATGAAGGCAGCTTAGTAAACTGGAAAAGAAATGGTAAAGGAGTATCGATCTACACCACTGGGGAAAAGTATGATGGGAATTTCAAAGATGACCTAAGACATGGACAAGGTATTCTTACAGGTCTTGACGGATTCAGATATGAAGGGAATTGGTTGCTTGGGAAAATGAATGGATTTGGTAAAATCACGTATTCTTCTGGGTCTGAGTACGAGGGAAATTTTAAAGATAATCAACCAAATGGAATAGGTAAAATTTTCTTTAGTGATGGAGGTTCGTATGAGGGTTCTTGGGTTAATGGAGTTATTGAAGGTAAAGGTATAGCGAAATATGCTAATGGATTAGTGTATGAGGGTGAATTTTCCCGTGGAAAAAACAACGGTTTTGGAACGATGACTTACTCGGATGGTTACGTATATAAAGGGAAGTGGAAAAACGGAATTCAAGAAGGAGAGGGAGAAGAAATATTTCCAAACGGTACCGTCTATAAAGGCACATTTAAAAATAATCAAAGACATGGAAAAGGAAGCATGGAAATGGAAGATGGCTTCTCATATAGTGGAGACTGGGTATCTGGGGAGATGAGTGGAAAAGGCATTGCCATCTATGCTAACGGAGATAGATATGAGGGCTACTTTCTTAATGGTAGGAGAGAAGGAAAAGGTATCATGACGTTCCAAGATGGAAAGATAATTGATGCGATTTGGAAAGATGGTAAAGAGATACAGACAGATACAAGCAGTTCAATTGATAGAGACTAATTTTCAAATGTTTAATTTGAAAGTTGATAAATTTTGATAAATTAATATAAGTGATAAAAAATTATAGGTGTCGCACATGTTTTCTTTTTTGAGTGGTTTTATATCTTCCGATATGGCTATAGACTTGGGCACAGCTAACACGCTTGTTTATGTAAAATCGAGGGGTATAATCCTTAATGAGCCATCTGTTGTTGCGTTCCATATGAGAGATGGGAAGAAACAGGTCCTTGCAGTTGGAGAAGATGCTAAGCTTATGCTTGGAAGAACACCTGGATCAATACAAGCAATAAGACCTATGCGCGATGGAGTAATCGCTGATTTCGATGTTGCAGAAGAAATGATCAAACATTTTATAAAAAAAGTCCATAAAAGAGGAATGTTTGCTAGGCCTAAAATAATTGTCTGTGTTCCACATGGAGCAACCCCGGTGGAAAAACGAGCAATTAGAGAATCTGTTTTATCAGCAGGAGCGAGGCAAGCTGGACTTATTGCTGAACCAATTGCGGCTGCCATAGGAGCAGGAATGCCAATAACTGATCCAACAGGATCTATGGTTGTTGATATTGGAGGTGGTACGACCGAGGTTGCGGTTTTAAGTTTGGGAGATATCGTCTATGCGAGATCAGTGAGAGTTGGAGGAGATAGGATGGACGAGGCTATAATTTCATATCTTAGAAGACAACATAATTTATTGGTTGGAGAAGCTACCGCAGAAAGAATAAAAACTCAAATAGGCACCGCTCGCATGCCGGAAGACGGAAGAGGAGCTTCAATGGATATAAGAGGAAGAGATCTTTTAAACGGAGTGCCAAAAGAGACTGAAGTTACTCAAGTTCAAGTAGCGGAGGCGCTATCTGAACCTGTACAACAGATTTGTGAAGCGGTTATGACCGCTCTGGAGAGTACACCTCCTGACTTGGCAGCAGATATAGTCGACAGAGGAGTCATGCTTACAGGAGGTGGTGCACTCTTGGGTGATTTGGATTTGGCATTACGAGAGCAGACAGGTTTAGCGATTTCAGTGGCTGATGAGTCACTAAATTGTGTTGCTTTAGGCACCGGAAAATCTTTAGAGTTTGAAAAGCAGCTGGCTCATGTGATAGATTACGGTAGTTAAAAGCTTATTTATTAAGGAAAATGGCTATTAAGTCTAAACCCCATAGATCTAAGTCATGGAGCATACCAATTACTACCTTAATATTTGTATGCCTCATTCTTATTTTTATTTTATGGCGAGTAGATAATACTAGAACAGAGTTAATAAGAACAAAAATCATTGATTTTGTTTCCCCCCTTACAATACCTCTAAACTACCCGATTAAAGTGGTTGGGGACTTAGTCACGTATTTTGAAATTTACTCAACACTTTTAGAAGAGAATAAAGAACTTAAGAGAGATCTTCAGAATATGACTGGTTGGAAAGAAAAAGCCTTACAGTTGGAACAAAAAAATGCACAGCTCAGAGCGTTAAATAACGTAAAGCTAAGTGAAGATCTCATATGGGTAACGGGCGAAATGATGGCTGACAGTGGTAGTCCCTTTTATCAATCGGGTGTTATAAATATTGGATCGAAGGATGGGATAAAAAATGGCTCTGCGGCGGTAGACGGGCTTGGGCTTGTTGGTCGAATTTCTGGCGTTGGACAGAAGGTCGCTAGGGTATTATTTTTAACGGACATTTCCTCTGCAATACCCATAAAGATAAAGCGAAGCAACCAAAAAGGTCTTATGATCGGAGATAATAGTCCATGGCCTTTGTTAGAGTTTGTTGAGGAAAAAGGTCTTATTAATATTGGGGATAGGGTATTCACGTCAGGTGACGGCAATGTTTTCCCATCCGATATTCTTATAGGAACTATCTTGATTGATAATAAAAAAAAGTTGAGAGTAAAACCAGTTGCTAATTTTGAGTCTTTAGAATTTCTGCGAATTTTGAATACAAAAAAAATAGTTGTGGACTGGACAGAACCCGACTTGGTAGGAATGGAAAATTTTTAGTATTAGAAAATGAAATTTTATCAATCAAATCTCTTGACTAATACTCTTGTTTTTGCGTTGGGACTTTTGTTTATTATTTTCCCTACCGCATTAACAAGTACGGGTTTTAACAACACTAACTCATTTTACCCAGATCTTTTTTTATGCTTAATCTTTGCTTCTGCTTTAAATAGACCAAAGATAATAAACTTGTATGCAATTTTGACATTATTGCTCTTTTCAGATGTTTTACATATGAAGCCTATCGGACTATTTACAATTCTCACGTTTGCGAGTGTTGTAATTATAAGACGCTATAAACTACAAATAGAGCAGTCACCATTCTACATTCATTATTTGATATTTTTAATCTTGCTCTCTTGTATTCAAACACTCAATCTTTTCCTACACCACTTACTATTTTTACCAAAACTTAGCTTGCTTACAATTGTCAATCAGACAATTTTTACTTTAATTTGCTATCCCTTATTTGATATACCTTATAAATTGGTAAGAGCGAATAAAAGATAATGTCAAAATTTAAAGACACCACTCTAAAATCAAAGCTAATCAGGCGAGTACATAGAAGAATAGTGCTTGCTGGATTATTAAAAGCGAGCACGGTAGCACTTTTGGGATGGAATATCAGAAAACTACAAATTGAAGACTCTGAGGATTACAAGTTACTAGCAGATGCCAATAGAGTGAACCTAAGACTTATTCCTCCTTCAAGAGGGCTTATTTTTGATAGATTGGGTACGCCGATTGCCTTAAATGAACAAAATTACAAAATAGTTTTCATTAGAGAACAAGCTGGTGATCCTAGAAAAGTATTAAAGAAGCTTGCAAGTATCATAGAGTTAGACCAAAAGCGTCAAGAGAAAATATTGCAAGATATGAAAAAAAGAAGCTCTTTTATACCGATTACCGTCGCCGAAAACCTTACTTGGAAAGATTTTGCGCACATATCAGTAAATTTACCAAGTCTTCCAGGCATAATTCCAGAAGTGGGGTTAACCCGCCACTACCAAGAATACGAGTCATACGCTCATATTGTAGGATATGTTGGACCGATATCTGATAAAGACCTCGAATCTGAGAAACCAGTTGACCCAGTTCTTCAAATCCCAAAGTTTCAAATTGGGAAAGTAGGGGTTGAGAAAAAATTAGAGGCCCATTTACGAGGAAGAGCAGGGGTCAGTAAAGTTG
>CACELY010000039.1 GCA_902560505.1 uncultured Alphaproteobacteria bacterium
GCGGTAATTGGCGCTATTTTTTCACTGAATTCATAAAAATCAATATTAAGATATTCGCATGTCAGTTTGGTATGTGATACATCAAAGCAAATTCTTAAATTAAGTCTTTTGCACCAATAAACAATCTCATTAGCTTTTACGAATAGATTTTGATATCTCTGACCTCCGAAGTGCCATGGAAAAGGGGCCATTGTCTGGGGAATTAGTTCAACGCCGTCTAAATCGAGTGAATTTAAACTTTTTGAAAATAGTTCATAACGGAATGATAATTCATCCTCTTCAAGTGGTTTGTCCATAGTAAAGCCACCTATGTTTGCTACGATTAATGGGCGCGTGCAAGAAGGAAAATATTGCTTAAGTGAACGAGTGATGTTTATAACTCTTTGGGTTTCCAAAATATTGAATGCTCTATAATCTTCATCTATTGATGCTAAATCCATCAATCTCCCTTCAGAAAATAATTCTGGAGCGTGTACTACGAAGCCTGCCTCATTTGTCTCGGAAAAGTAGGAAGATATATTCAAATCCATATCAGAGTAAGAAAGATGAAATTCAAAAATATCAGGCCTTATTTTTTGACTGAAGGAAGTGAAATCATGATAGCGCACAGGAATTCCCCATGGTCTGGTAAATTTATACTTAGAAGGCTCTACAGTTCTCTCTAACAAATCAGATTCAAAAAAATAATCTTCTATCGTTATATCTCTCAGAAGTTTTTTTCCAATTAATCTATTACGATATTGCGCTGATAGACCTTGGCCTGGGCTTCGTAATGCAATATGCTCATCTTTGATCACGGTACCAATGGGTAAGTCAAAAGCAGCAACTAAGCTTTTCGATAAGTTTTCTCTATTAATCATTTCACCCTGAGAAACTATTCTAGCTTTTCCATCTCCTAATGCCACCTCGATTTCTCTAATTCCCTTAACTAACAATGAAAAATCCTCAGGTTCGAGACTTGCAGCATGATCAGGCCCTTCCATATCTCTATCAAACGTAAAATGTCTTTCTAAAATTTTTGCTCCCAAAGCTATTGATGCCAGCGATACAGTGATACCGCGCTCATGGCCTGAATAGCCAATAAGAGGGTGTATTTTTTTGAGTTTGGAAATCCAATTTAGATTAATATCATGAAGTGGAGCAGGGTAGGTACTATTACAGTGCAAAAGTGCAAAAATTGCTTTTTTCTTTGCAAGAAATTTGGCTGTTAAGCGTATTTCGTCTTCCGTACTCATTCCTGTGGAAAGGATAATCGGTTTTTTTGTCTTTGCAATTTCGCCTATTAAATCTAGGTTTGTTAAGTCTGCGGAGGCAATCTTGTAAGCACAGACCTTTAAGCTTTCCAAGAACTTCACACTTGAATGATCCCAGGGCGTACACATGTAAGTAATACCGATTTGATGGCAATACCTGAACAATTTTGTATGTTGCTCATAGGACAGTTCAAATCTTTTGAGAAGGTCCAATGTGTATTCTGTTCCTAAATCACTGCCCTCCTTAGCTAAGCTGGACTTTGTATATAGTGTTTCCAAATTTCGTATCTGGAATTTTACACAGTTTGCACCTGCTTTATTAGCCGAGTCTATCATTTCTATAGCTAGATCAAAGCTTCCATTATGGTTGTTTCCTATTTCAGCAATAACAAAAACTGGACCGTCGCCTACACAGTGCTTATCGATTTTCATCATACTTGAAACTTACTCGAAAATTTATTTACTGAAAAGTCCATGTCGTTAAGCCTTCGCTTTCAAATCTAAAAGGGTGAACCTTCAAACCCTTCTTTTTAAGGTGTGAGGTTAAGCTGTGTTTCTCAAAGGGTAATACATGAAAAAGAAAGTAACCTCCTCCTCCTGCGCCCATTAGCTTTCCTCCGGTTGCTCCATTTACGAGCGCATCACTATAAATTTTTTCTAAATAACTACTAGTTATCTGCTTGCTAAAACGTTTTTTTAATTCCCACGCTTGATGCAAACATTTACCAAAATCTTTCAATCTTCCTTTAACCAAATGGTTTCTGATTTCATAACTTAACGATACATTTTTAGATACAAGGTCCTTGATTTTTGAAACGTTTAAATTTTTTTTCTGTTCAGTGTGGATTTCTCCAGAGTTATGAGCTATGCCTGTCTCACACAATATTAAACTTTCTTCTAGCTCACATATGATTTTTTGATCTAACTTTAATGGAATTATGTTATTTTCGGTTGAGTTGAATTCAATAAAATTAAAACCACCAAAAACTGCGGCATATTGGTCTTGCCAGCCTCCTGAAATACCCAGATCAAATCTTTCTGCTTGGAAGGCAATTTCGGCAATTTCGTTTGATGTCCATTTTTCAGATCGTATCATATTTAAGCAGCCTATTACTGATGCTGCTGTTGAGGACGAACCTCCCAAACCCGAGCCTACAGGAAAATCGGAGTTCAAGAATAAATCAAAACCAAATTCTGGCTCTATTACTTTTAATATCGATTGAATAAGTCCAAGCTTACTAGGCATTTTTATAGCCTGTTTTAAATTCTCTGCATGAATACTAGAATTAATATCATATGATGTTATGTTAATTTTTCTGTCTTCACGTAATTTCATGAATGCGTGACTATATAAGGATACAGTTGCATTTATCACGGCACCCGTTTTATTTTCGAAGTATTGGGTAAGATCAGAGCCACCACCACCAAAGCTTACCCTGACAGGAGCTCTTGCTCTATAATATTCACTATTGGCCACATTGAGCGGTATATTTTGGCGAGTAACAATATTCTTTAGCTTATGACCGTCATCAATTAAGGGTATAGCTTTATAACCGTAATCAAGCAATTTGAGTAATCTTTCGCGTGTTGTTTTGGTGGTTGCGAACACAAAATCTGATTTATAACACTCCGATATTTTTGAACTTAACGTGCTACCATTTAATAAACCGCGCCTTATATCGCCGTCTGTTGCAACGCCTATCACATTGAGAGCTTTATCTACTACTACAACTAAACCTAGATTACTGTCCTCCAATCTTGTAAATGCCTTCTTTATAGTGTCATTCTTATTTACAATGCACTTCTCTAAATCTATTTTAATCATTTGTTTTTCATTTGGTTGCAGAACCTATAATAGTCCTCAGGAATTCCTATATCGATAAAGTCAGTTTGTAATATTGTACAGGTTAGCTTATCAACACTAACAAGAGATGGGAATATATGATCCTCAAGAGATAAAAACTTTTGATGTTCAAGGTTATAAAAAATTGATGGATTTAAGTGATATAAGCCCACGTTGACATAATTCGAAATACCTTTTTTACTTTTTTCTAAAAACTTAGTTATAACGTTACCATCAAAAGATAACGTGCCATATCTAAGCGTATCTATCACTTTGACAGCTGCGATTGAGTTTGGTTTGGTATGATTCATTTCTTTAAGGCCTGAGGACAACCAAGTGTCTCCATTTGCGACTAAAAAACTTTTATCTAAATCATATTTCTCTATAGCGTTTTTTATCGCACCACCAGTCCCTAAGGGCTTTTTTTCTGTGACAAACCTTATTCTGAGGTCACAAACATTGCAGTTTTTGAAAAACTTGGAAATAACCATTTTTATCAATTCTGATTCGTAATGTAGCAGTAGTATAAAATCACGACCCCCTTGCGAAATATAGTTTTGAAGTAAGTATATTAAAAATGGTTTGTTATTTATTGGAGCTAGGGGTTTTGGCAAATGTGGTATTATGCTTCTCAATCTAGTTCCAAATCCACCAGCGAGGATCATTATTGGTTTTATTTTTTCAATGCTCATAGAAAATCTTGAGCCTCTCTTAAACTAAAAATATTTCTATGACCTTTTGACATTACGCTTTTTTGTTTTGGGGAGAGTAGCAAGTTTTGTCCGACACCTGCGTTAAAACCAGCTAAGACATCGCTCATCTTGTCGCCTATAAGTACAGATTTCTGTAGATTAAGTTGAAACTCCTTTTTAGCCAAGTTAATCATGCCTGGACCAGGCTTGCGTGTTTCTTCAAACTGCTTATATAAGCCAAGGCCGTGAATGGGATGATATGGTGAAAAGTAAACTTTACTAATCGCAATGCCAGCATTTTTAAACATCTCTAACATCCAATTTGTTAATATTTCAAAATCGTCCACTGTGTAATAACCCCTACCAATCCCCGCTTGGTTAGTTATCACAAAAATTAAATAGTTTTTTCTTAGAGCGTCACTACATAAGTCAAAAATTCCGTCAACAAATTCAAAGTCTTCAATTTTATAAACATAGCCTTTTTCTTTATTAATCACCCCATCTCTGTCTAGAAACAGAGCGCTTTGCCTATGTCCATTTAATTTACTAATAACTTTTTCCAAAATCCTTTGCTTTCCAAGCTACATTAATTGTTCTTAAGCGTTCTATAGTTTTTTTAAATGATTATATATGGCAATAAATAAATTTTGAGTTTTGAGGGCGGTCTTTTTTGCTTTTTTGATATATTTTGGACTGGCAGGAGTAATATAGTATTAAATTAAGCGTCTAATCGCTCCACAGTTATGTTGCAAGTGTCTAATCAGCCATAGATTCTTTGAGAAGGTGGCCGATAAAGTCTACTTTTTGGTTGACCAGACTACGATTTCCTTTGCTCTCAATATTTAAACGAACTAGAGGTTCAGTATTGGAGCTTCTTAAATTGAATCTCCAATCTTTGAAAGACATGCTTATTCCATCTGTTTTATCAATTGAGGTTGCATCATCTTTAAGCCTGTCTACGACTTTTTTTATTGCATTTGTCGGGTCTTCAATTAAAAAATTTATTTCTCCAGAGCTTGGGAATTTTCTAAACTGGTCGCTAACTAAATCGCCTAGTGAACGACCTGACTTGGATACAAGTTCAGTGATTAGAAGCCATGGTATCATACCGCTATCACAGTAAGCGAAATCTGCAAAATAGTGATGTGCTGATATTTCGCCACCATATATCGCCTTATGATTTCGCATTATTTGCTTAATAAGCACATGACCCGTTTTTGATAGTATTCCAAAGCCTCCTTTTAAAGATATAATATCTTCAATATTCCAAATGATGCGAGGGTCATGAACTATTTTTGAGCCAGGAGCCTTTTCCAAAAATAAGGATGCTAATAATCCTATAATGTACTCACTCTGTAAAAATTGTCCATGCTCATCAAAAAAGAAACAACGATCAAAATCGCCGTCAAAGGCTATACCGAAGTCGGCCTTTTCTACTCTCACTATTCTGCCTGTTTCTTCTTGGTTTTCCACAAGAAGTGGATTTGGAATGCCGTTTGGAAAATTATGATCAGGCGTGTGGTTAATTTTGACAAATTTAAGAGGAGCATTTAGATCAGATAATTTTTTTTCAATTGCATCGAGGGTTGGACCAGCAGCGCCATTTCCCGAATTGACTACAATTTTTAATGGTTTAATAGTATCCACGTCTATAAATCTCATTATTCTTGAGATAAAAGCTTTGCGCGCCTCAAGATGGCAATCAATTAATGTGCCTTTACTTCTTATTTTCCTCCATGATCTTAGCTCAGCAAGATATTTTATTGCTTGGAGGTCTTTTTTACTATCCAAGGGACAAGAACCAGATTTGACTATCTTCATTCCATTAAAGTTTATGGGGTTATGAGAGGCTGTTACTTCAATTCCAGCGCATGTTCCAAATTCGGAAACAGCCCAGTACATCTCCTCAGTCCCGGACAATCCTATGTCTAAAACATCGCTTCCTTGATCCATAACTCCTTCCGCTATTGCTTTTGCATAGTTTGGACTTGTCTCTCTAGCGTCAAATCCGATTGCTACTTTTCTGGCATTAAAGTATTGAGCAATAGCTCGCCCTATGGAGTAGCAAATTTCTTCATTGATATCTATACCGACTATCCCACGAATATCGTATGATTTGAAGCAAGTGAGCTCTGTCATTATTTTTCTCTATACCTTACTTTGACGACCTCACCCTTGAGCCCAGCTTCTTTTTCGAGAGACTCTATTTCGACTTTTAGTTCTGCATACTCCTTTTTCTTGCGTTTTATAGATCTATGTGTAAGCAAAGATTTTTCACGAATTCCTTTTGGTGTAAGGAGATACGCATATTTTCCTTTTCGGTGACTTTTTTTTAAGGTTTCAAGTTTTACAAAGCCTTTTTTAACTAATGTGGTTATAATGTAGTAAGCAGAGCCATTCGATATTCCAACCATGTCCGCTATTTGTCGAGTAGATCTTTCTGGAACCTCAGATATCAAACGCATCACCTGAAGCTGAGTCTCTAACTGCTGTTCTTTACGTTTACTAGCCAGTTTCTAGACCTTGAGCCGAAACTTCAAAAAATTTTATAAAAAGGAACCGCAAGTCTTTGTTTGATTTATAACTTGAGGAATTGGAATAGATCATTTCTCAGAATTTGATACACCAGAGTCAATAGTAATTTGAGTATTAATTTCTGGAATAAGCATCTTCATACCTTATTATATCGTCTTCTCCTAAGTACACCCCTATTTGAACTTCGATAAGGACCATCGCTTTTTTCTCTCTATTTTCTAGTCGATGGATTGCACCAATAGGAACATAAATCGATTCTCCCTCATTTATAGTCTGAACTTTATTATTTATTGACACTACTGCAGTTCCTTCCACTATAATCCAATGTTCCGATCGATATTTATGACTTTGAAGACTCAAAGATCCATTAGGATTAACAAATATACGTTTTACTTGGAAACAAGGCCCAACGGCTAAACTTTCAAACCAACCCCAGGGTCTATAGTCTTTTTGAAAATTTTCCGCTTGCGGAATGTTCCTATCTTTGAGCGTATTAACGACCTTTTTGACCTCTTGAGCTTTATTTTTTTTTGCAACTAAAACTGCATCTGGCATCGCAATCGCAATTATATCATCCAAACCTAAACCAACTAGCTGCTGGCTATCTGATGACGAGTAAAGCAACGTATTAGTACAATCAATGGCGTGCGAACCTCCAGAAGCTACATTTTGAAATCGGTCTTTCTCACCTTCAGAGAAGACTGTTTCCCAACTACCCAAGTCCGACCATTTTGATTTAAAGGGTACTACGGCTAGTTTTTGTGATTTTTCTATTATAGCGTAATCTATACTTATATTTTTAAGTTGTTTCCAGTGCGTTGGTTCTAGCTTTATGAAGCCAAGATCTTTCTTTGATCTGCTCACTGATCGCCTAATTAATTTAATGGTTTCCGGTTCAAATTTCTCAAATTCTGAAATCATTTCACTGACCTTGAATAAAAAAATGCCAGCATTCCATAGAGCGTTGTTAGTCTCTAGCATTTTCTTAGCTTTTGCAAATTCTGGCTTTTCTACGAAATTCACTACGTCATGGGCACAACTTTGATCCATCGATCTATCTTTAATTTGTAAATAGCCATAACCAGTCTCTGGATATGTAGGAGGAACACCAAAAGTTATGATTCTCCCTGAATTGACCGCTTTTAAACCAATTTTAACAGCTGTATGAAACTCCAACGTATTAGTTATTATATGATCTGAGGGCATAACAAGTAAAATTGCTTCAGGGTCCATTTCTTGAATAAATAAACTGGCAGCGAGGATTGGTGGTGCTGTATTTTTAGCTTCAGGCTCAATTAATATAAAGTCATTCTCTATACCGAGCGCTCGTAACTGATCATCTACTATGAAACGAAATTCAGAGCTCGTGAGAGTAATCACAGGACCAAGTTTTATTTTATCTGACGATATAGATCTTAGTAACGAATCTTGAAATAAAGTCTCTTCACCTAGAATCTTTGAAAACTGCTTTGGATAAGACTTACGGGATAAAGGCCAAAGCCTTGTTCCTGAACCACCAGCTAATAAAGTAGGATAAATATTAGACATTTTAAGAATTCATTCTTTTTTTGTACTCATGTATTGTAGCGGACATAAAACCTTCAACTGAGCCGCAGTCAAAGCGTATGCCCTCAAATCTCAATACTTCTACAAAACCTTTTTTTGCTTGTATATTTAGAGCGTCTGCGAGTTGAAACTCCCCCCCACTTCCTTTCGGTAATTTTTTTAAGATTTTAAAAATGTCTGGAGTTAAAACATAGCGCCCAATAGAAGCAAGATTTGATGGTGCCTTTTTATAATGAGGTTTTTCAACAAGTCCTTCTATACCATCACCAGAACTTGTTGGCACAACAACTCCATAATTTGAAATGCTTGGTCCATTGACTTCCATAACAGAGAGTTGAGATTTCCCGGAAAGATTATATGCTTTTACGAGATCTGCAGTCGCACCGTCTGAGTAATCAGTTAAAAAGTCATCAGCCAATAAAACCACAAATGGCTCGTCACCAACAGCTCTCTCGGCACAAAGTACAGCGTGACCCAAACCCAATTGTTCAGCTTGGCGTACAAAAATACACTCAACATTCATTGGCAGAATGTCTCTGACCATATCGGCTTGGACATGCTTCCCTGCCGCCCTAAGTGATAAATCAAGTTCTTTGTTTATGTCAAAATGGTCTTCAATGGCTCTCTTGTGTCTTCCAGTTACAAAAATTAGAGTATCAATTCCTGCCTGAATTGCCTCCTCAACTGCATATTGGATTAATGGCTTTTCAACAAGAGGCAGTAGTTCTTTAGGGAGTGCTTTTGTTGCCGGTAAAAAACGTGTTCCAAAACCTGCAACAGGAAATACAGCTTTTTTAATAACCATGCTTAATTAATACCATATTTCTATATTTTGTAATAGTCACGATACCATTTAACAAAAAAAAGGCACCCCTTTGGAAATGTTTGTGTTAGGTTTATAGCCTGTTATTTTCCTCAGCAGAGTTGTATCGGCCCAAGTCGCTGGAGAATCTCCAGGTTGCATAGGCATCAAATTCTTTTTCGCTTTCATTCCTAATGCATGCTCGAGCGAAGTGATAAAGTCAATTAATTTTTCAGGCTTTGAATTGCCTATGTTAACAATTCGAAATGGTGCTACCGGAGAACAACCAATTGTCAGGTTTAGACTCTTTGACCTTGAGTTGCAACTGGATGGTATTGCATCTATCAAAAGCCTTATAGCCTTAACCAGATCATCAATATAAGTAAAGTCCCGGCTCATACGGCCGTGATTAAATACGTTGATTTTATTTCCATTAATTATAGATTGCGTAAATTTAAAAGGTGCCATGTCAGGCCTACCCCATGGACCATATACAGTAAAAAATCGAAACATCGTTATTGGCAAGCTAAATAGGTGTGAGTAGCAATGAGCTATATTTTCTGTTGACTTTTTTGTTGCAGCATAAATTGACATGGGAAAATCAGATTTATGTATCTCTTGATAGGGCATAGTTTCATTTGCACCATAAGCTGATGATGAAGAGGCAAGTAACATATGCTGTGGTGGGTATGCTCTTGCAGCTTCCAGCAGCTCAAAAGTGCCTAAAACATTGGTTTTAAGATATAAACGAGGATTATCTATAGAATATCGTACGCCTGCTTGAGCTGCTAGATGTATCACTATGCTTGGTTTTTTCCTTTTAAAAAGGTTTTTTAGAACATTAGAACCTTCAATTTTCTTATGAATTGAACAATAATTATTGCTCTGCTTTAGTACTCTTTCTCTATCTTTCTTCAGTTTTACATCATAAAAATTGGAAAGAGAATCTAAACCTATTACATACCATCCTTCGTCTAAGAGTAATTTGGTAACATGGAAACCAATAAATCCCGCGGCGCCAGTAACCAATGCTACTTTTCGAGTTCTTTCGTTTGTCATTTAGTCCAAACCAAATAGGTCACGTGAGAACACTTTTGATCCAACATCGCTTAGCTCATCAGCAACACGATTGGCAACAATAATATCTGCATTTTTCTTAAATAAATCAAGATCGTTTTCTATTTTAGAATTCAAGTACGTTTTTTCATCAATTGACGGCTCATAAATTATGATTTCAATTCCTTTTTCCTTAACTCTTTTCATGATATCTTGAATGGAACTCTCACGAAAATTATCGCTTCCTACCTTCATTACTAACCGGAAAATTCCAACGGTTTTTGGTCTAGTTTTTATAATTTGGCCGGCTAAAAAATCTTTTCGTGTAGAATTTGCGTCAACTATCGCGCGGATAATATTTTGTGGGATAGAAGCATAATTTGCAAGTAGCTGTTTAGTATCTTTAGGCAAACAATAGCCACCATATCCAAAAGAAGGGTTGTTGTAATAATCACCTATTCGAGAGTCTGACGAAACGCCTTTAATTATTTCTTCGGCATTCATATTTCCTGCTAAGGCGTAACTGTCCAATTCATTGAAAAATGCTACTCGCATAGCCAGATAAGTGTTTGAAAAAAGCTTTATTGCTTCAGCTTCATCTAATCCTGTAAATTGTAATTCAATCTGATCCCGAATTGCTCCTTGTTTTAATAAATTGGCGAAAGTTCTTGCTCTTTCTGATT
>CACELY010000040.1 GCA_902560505.1 uncultured Alphaproteobacteria bacterium
GAGCTCCCAAATCTCCAAAAGATTTAGAGAACTTCCACTGGTTTTGCCTCAAGCATGTAAAGGAGTATAACACAAGATGGAACTTTTTTAAAAATCACTCAGAAGAGGAATTTGAAAAAGAAGTTAATCTCTCAAAAACCTGGGGCAGAAAAACAAAGCCATTTGGCTCCAAATCATCAGTAAATAAAATTCATTCCGACGGAAACTCTAGATTGCGGTTTGGAATAGAGGACCCTTATGGTTTTATTGATAGTTTAGGGAACAACGAAACTAATTCTTTAGGTACAAAAAAAAGACTTAACCATTCAGAACAGAAAGCTTTATCAATACTCGGCGCAACAGAAGCCATGACTAAAGACGAAATAAGAAAACTTTATAAAATACTTATTAAAGATTTGCATCCTGATACAAATGATGGGAAAAGGGATGATGAAGAAAGAATGACAGAAGTGGTTTGGGCGTGGGATCAAATAAGAAATAGCAAACGATTTGACGATTGAGCAATCATATAGACTATAACTGATATTTAAATAAGGATTAGTGATGAAAGAAGAGAATATTCCAATGAAAAAAGTTGATGTAGCTGAAGTATTTGGAATAGACACCAAAATGGAAGTTTTCGCTTTTGAATCGCCGACCGAAAGAGTACCTGAATTGGAGAAATCGTATGTATTTGATAAAGATACCACGTTATCAATTTTGGCAGGGTTTTCAAAAAATAGAAGAGTAATGGTGCAAGGATACCATGGGACAGGAAAGTCCACCCACATAGAACAAGTTGCCGCTAGATTAAACTGGCCTTGTGTTCGTGTTAATCTCGATAGCCATATTAGCCGCATTGATCTTATTGGGAAAGATGCAATAAAGCTTAGAGATGGAAAACAAATAACTGAATTTCAAGAGGGCATCCTACCTTGGGCATTGAGAAATCCGTCAGCTTTGGTATTTGATGAATATGATGCTGGTAGACCAGATGTTATGTTTGTTATACAGAGAGTGTTAGAGGCCGAGGGTAAATTAACCCTACTAGATCAAAATGAAGTAATAAAACCGCACCCATCCTTTAGACTATTTGCTACTGCCAATACGGTTGGACTTGGTGATACAACTGGGCTTTATCATGGAACCCAGCAGATAAATCAAGGTCAAATGGATCGCTGGTCTCTAGTAGTAACGCTTAATTATCTCAAAAATCAAGTAGAGGAAGAAATAATTATTGCCAATTGTCCAGAGTATGAGAGTGATGATGGACGTAAAAATATCAAAAAGATGGTACTAGTTGCTGAATTGACAAGAAAAGCGTTCATAGGTGGGGATATATCTACGGTAATGTCCCCAAGAACAGTTATAGCGTGGGCTCAAAATAGTCTAATTTTCGAAGATATAGCTTTTGCGTTTAGAATGAGTTTTTTAAACAAGTGTGATGAGCTAGAAAGGTCAACTGTTTCTGAATTTTTTCAGCGTTGCTTCGATATAGAGTTACCAGAGAGCATTTTGTTGAAAGCTGTCTCCGAATAAGATGAACAAAGAAAAAAAATTTGAGGAAACTGATGGTATTAAAAAATCAATATCGGAGACAACGAGAGCTATATCTGGAAATGAAAACCTTAAGATAAAATTTTCTGCTGATCCTAGCGGCGATTATGGGGAAGTAATCAAGCTTCCTCAGATAAGTAAGGAGCCAAATGAGTCTGAAATATTAAAGGTCAGAGGGACAGCAGACTCCCTGGCTTTACAAGCGAGATTTAAAAACGAAGAGACCTACTTAAGATATGATCCATCTGGTGAACAAGCGAAAGAAATATATCATGAACTTGAAGTAGCAAGGTGCGAATTGCTTGGAGAAAAGTATTACCCTGGATCGAAGAGAAATATTTGGCAGAAAACAAAAGTGGAAGCTTCAGAGTACTCAACTAAAAAATCTATCGGAGTGGAGGAAGAAGATATATCACAACTCGCAAGGTATTTTATAAAAAGACAACTATCCGAAACGGATTTACCTTCTGAAGCATCTCAACTCTTAGATGCGAAAGAAGTGTTTAAAGATTTAACTAGTCAGCCGGAATTTAGCAAAACTGACGACATCTTTGATCAAGAGAAATTTGCCCTTCTAAGTCGAAAGTTAATTGAAAGACTTGGGTATGGAGAACAGCTTGGGGAGCTAGATGAAGCGGATAGTGATATAGAAGAAAATAGTCAAGAGGAAGTAGAACAAGAAGAGACAGGACAGGGATCAGACGATGAAGAAAATGATAATGCCGAAAATGGCGAAACAGATGATGGGGAGCCACAACAAACTGCAAGTGCTGATGCAGACATAGAAGATAGTCAGATTGAGGAGGCTATAGAGGGTGAAGATCAAAGTGAAAACCAAGTTATCCACAATATCCAGAATAACCCATCTAAAGAAACATTTTATCAAATATTTGATGTAGCTAACGATCAAGAAATAAGCGCAAATAAGCTTGCTGATACCAACGAATTGGAAAAATTAAGAGAATATTTAGATCAACAGCTAGATGGTCTAAAAGGCGCCGTATCTCGTCTGGCAAACAAGCTTCAAAGAAGACTGCAGGCTAAGCAAAATAGAACTTGGAAATTTGATCTAGAGGAAGGATTATTAGACGCTGCTAAGCTTTCACGAGTAGTATTAAATCCAACCACGCCTTTAAGCTTTAAACAAGAGAGTAGTACAAACTTCAAGGATACTATTGTTTCTTTATTGATTGATAATTCAGGATCTATGCGGGGCAGGCCAATATCCATAGCAGCAATATCCACTGAAATACTAGCTAAGACCTTGGAACGATGTAATGTTAAATGTGAAATCCTAGGATTTACTACTAAGGCATGGAAAGGAGGGCAATCAAGAGAAAAATGGTTGGCGCAAGGCCGACAAAAGAATCCAGGTCGACTTAATGACCTAAGGCACATTATATATAAAAACGCCGATGAGCCTTGGAGGCGAGCAAAGCTAAACCTAGGTCTAATGATGAAAGAAGGGCTTTTAAAAGAAAACATTGATGGAGAAGCTTTGGAATGGGCACATAAGAGACTTATAAAGAGAGAGGAGAATCGAAAAATCTTACTGGTAATATCTGATGGAGCACCTGTCGACGACTCTACTCTGTCTGTAAATCCTGCTAATTACTTAGAAAAGCACCTCAGACATATCATTAATAAAATAGAAACAACAAATCGAGTACAGCTGCTTGCTATTGGCATTGGACATGATGTAACACGATACTACAAAAGAGCCGTCACCATTACAGATGCTGAACAACTTGCTGGCGCCATGACAGAGCAATTAGCTGACCTGTTTGAAGAACAGAAAAGCAACATAGGAAATTCTTGAGTGTTACCTCAGACGAAGTGTAAAGATAAAAAAGAAGAGTTATCAATAAGAGAAAGGGTCGCTCTTGTAAGAAAAAAACTAAAAGAGCATGGGATAGATGCCTTTTTGGTTCCTCACAATGATATGTACTTCAATGAAATTACTGCACCCTCTCACAACCGTTTGGAATGGATTACAGGATTTACTGGCTCAGCAGGATTTGCAATAATATTAAAAAACTCTGCCGTCATATTTACGGATGGTAGATACAGTATTCAGATACGACAGGAAGTCGACCAATCATTTTTTATAATTGAAAACATAACTAAAAACTCACCATTTTCTTGGTTACAGAAAAACGTTAAAAAAATATAACAGTAGGTTTTGACCCCTGGTTGCACTCAATAACGGAGATAGAAACACAAAAAGAAATTCTACAAAAGTCTATCAGACTTAAAGAAGTTAATAACTTAATAGATGCTGTTTGGTTGGGGAAGCCATTTGAAGCCTTGGCGAAACCCTTTTTAAGGCCGTACAAACTCTCAGGAGAAAATACCACTCAGAAAATCAAAAAAATACAGAAGAAACTTAACCTTTATGAAGAACAGGGATTTATAGTTACCTGTTCTGACTCAATTTGCTGGCTAGCGAATATACGAGGTGAAGATGTTCCGAACTCTCCCCTAATGAACTGCTATGCAATAGTACACCATAATCATGTATGTATTTATTCTATGAGAGACGCTTACAAAGACTCTGCCATAGAACTTAGAAAAAATGTAAACTTGAAACATTTTGATTTTTTTTTTAAAGATATAAAAAAATTGAAGAAGGTTCTATTTGAGCCAACCAGTACTCCTTTTATTCTTAAAAAGAAAATCATAGGGCGAAGTATAAAATCTCAGAAAGTATGTAATGCTATATCCTTGTTCAAGGCTAAAAAAAACCGAATTGAATTAAAAGGATCAATCAAGAGCCATGAAAAAGATGGGGTAGCCTTATTGAGATTTCTCAGGTGGTTTAAAAGTACAAAAGTCAATACCCTCGATGAAATCACACTTGTGAAGAAACTGGAACAAGTCAGAAAAATTGATCCTTCTTTTTATTATAATTCTTTTGATACCATAAGTGCGGCAGGATCTAACGCTGCTATAACTCATTATAGAGTGTCGCAGAGGAGTAATAAGCAAATAAACCCATCAGACCTGATTTTGGTTGATAGTGGGGGACAATATCTTGAGGGTACAACAGATGTTACTCGAACCATAATAAAAGGACGAGTGTTACCAGAACAGAAGTTTCTCTACACAAAAGTATTACAAGGCCTAATATGCTTAAGTAAGCTCAGATGGCCTGCGGGATTGACAGGAAAAGAATTAGATCCTTTGGCTAGATACTTTTTGTGGGAACACAATTTAGATTACGACCATGGAACTGGTCACGGAGTGGGGGTGTTTTCAAATGTGCATCAAGGCCCTCAAGGTATTTCAAGACTCAACACGGTCCCGTTAAATCCGGGAATGATTTTAAGTATCGAACCAGGAGTCTATTTGGAAGGCGAGCTAGGAATAAGATTGGAAAACCTTGTGTTTGTTAAAAAGAAGAGTGGCAACCCCAGGCAGAAGAAAGAATTTTTAGAGTTCGAGACGTTAACACTAGTTCCATTCGAAAAGAAACTCATTGAAAAAGATTTACTTAGTTGCGACGAGTTACTTTGGCTTAATTCATATCACTATAACGTCTATAATAAACTAAGTCCTTTTTTAAATGTCTCTGAGAAAACATGGCTTAGAGACGCATGTAGGAGTTTATAATTTATTTTTTTAACGTAATTTTCTTTCCGATTTCTAAAGGTATTTTATCCCGGTCCAATGATGCTTTAAATAGCTTGAACAGTTCTAACACTCTTTCCGGATATTGTTTAACTTTGCGTGCACTCAGGTCCATATTCATCAGAACCGTCTCAAAAACAGCTGATAATTCAAGCGACTTATCTTTTCTCATCTCACCAAAGACATGGACCCTTTTTGCGTCAAAGTCTAAAATACTTATATCGACAAAAAAGCTTTCACTTTCCAATAACTCGCTGAAATAATTATAACTAGCTTTCAAAGCAAATGGTCCCTCTTTATTTTTTTCAACAAAAGACGGTCCAATATTAAGCACATCTTCAAAAAAGAAGTCCAGAGCCTTATCAAAAGCTAGGGTGTAATAGGCAACGTTCATATGGCCGTTATAGTCTATCCACTCACCAAGCACAATTTGGTTTTTTGTCCTGAACGGGGAGCTCAAAGTTTTTTCAACTTGATTTTGGAGTGTCATTTATATTTTATTTTTTTTTTTTAACTGTTACAGTTATTTTGTATTTGAGAGGCTAAACATGTCAATTGAAAATGCCATAAGTGAGTTAAAAACTTTGATGGGAGAGCGTCTGTGCATTTCAGCAGCCGGAAGAAAGCAGTATGGCCAAAACGAAACCTATTACAAAGAAATGCTTCCTGATGCTGTTGCATACCCAAAAGATGAAAAAGAAGTTTCTGAAGTCATGGGAATATGCAATAAACATAAGTGCCCTGTAATACCTTGGGGAACAGGAACTAGCCTTGAAGGAAACTCAATTCCCATAAATGGCGGTGTAACTCTGTCCTTTGAAAACATGAAAAAAATTTTGAACGTGAATCCAGATGATATGGATGTCACTGTGCAACCGGGAATAACAAGGGAGGAGCTTAACATTAACCTAAAGGAATTTGGGTTATTTTTTCCAGTTGATCCTGGAGCGAACGCCTCCATTGGAGGGATGGCAGCTACACGAGCTTCAGGCACTACGGCCGTGAGATATGGTACGATGAAAGAAAATGTAATCGGTCTAAAGGTCGTAATGTCGGATGGTCGAATAATCAAGACAGGATCTAGAGCGAGAAAGTCTTCAGCGGGATATGACCTCACGAAGTTGATAGTTGGATCAGAAGGAACACTGGGCATAATAACAGAATTAACATTACGCCTGCAGGGTATACCAGAAGAGATCGCATCAGCAGTTTGCTCATTTCCAGACACCGCTAGTGCTGTAAAAACAATAATCGAAACAATTCAAATCGGAATACCAATTGCAAGATCCGAACTTATGGACTCCACTTCTATCGAAGCTGTAAACGAGTACTCGAAACTTGACTTACCAATAAAAGAGCACTTGTTTTTTGAATTTCATGGAAGTGCAACCTCCGTAAAAGAACAATCTGAAACTGTACAAGAAATTGCGGCTGGAAATGGTGGCGGCGATTTTCACTGGAGTACCGCGACTGAGGATAGAAACAAACTTTGGAAGGCTAGGCACAACTATTATTATGCTATAAAAGCCAAAAACCCTAACCATACATTTTTAGTAACTGATATTTGCGTGCCAATATCAAACTTAGCTGAAATGATAGATCAAACAGCTAGAGAGATGAAATCAAAAGGGATGGCGCCTAGCATAATGGGACATGTGGGTGATGGAAATTTTCACTCTGGAATAATGGTTAGACCTAATAATGATGATGATATAAATTTAGCAAAGGATCTGACTAGGCGAATAGTAGAACGCGCCTTAGAACTGGAAGGTACATGTACGGGAGAGCATGGAGTAGGAATAGGTAAAATTGAGTTCATGGAAAAAGAGCACGGCGAAGCTTACCAGGTCATGTCCTCAATAAAAAGAACGTTTGACCCAAATGGGATATTAAATCCAGGTAAGGTGGTAAAAATCAACTGATCCCCCTACTAGTATTTCTCAGTTTGGCTGCAGCAGCCAAAGCTTCAGAGGTCACCAGTTCTCCAGATAGCATCCTCGCTATTTCCCTTACGGTATTTTCTTCATTTAGCGTGGTAACTTTTGTAATTGTTGACTTGTCAGAATTAACCTTCTCAACCTTTAGATGATTATCAGAGTATGCAGCAACTTGAGCAGAATGGGTGACAACTAATACTTGCTCGTGTTTGGATAACTCTAGCAATCTTTTCCCAATTGCTGACGCTGTAGCTCCACCAACTCCTCTATCAATTTCATCGAAGATTTGTGTTTTATTGCTATCTTCACCAAAAAAACATAGCTTTGCGGCAAGAAGAAATCTTGATAACTCTCCACCGGACGCAATTTTATTCAAAGGTTTAAAGCCAGAGCCTGGGTTAATTTCAGTAGTGAAGCATACATGATCACATCCAAATTTAGATTCCTGAACCCTTAATATCTCTGTTTTAAACTTAGCTAGCTCTAGCTTTAATGGCTTTAATTCTTTTTCTATCTTTTTGTCCAGCTTAGCAGCAAATTTGTACCTTTCATTTGATAAAAAAGCCGTTTCCTTCTTATAACGATCATCTATCAATAATATTTCCTTTTCTATCTCTTTTATTTTTTCATCAACCTCTCTTATACTTTTTAATTCTTCTAGTAATGAACTTTGTAAGTTGAATATTTGATCCAGCTCAACATTGTGAGACCTACATATTCTTTTTATTGAATGGTAACGATCTTCTATTTCAACAAGTTGCTTTTCACTATTAGTGCTTTTTTCTCTAAGTTGATCCAAATTTTCACAAGCCTGTGAAAACTTTTCCAAAGCAGTGTAAAACTTTTCAATAGGCAAATGGTTATCAACGTCAACTTTTTTTTCTAATCGTTCTAAAGACTTAATTGCATTCAAAATACTCTCTTCAACCAACTCTCTATTTAGGACTTGAAAAGTATCCAAAATACCGGCGTTACTTCGGCTGGCTTTTTTAAGCTCCTCTCGATGCGACTCAATATTCTCCAGTTCGCTCTGATCAAGTTTTAGCTCATTTATCTGTTGAATTGATTTTTCCAAGAAACCTGTATTTTCTACCGAGTCTTTTCTTTTATATTCAGTATCGAGTAATTTTTTTAATTTACTTAGCTCTGTCCAATACTTGTCAACATTCTTTAAGTTTTGCTGTAAATTACCATAGGTGTCTAGTAAACCTCTGTGAGTTTTTACATTTAACAATCCTTGTTCCTCAAACTGACCGTTTAAATCTAGTATTAGGTTGCCCAGGTCTCGAACCAACTCTAATGAACAGGGAAGGTCATTAATAAAAGCTCTTCGCTTACCACTCGTACCGATGCTCTGTCTCAAAATCAGATTACCATCAAGGGAAAATCCCTTTTCAGACAGGAATTGGCTAATTAAGGCGTTTTTCTCCGATTGAAACTCTCCAATGAGGGTACCCGTCTCAGCCCGGTTGCCAAGCTCAATCCTTGTATTTTTTTTTCCAAGAAGATAACCCAAGCAATCCAAAAGGATTGACTTACCAGCTCCAGTTTCACCTGTTAATACATTAAGACCTGATGTAAATTCTAATTCTAGATTTTCGATTAAAAAAATATTTCGTACAAAAAGTTTTTTTATCAAGCTAATTTAGTCCCGAATTATCGATTAAATTATTGGCTTTTTTAGTCCACTTACTAGCTGAGAACTTCTTTCTCATATATTTCATTTCAGACAATGCCTCATTGAATAGTCCAATTATTAGAAAGCTTTCAATAAGTCTATAGGATACTTCAGGTAAAAAACTGGAAACATTTGTGGTTTTTTTTATTTTTTTAAACCTTCTCATAGCAGCCGTTGGATTATTTCTCTTTAGATAATATTTTCCAACATTTAATTGCTGACCTACTAGGAATTCTTTAGCTCTCCTTATATCACTCTCAGCTTCTTTTTTTGCACTACTTTTAGGGTATAGCCTTTGAAAAGCTGAAAAGCTCGCAATACATTCTCTCGCAGCTGATTGATCTCTCTCAACAATATCTATCTCATCACAATAACCCTTTGACCTAAAGTATATTACTTGTTGAGCTCTATTACTTTCTGGGTAGAGACTTAAAAATTTGGCAGATGCCAAACGTGAGTCCTCGAACTTTCCTGCTTTGTAATAGGCATCTACAGCTTTGCTCAATCCAAGCTCATCTTCTACTGAATAGGGAAAATATGTGTTCACCTCAAGATAGTAATCTCCAGCTCGTCCAAAATAGCCCTTTTGATACGCCTTATCTCCCAGTTTGATTATCTCTTCAGGTGTATTGTTCTCGTTGATCTCGCTAGGTAATTTGTCACTACAGCCTAAAAGTACAAAAAGCACCGAACACGAAATAAAGAATTTTAATAAACCAAATAAAGAGAACATCGTTCTTTCTAACTTCAATATTATCTATAAGTCAAGATAAGAGGACCCAATACTCTTTAGTAATTAGAGAATATTCCGTGCATCAGTTTCTGAAATATCAAAACCTGGAAGTTTATCCCTATCTCCATCTGAGAAATCTTCACTGACAAATATGTCTCCCCTTTTAAAACACTCTCTCAGCAAAAGGTTTGTTAAGCCATGACCACCAGAACATGAAATAAATTTTCCTAAAATCGGCCTTCCAACGAGACTTAAGTCTCCAAGGGCATCGAGAATCTTATGACGAATACATTCATCAGGATATCTCAACCCATCTTGTACAGTCATCTCATTTTCTCCGACAACGATTGCATTCTCTATCCCTCCTCCTAACGCAAAACCTTCATCTTTGAGACGCGTAACATCGCTTTTTCGACAAAAAGTTCTACTATCACAGATTTCTCTTACGAATGCTCCATTTACAATAGGCATATCAAGGCTTTGTCTGTTAAGTGCAGTGCCAGGCCAGTTCATTTCAAAGTCTATTGAGAACGTATTCGCAGGTCTTAATTCTGCCCAAGCATCTGAGTTTCCTACTCGAATACTTTTTACCACTTTGTATAATTTAGTCTTTTTCTCTAGCTCTGCTACTCCTGCTTCGAGCATCGCTTTTACAAATATTCTTGAGGATCCATCGAATATGGGAACCTCTGCTTCGTTCAATTCAATCAATGCATTATGAATTCCTAGGCCTGCAAAAGCAGCTAAAATATGCTCCGCAGTTATTATCGAAACGCCCATACTATTTGTAAGTTGAGTCCGTAAATAAGTCTTAGATACATTTTCAAATGTAGCGTCGACATAAGCTTGATC
>CACELY010000041.1 GCA_902560505.1 uncultured Alphaproteobacteria bacterium
TTCATAATTAATTTCCCTTTTCCAGGAAACTTAAAATCGGTGGCTCTGTATTGGTCACCGTAAGCATGTCTGCCAACAATTATTGGCTTCGTCCAACCGGGTACCAAGCGGGGTACGTTGTTGCAAATTATTGGTGCTCTGAAGACTACACCCCCTAAAATATTCCTGATAGTTCCATTAGGAGATTTCCACATTTTCTTTAAATTAAACTCTTCAACTCTTGCTTCGTCTGGTGTAATGGTTGCACATTTTACAGCAACTCCGTGCTTAAGAGTTGCGTTGGCTGCTTGAATTGTAACATTGTCATCTGTTCGATCTCTTTCCTCTATACCTAGGTCATAATATTCCAAGGGAATGTCCAAGTAAGGAAGTATCAATTTATTTTTTATAAAATCCCATATAATCCGGGTCATTTCGTCGCCATCCATTTCAACAACGGTGTTTTCTACTTTTATTTTAGACATTGATCTACTCTGTTAATTTAAACTTTAAAATGCTACGTGGTTAAGGTTTATGGGAATCTTAATCGGTGTTCAACTGTTTTTTCTTCAATATTTAAGAAATATTCGTTAGTCTTAAATGTGGAAAATTCAATGCAAAAGCTCAATCCAGTCTTCATACTGGTGAAACCTCAAATGGCAGAAAATATTGGTGCAGCAGCGAGAGCGATGCTGAATTTTGGTTTCTTAAACTTGAGACTAGTAAGGCCTAGAGAAAATCATCTCTCCGATAGAGCCTTAGCAATGGCCGCTGGTGCAGGTAGGGTTCTCGATCAGGCTCAAGTGTTTGAAAATTTAGCGGATGCTTGCAAGGATCTAAATGAAGTTTTAGCGACCAGTGCTCGCGATAGATATAAGTATAAGGATGTGATAGACCCAATAATGGGATGCGATAGTATTTTTCAAAGTTGTATCAGTGGATTTAAAGTGGGCATTCTGTTTGGTGGTGAAAGAGCAGGCCTATCCAACGAAGATTTATTCTTGGCTAAAAAGCTTATTAGAATACCGTCCAACCCTATTTTTAGTTCGCTAAACCTTGCTCAGAGTGTTTTGTTGATATCATATCAATTAAATGTTTGTTCTCTCAAAAAAAATGCTAAATCTTCTCATAATAATGTACCAATATCAAAAGCTAATTATGAAGAAATGCAAGCTTTTGCTACGAGATTAGAAACAGAATTGGATACAAAAAATTTTTTTCATCCAGAAGGTAAAAAGAAAAGAATGAAGACTAGGTTAAGAAAACTGATTTATGGCCTAGAATTGAACAAAGAAGACGTTAAAATATTTCATGGAGTTTTAAAGGCTCTTATTAAAAAGAACTAGTTTTCATTGAGATATTTTCTTTTCAGTGTTTTTGATCTAATTTATAAGCATAAGAAATACAAGAATTTGATTTATGACTAAAAATAGAAAATTATTCGAGGAGATAGACGAAAGATCAGATAATACCAAAGCGAGTTCAATCGAAATCGTCTCAATTGAACAATCGTCTTGGTTAAGCATCTGGCTTTGGACACTATTGGTATCTCTAATAAGTCTTATATTAGTAGGGGGTTGGACTCGTTTAACGGACTCTGGGCTATCTATAGTTGAGTGGAAACCTGTAACAGGAATGATCCCTCCTTTTAACTCCGAAGAATGGATTGTTGAGTTTGAAAAGTACAAAAACATTCCAGAATTTAAATTAGTTAATTTCGATATCACCATGGATGAATTTAAATTTATCTATTGGTGGGAGTGGGGCCATAGACAGTTAGCGAGGTTTATAGGACTTGTTTGGTTTGTAGGATTCCTTATCTTATGGATAATGAGGCAAATTCCCGAAAGATGGGCTCTTTATTTTTTTGGTATAGGGTTACTCGGTGCTTTGCAGGCATTTTTGGGATGGTGGATGGTATCTTCCGGATTAGATGGACAAGTAGTAGATGTTTTTTCATATAGATTGGCTATCCACTTAACTATGGCGTTTATAATCCTTGCTCTGATATTTTGGGCTATTTTGTTTCACTCTGAAAACTCAGCAAAGATATTTGAGTCTAGAAGATACCGGAATAAATTTTCTGTAAATATTTTAGCAGGACTAGGTGTACTATGCTATGTCCAGCTAGCTCTGGGAGCACTAGTAGCAGGTATCGATGCTGGAAGATCTTACAATGATTGGCCTTTAATGAATGGAAACTGGATACCTGTCGATTTGTTCGAGTATGACCCTTTTATAATCAATTTTTTTGAAAACTCCGGTCTTGTTCAGTTTAACCATAGATTAACCGCTTATTTACTTTTTATTGTGGTAAGTATTGTTTGGTGGGTTAATAGAAGAAACCCTTATTTCAAAATACGAGTTGCCACTAATTATTTAATGATTATCGTCGTAGTCCAGATGTTTCTAGGAATTATAACCGTTTTGTACAGCGCACCTCTCTCACTAGCCAGCTTACATCAATTTACCGCCATTCTCTTTATACTTGCCTATATTAATTTATTTTTTAAAACCTACTATCCAGTAAGCCAAAAAATTTAATCCTCAACATTATATACTTAGATCTAATCAACTCTTTTTGTTAAGAAAATCGTTCATTCCCTGATTAGTTTCTTTATACAGCAAATTTTCGACTATGACACTTGACGCATAGGAATAGGCATGATCTATTTCCATTTCGGCTTGTTTATAGAATGCCTTTTTCCCGATCTTAACTGCTAGCGAGAGTTTAGATGCGATCTTTTCGGCTATTTCTAGGGAACAATTTCCTAGATCTTTACTGTTAGCCACTTTGTTGATTAGTCCTAATTCTTCTGCTTGGAATGGATCTAAGAAATCTCCAGTAGTGAGCATTTCGAATGCTTTTTTTCTGGTGATGTTTCTAGAAAGAGCAACCATTGGAGTTGAGCAGAAAAGCCCTATGTCCACTCCATTTACCCCAAACGATGCTTCTTCTGATGCAACGGCAATGTCACATGTCGCTACTAATTGACAACCAGCAGCTGCAGCTACTCCTTGCACCTCAGCTATTACAGGTTGTGGTAAATTTCGAATGAGCTTCATAACATGAGTGCATTTTGCCAATAATTTTTCAAAGTAAGCTTTGCCTCCATCGTTTTCAAGATCTCTATTTTCCTGCATTTCCTTAAGGTCATGACCTGGGCAGAAAGCTCTTCCTGATGCTTTGATAATTACTGACTTAATCTTTTTAGATTTTTCAATCTCTTCCAAGTTTAACTTGAGGGCCTCTAGCATGGCCTCTGAAAGAGCATTTAAGTTTTTTGGCGAATTTAATGTTAATATTGCTATTTCATTTTGATCTGATCTTAATAAAATTTCGTCCATTTTTATTTTCCGCTATTATCTAGTATTTTTTTAAACATTTTTAAGAGTATAATCAATGATATATATAAAATAATGAAAAATGAACAAAAATGAAAAGCGTTGAAGATTTAACAGCATATTTTGACAAAGTTTTTTTTCAAAAAGCCTCAAGGTTTGAATTTTTGGAAATAGACGATGGACACTCGCTTGTGAAGTTAAGTCCCATCGAACAAGATTTAAGACCGGGAAATACTATCTCGGGACCGGTGATGTTTGAAATAGCAGATTGTGCGTTTTATGCGGCGATTCTTTTTAAAGATCCTGACCCTATGTCAGTCACAGTAAATTGTTCAATAAACTTTTTTAAAAGACCCAGCGTTTGCGATTTATTTGCTAAAGCTACTATATTGAAATTTGGACAAAAGTTAGTAGTAGGAGAGGTAACAATATATTCCGGAACTCTAGAGAATAGTGTTGCACAGGCAATGATGACTTATGCTAGACCTGTAAATAAGTGATTATGCTAAAAATAAAGACAAACATGACACTTTGCTATTGACCTAGGAAATTAATGGGTTAAAAGATTATACGATTTTAGGATAAATTTATGAAAACTTTTTCAATAAAGCCCTCAGAGATACAGAAAAAATGGATATTAATAGATGCTGATGGCGTAGTTTTAGGACGCTTGGCCGCTAAGGTTGCAACTATCCTAAGAGGAAAAGAAAAGCCAACATATACCCCTCATATGGATATGGGTGATAACGTAATAATAATAAACGCTGAGAAGGTACATTTAACCGGAAATAAAAGAAATACTAAAACGTATTACTGGCACACAGGTTATCCAGGCGGAA
This sequence comes from uncultured Alphaproteobacteria bacterium, assembly GCA_902560505.1. GTDB lineage: Bacteria > Pseudomonadota > Alphaproteobacteria > Rhodobacterales > Rhodobacteraceae > CACIJG01. Next base: position 4,164 of record CACELY010000041.1, read on the forward strand.
TTAAATCTAGAGTAGCTAGTGATATGTTAGACGGTCAGTTTCCCGAAAGAATTATTGAAAAAGCGGTAAAACGCATGCTGCCGGGTGGTCCTCTATCAAGAAAGCAAATGACAAATTTAAGAATTTACAAAGGGGAAAGCCATCCCCACGAAGGTCAAGGCCCAGAGTTATTTAATATCAAGGATATTAATGAAAAAAATACTAGGAGAGTTAGATAATGGCTGAAGTTGAGGAAGTAGTAAGCAAGGCAGATAGTAAAAATAATGAAGAGCCAAAGCTTGATAGCCTAGGAAGAGCTTATTCCACTGGGAAAAGGAAAGATGCCGTTGCTAGAGTATGGATAAAGAAAGGTAGCGGTAAAATAACGGTTAATAAAAAACCTGTTAATGAATATTTTGCTCGCCCAACCTTGCAAATGGTTATTCAACAAGCATTTTTGGTTACTAGTGTAGAAAACCAATTTGATGTAATGGCCACTGTAAAAGGGGGAGGCCTTTCCGGACAAGCAGGCGCTGTGAGACACGGATTATCAAAAGCTCTTACTGTGTTTGATGGAGAATTACGGGGAGCTTTAAAAGCCGCAGGATTCCTAACCAGAGACAGTAGAGTTGTTGAGCGTAAAAAATATGGAAAGCCCAAAGCTAGAAGATCTTTTCAATTTTCAAAGCGCTGATTTTTTCGCGCTACAGTTTTTAATAAAATTTTTATAAAACAAGCGCTTAGTCGTTTTTAAGTGCTTTTTTTAAGAGTCACATTTGAGTCACATTTTCGATAATCGCTTTATTTTATTGAAGGCGTTTGCTACGATGAGTCACAAAAGAGTCACAGAGTCGTTTCAGATTCACAAAAAATGCGATGGTAGAAAACACTTCCAAATACCCTTATTGATCGACTTTTATTTTATCAAAAAGTTCAAATGTTGTATGTTTAAAATTCATTCACATATTCAGGAGTAGTTGAAAATGAGTGAAAAAAAACCAAAGCTTAAGCACTATATCGCAACTCACACGTTTCATTCTGCAAAGGTAAGAAAAGAGTTTCGAGAAGTAAATAGTCATCGAAAAAAGAATTCAGATTGGTTCGGCAATGAAAGTATCGAATTAAAACAAAGCTTCTTTAAGCTCTTAAAAGATAGAGCACTAGTCGAGGGAGATTTTAATGACAACTTTGAGGTATCAGATTATGCATTGCTTTACCAAATGTTTTATGGACGTGGAGATTTCTTTTTCTGCCATTGGTTTGCGGTAGATGAGCAAACTATAATTGACAGACTTTCTTCAAATGGTGGTGATCAGTTTTTTGCAACGTTGGCAACTCAAATTGACGCTCCACGAGTAAACGTCAAAGTAATGCATTCTTATTTGGAAAATCTCAAGTGAATATTAGCCTTCTTAAATTTCGACTGCATTACTCATTTCTCTCCAAATTTTTCCGTCTTTCCACATTTGAACTTGAATAACTCGATAGCTGTTTTCACGAACTTTAATGTGGTAACTATATGTCATTATATCTTTGTCTTCATACAAAAATTGCGGATTAATAACAGTGATTTTTCTTGTAAATTCTTTTCTCATGAACTCTAGATGTTCATCTCGATTAACAAGTTTATTATCTTTTAAATAAAGGTAATCAGCATGAAATATATCATCTAAATTAGGAATTTCACCTTTTTCAATAGAGGTATTAATTTTCATCAACAGTTCAAATTTCTTTCCCATATCAAGCTACCTTCTCTAAATTTCTATACACACCATTTCTACATATGTTCATCACTAAGAAACTCTAAATCTGCTATGAGCAAAAGGTATAAAAATCGAGCTTCTGTACTAGCTCAGTTAGTATCGATGGATAATCAACGGTTTTCGAGTGTTTCAAGTAGCATCATCAATCTTTCTTCAACTGCTGATTCTTCAAATCTTTCTTGAATACATCCATCGTCTTTTAGCCACGGTAATTTGTAATTATTGAATATTTCACTCTTCGGTTTTAATTCCAGAGACTTATCAAGCGCGCCAATAGGTATCATTATCATTCCAGGAAAAGAGTCCGCTTTCCCAAAAATCCTACAACCGCATGTGGAACAAAAATTACTTTTAACTGCCATACCACTTCCACCAGTGTACTCGTATACGCTTGTTTCGCCTTGAATCTCAACTTCATCTTCTCCAAACATTGCTGCTACTGCTACAGCACCGGTAAGCTTTCGGCACCGTCCACAGTTACATTTACCTACGAGCATTGGTTCTAAGTCAGATTTAATAGATACCTTACCACAGTGACATCCACCAGTATGCTTACTCATCTTCAAAGTCCTTTCTGTTCTGCACAATAATATAGAAAAAAGGTTAGGCTTTAGTTAAGGAAGAACTAAGTAAACCTTCTAATTTTAAAAATCGTCAGATGTTTTTATATCTTATCATCTCACAACACATTTCTAAAGTCTAGTCACTGCGCATCTACTAAAGACTAGACATAAATAATTCTCTGTGGGATTTTTAATTTATGCTTCTCCAAACAAACCGACTAATCATCGAACACTTCAAAGATAGTGATATTCCAGATTGGGCTAAGATAGAGAGTGATGCTGACGTCAGACGCTTTATTGATGGGAAAGTACTTTCTATAGTAGAGGCTGGTGAATATGTAGAAATGAATATTCGACAGTATCAAACACATGGCTATGGAAGATATGCAGTTCGATTAAAAGAAAACAGAAAACTTATTGGTATGTGTGGCTTTCTAAATGAACCGTATGGAATTGATTTTGGTTATCGCTACTCTAAAGATAGCTGGGGGAAAGGTTTGGGGTTCGAAGCTGCAAAAGTGGTACTTGAATATGGCTTTTCAGAATTAGGATTAGAGAAAGTACTCGGACTGACTGCTGAACAGAATTATGGTTCTATCCGAATTCTAGAAAAATTAGGTTTTAAGTTTGAAGAGAAATTTTTATTTAATGATACAAAAGCATTTAAATATTTTTTTACCGGAGACTCTTAGAGCGCCTAAAAACAAATTTATTTTTAAGCTAGGAAGGTAATATCTGAGAAAGCATACATCTTCCAACCTTCTTTTGTATTTCTAAAAGCGTAAAATCCAGTTGCCTCCTCAATAAGAGTACCATCGTCTCTTAGTCTTCTACAGTTACGCATTAGAATATGAGCTTTCTTCTCGGAAACAGCAACAACATCTATTTCAAAAGCATTGCTTGTTGCCCATCCAGTTTTCTTTTTCCACTCTCTTGGATCAATTGGAAATTTATCTAACATTGTCACTGAATCTTCTCCAACATTTGCTAGAGGATAAGCGACACAGTTGTTAATGGTTTCCATATCGGTTTCAACAATTGCATTCACATAGCGGTTATAAGTCTCAAGCACTTGTACTCTTAGGTTCTTATCCAATTTTTGTTCCTTTTTTTATTTAAGTTTGTCACTTATTAAATTTAAGGTAAAGTTGTTTAGGTTCGTATTTAGGACTAATCGTTGGAGTATGAAATGAATTTAACTCTGATATATTTGGATAATCCTTTTTGGAGAATAGAGTTAGCAAGAATACCTTTGTTTATCGGTGATATCAGTTTCGATGATAAACGAATTACACTCGAGGAGTTTCGTTCTGCTAAAGAAACCGGCTTTTTAAAAGATGGTACAAAGCTGCCTTTCCATCAAATACCGTGCCTAGTTGTAGATGGTGTACCAATTGCTCAGACTGGAGCAATTGCAAGATTTTGCGGAAAATTATCTGGGCTATACCCATCAGAGGACAGTATTAGCTGTGCTTTAATTGATCAATTCATCGATTTCGTTACTGATTTAACTAACTTGGTTTACATACCATCGAACAGTCCGTTAACAGAAGATGAAAAAATTCAGCATCGTAGGATATTAGCTGAAGGAGAATTAAAAAGAAAACTGGATATGTTAGAGGATAATATTTCTGTAAATCAAACTTGGATAGTGGGAAAAGAAATGACTATTGCGGATATTGCTATATGGAGAGGTATTGGTTGGCTTGCCTCAGACTTGGTTGCAGGAATACCTCAGCCGTATTTTGTGAATTATCCAAAAATAACGAAAATCTTCAAAAATGTAGACAATCATCCAAAAATTTGTGAGTGGGTTAGAAAGACTTATCCATCAAATTACAACAGGGGATATATTGAGTGAAGTGGATAGTAAATTTTCAAGAACATTAACCGCTTGGCTATCTATTGGAAGCACATACACTTATCTTACGGCGTTAAGACTAGAGGAGGTAAGAAAAACTAAGAACTTAAAACTTCTTATTAAGCCTTTTAGTATAAGAAATATAATGAAAGCCCAAAATAATATTCCCTTTCCTCCAGAAAAGGAGGAAAAAACAAGATACATGTGGCGGGATATTGAAAGGCGAGCAAAGAAATACGGTTTACCAGTACCTAAAACTCCAGTTCCATACCCATTACAAGAATTCGATTTAGCTAATAAAATTGGTTTGGTAGCGAATAAAGAAGGTTGGTATTTAGAATATTTCAGAGAAACGTATAAAGTTTGGTTTTTAGAAGGTAAGGAAGCTGGCTCTGAACGGAATTTGGAAGAGACATTTAAAAACCTCGAAAAAAACTTGGTGCAAGTCTTAGAAAAATCGCAACAACAAGTGATTGCGAATGAATATAATGCTAATACAAAGGAAGCTTTAACTAAGGGGATTTTTGGAGCTCCATCATTTACTGTGGAAAATGAGATTTTTTGGGGTGATGATAGACTTGAGGATGCGATAGAGTGCCTAAGAGAAAGCGAAAAATAAATTGAGCATTACAAGAACAGATATTTTTAACTTTAAGTCCAAAACAGAATGTGACAAGTACATTGCAAGCCACAAAGAATTTATGCAAGCAATCGAAGTTGAAGGGATACAGGAGATACATTGGGTACGTGCGACTCCAGAATCGTTGTTGATTTTTTCTATTTTAAAATCAAAGGAGCATGCGGATGTTATAAAAGGAATGGCAAATAAGTGGAGAGAACAGCACGACTTTGGTATTCATGATACTCTAGTATTTGATGGTGAATTAATAGATTCATTTAGAAACTAGCTTAGGGGGCAAAG
>CACELY010000042.1 GCA_902560505.1 uncultured Alphaproteobacteria bacterium
TATGCAGTGGGAATATTATGTAAAGGACTTCAAGTTTGATGAAAGTCAAATAGAGGATGGATTTCCAAATAAATTGGAGCATGATGATTTGGCTCATCTAGGAAATGCTGGGTGGGAATTAATAAATATTGTTTCCTATCGATCAAGCGACAATGAACTCTGTTTAAGGTATTACTACAAAAAAGCTAAAATGACGAATTAAATAACGAAACGAAGGAATAGTTGTAATTAGCGTCTATAATTTTTCTTCATTAGACGAAATATTTCTAACGGCACAATCTACCATTTTTTTCACATAAATTTTTTCCTTGTCAAAGCAAAATAGAATCTTATTTGCCTTAGTATGCTTTTATTTTTGATATCTTTGCTCACAACCGCGCAGATTCTCAATATTGGATTTAGAAACCAAAAAAATCTAGGGCGAGTGAGAATAAATAAAAAAAAGAAGTCAAATTAAGACAAAAAAAACTTTTTTCGTTATGGGATAGGCCACTTTCGATTCCCACGGGATTTTTAGGTTTGGAGATATTATGGATGACAAAGACGTTAAAGAGGCCGCTTTAAAACAAGCGCAAGAGGCATATGGAATGTTTTTAAGTTTCATGAAGTGGGTTGCCTACATTTTCATTATTCTGGTTATAATTCTGGCTTTCTTCAATTTCTTCGACGATCCATCCGGCAGCAGACATCTACCCGAAGCTATTTCTGATCAATATGATCCCAGCGGACTATCCAAGAAGTAATATTTCAATCTAATCTTGCCTAATTTAAATAGGGGCATGGGTAAAAAAAATTGAAAAACGAATTACTAAAAAGTTATTCTTGGGAATTAGCTTAAATTGGCTTTATTAACTGTAAAGCAACTAGTGACGTGGTTCTTTTTTTACAGAAAACTATATCAAAGAAATGGTAAGGCTGTTTCAAATATTTACTCTGGTGTTCATTTTTATTTCTAATGATGTTGGAGCCTCGCCCCAATATTTAAATGTTGCTTCCAAAGCCTCTGATCACGGTACTCTTGTACTTGGTCGTTCCACTGGAATACCTGGCATGTTTGGCCGTTTCACAGTTATTTTGAATGGTAAAGTATTGGGGATGTTAGGAGAAAATCAGATTATTAAGAAAAGGTTAACCCCAGGTCGCTACACGCTAACTATCAGGGACGATGTGGAATATCGTAAATTTTTAGGAACAACAGTACGCTTTTCAATTGATACTGAACAGAAAAAGTATCTAATTGTTAATTCTGAAAAAAAAGCATTCGCTTCCCATTATAGAATTGTTGTCAAAAGGGTAAAAAGAGATTAGGCAGGATCTAAGGATTAAGAAATAATGAAATTTAAACCCATACCTCATGACGTTCAGAAAGATAAAAGCTACTTTTGGTGTAGTTGTGGAAGAAGTAGGAACCAGCCTTTTTGTGATGGCAGTCATGCGGGGAGTGAATTCATACCCTTAGAATATGTAGCAGAAAAAACAGAAACGAAATATTTCTGTACATGCAAAAAAACGCAAAACAAACCTTTCTGTGATGGAAGCCATGATAAATTAGAGACAATCCTCGATGATGAAAAAACCGTGCAGTTCACACCTATACCTCATGACGTTGAGAAAGATAAAAGCTACTTTTGGTGTAGTTGTGGAAAGAGTAAAAACCAGCCTTTCTGTGATGGCAGTCATGCGGGCAGTGAATTCACACCCTTAAAATATGTAGCAGAAAAATCAGAAACGAAATATTTCTGCACATGTAAAAAAACAAAAAACAGACCTTTCTGTGATGGAAGTCATAATAAACCAGTAGAAAGTCTTAATGATGGAGATTTCTTTTCTGCACTAGTACAACCTGACAAGAAAAAAATAGAGGTAGGTGTAAATGAAACAATACTCACAGCATCAATAAGAAATAATATATCTCACTTAAGTGCTTGCGGAGGTACTGGAAAATGCTCGACTTGCAGAGTTGAAATTACAGAAGGATTAGAAAATTGTTCTCCTAGGTCTGATGCTGAGAAAAAGCTATCGAATAAGCTTTCCTTTCCGGAAAATATAAGACTTGCCTGCCAAACCACAATAAGTGGAACTGTTTCGTACAGAAGACTTCTCCTCGACAAGAGGGATTTGAGTAATTCAAATAAATTGTCCGATACGAAACTAGAGTCTGTTGGTACTATAAGAAATTTGACGGTGATGTTTTGCGATATAAAGGGTTTTACCCCTTTTTCTGAGGCGCTTGCCGCTTATGATGTGATATTCATTTTAAATAGATACATCTCTATAATGCGCGAAATCATTATTAAAAATGGTGGAGAGATAAATAATTATATTGGTGATGCAATTTTGGCTATCTTTGGTCTCAAAGACTCAAGACAACAGACACTCAGAGCAGCAAATACAGCATTAGAAATGCTACAAGCTATGGACGAATTTAAGGATTATCTGTCTCAAGCTTACGGTAGAGATTTTGATATACGAATAGGTGTTCATTATGGTGAAGCCATTCTAGGTTCTGTTGGTTTTGGCGAAGACAAAAAATTTACCATAATTGGAGACACTGTAAACATTGCCAGTAGAATTGAAGCTATAAATAAAGAGGCGGGAACACGTTTTCTTATTTCCGATGTCGCTTATGAAAGAATTAAAGATGCTGTTGATGTAAGAAATTTTGTGCGATTAAAATTAAGGGGATCTAGTAATTTAATCACCCTGCATGAGGTTAGCAGTCTAAATAAAGATAAGCTAATAGACCACTCTGATATAAAAATAAAAGAGATTGATGGCAATACTTGGATAAGGACTTTGCCCATTAGTGAGCTGGATGTCGGAGAAAAGAAAAAGTTTGAATATGATGGAAAAGAATTTCTTCTTATAAATCAGGAAGGCATCTTTGCTATTGAGAATATATGTCCCCACATGAATTTACCATTGGACATAGGTCAGATAACAGGTGAGGGAACTATTTTATGTCCTTATCATAATAGTGAGTTTTGTTTCAGATCAGGTGAAGTGAGAAAATGGGTTGGATTACAACCTAAAGAAGTTGAAAAAGACTGTGAGCCACTTACAGTTATTTCCACTCTGGAAGCAGATAGTTATATCTGGATTCAGAAACTTTAAAGGCAGGAAACGATATGAAACAAAACATTATCAACGTAGAACAATCCGAATACTGGAATGAAAAGTCTGGACCCAAGTGGGTCAAAAATGAGGATGCATTAAATGAAAGATTATCAATACTAACTGAAGAACTTTTTTCGAGAGCAAAGATAAAGGCATCTGATAAAGTTTTAGATATCGGTTGCGGAGGTGGTGATACAACTTTTCGTGTGTCAAAATTATTGGCTGATGGTGGACATGTCGTTGGAGCAGATATTTCTCACACTTTGCTTAATCATGCAAAAAGTAAATTTTCAGATATTGATACAATGACATTTGTGCATTGTGATGCTCAGAATTTTTCTTTTGATGAAAAGTACTTTGATAAAGTTATATCTCGATTTGGTGTAATGTTTTTTGAAAACCCCTTGGAAGCCTTCAAAAATATTTATGGTTCTTTGAAGACAAGTGGTTCTCTAAATTTTGTGTGTTGGACAAATATGATGGAGAATGAGTTTATAATTGAAGGTATGGATATTATCACTAAATATACTCAGAAAGTTCTTCCAGAGGTAACAAATGACCCAGGTCCCTTTGCATTCAGTGACCCTGAATATATTAACGAAGTCTTAGAATCGGCTGGATTTAAAAATATAAATGTTGATAAGGTTTATACTTCTATCTCAACGAAAGATAGCACCGAGCAAGATGCTGAACTTCTAATGGGGATTGGTCCGAGAGCAAGAATTTTATCAGAAGAAAATTTATCAAGCGAAAAAATCGCAATGATAAAAGATGAAATCATTAAACTATGTGAACAACGACAAAATGAAAAAAAAATTACCTATAAGGCATGCCTCAATTACGTATCGGCGAAGAAATAAGTCAGTTGAATTTTGATATCATTTTTAATTTACAATGGAAAACATAATTGTCTATTTTTTCTTTCTGGCGTGATCTGAAACAAATAGTTCACCTCCATCAGTCTCCGCTATGCCAAAAAGCCGGAGCATATTATTTTCTTGCATTTCTTTAAGCCAAGAATAAAGCAAATTTGACCCCAAGCCCTTATTCTTGAAAATTGTTACCACTAGCCCTTGCTCAAGGCTCGAAGTGATTAAATCTGCGTTTGATTTAATTTTTAAAACAGCGTCAGCCAGAAGGTCTATCAGTTCCAATCCTGTAGGAGAAGCTTTAGAAGAACGGGCTATATATCCTGATTTAGCTGTAGGGTGATCAACCCCACGAAGCAGTGGGATTTCAGCATCATAAATATTTGCTAATAGTCCAGGAAATGCCACGATAGTATTTATTTCACAATCAAGCATCATAGCTCTAACACTCTTTTCGTCTGTTGGAAGGCTAGAATGATGAAGATATGATTTTATAAAATCTCGTCTATATTTAAAATCTGTAAACCTCGACCCTAGCCACATCATATATGGCAATCCAAAATCCATAACTGCCGCTCCGACTTGAACCAGATCATAGTCTATTACCGTAAGCTCTTTGGATTCAGGATTATATAATATGTTATCTGGCTTGAAATCATTATGAACGACCACCTGACGTCTTGCGGCTTCCGAAACAGGTGAAAAGGCATCACACTGTATCACTTTTTCATAAACTCCAGTTTTTACACCAAGGTCAAAAATTCTTTTTGCAATTCTCGGATCTGGGTTGCCTACTCCAAGTACTGGCATTTTTGTATCAATCCCGGACCATGGCAGACACCAAAATGGAGCGTGAGGTGGAACCGAATGTAATGCTGAAGACAAAAATTTATCTCCATCTAAAAATTCAACTCTCAAGTCATCATACCATTTAGTTGGTGCTGAGTGCAATTTTGCTAAAACTTCAGCTATCTTATCAGGAGGTGCTAACTCTTCATTAAAATGAAAGAAATCCTTCATTACAGAAATTCCAGCTGAGCGCTCAATATGAAAGTCAGTTCCTTTCAATATAATTGGGGGAGCAAGTTTTTGATGTCGAAGAACTTCGGTAGCGAGAGACACTCTCTTTTGCGTTATTGGTTGTGAACTCATAATGCTTTTAGAACTGCTAACTTTGACTATGCACTTTGGAACCTTGTGGAGAGAACAGACATACGTTTTAGCTCCGCTATTTCCAGAAACATCTTTAACATCTATGTTTTTTTTTGCTGAAGCATTTTGCCCAATTGCCTTTAATGCTATCTCTGCAATTTCATCCAATGATGCATCTTCAAGTTTTAATTGTAGAAGCTCTGACATTTACTCAGTCTATCAAATTATTATAAATTTCTGATGACTTATTATGGAATGATTTTCTCATAGATCAATATATTCAAGATCTTTCTACCTAGTCTCCTCAAACTACACTTCTCAGAAGCTCGGTTTGCTATTTAGCTTTTTACTAATCTGTCTTCAACTACTTTGGCTAACACTGACGCCCCAATTGGAAGTATGCTCGTATCGAGAGTAAAGTGAGGACTATGAAGAGGCGCTTTCCCAGAATGGCTAATGAAGCAATATGCACCCTTAACATACCGTAGCATATCGGCAAAATCTTCAGAGCCAGTAGCTGGTAGTCGATTTCTCTTAATATTTTTTTGTCCAACAATTTTTTCAGCAGCATCCATATAATAATCCGATATTTCATCATCGTTAACTAAAACATCAAAAAGCTTTTTGATGTTGAGATCGATTTTTACTCCATTACTTAGTTCTAAACCCTTACATATATTTTTAAAACGCTCTTCAACCATTTCATATACTTCATCTGAGAAATATCTAATAGTCCCAGCAATAGCACAGTTATTGGGTATCACGTTAAACGCAGATCCTGCATGAATTTTTGTTACTGATAGCACTATTGTTTCTAAAGGAGGGACATTTCTGCTTAAAATGCTTTGAAGTTGGGTAATAAGTTCATGTGCAATAATGATCGGATCTTTTGATTGATGAGGCATTGCAGCGTGACTACCTATTCCATCGATATCAATATCAAATATGGCTGCACCCGCCATAGCTTTACCTTTACAAATACCTATCTCTCCATTTTTTCCAATAGGGTCGTTATGTATGCCATAAATCTCATCACATGGAAATTTTTTGAATAATCCATCATCGAGCATTTTTGTTGCACCACCCTGACCCTCCTCCGCTGGTTGGAATATTAAAACGGCTGTTCCACTGAAATTTCTGGTCTTAGCTAAATACTTGGCCGCTCCTAAAAGCATGGTTGTGTGTGCATCATGACCACATGCGTGCATTTTCCCATCAACTCTTGATGCATAAGAAAGGCCAGTATCTTCTTGAATTGGAAGAGCATCCATATCAGCTCTTAAGCCTATTCTCCTATTTCCTACTCCATCATGACCTCTAATGATACCTACCACACCAGTTTTCCCGATCTCTGTATGTATTTCGTCTACTCCGTATTCCTTCAATTTCTCTTGAACAATTTTTGATGTCCTCTCTTCTTCAAAACCGAGCTCGGGGTGAGAATGCAGATCTTTATAAATCTCTTCTAGGTATTTAGAATTCACATTAATTTCAGGCAAAATATTCATCTGCTTTTTCCTTTCCGATTACAAACGCACTATATAAACAAACAGGGGCGAAGATTCCTGTTTATCTTCCCAATGCCCATACCAATTGATTATTTATTAAGATTATTCAAGAATAATTTTTCACCCGCAAGTGTTTTATATTTTACGCAACTATGTCTGGGAAGACGGCTCTCTGTATTAAAATATTTTGTATACTTTGTTATTTTTTAAATATTAGTTTACGTAAAAGATCGGAGATTTATTTAGTCGATTTCTAATAATAATTTCCATTTTTCTTGTAATTCTTTTGGAGGCGGGGCCACCTTTCTGCTCACGTGGTCCATGAATGCTCCATTACTGACGATTGAAGCGCAAAGTTCCCGCGTTTCATTCATAATATCAGATTGACTAGACCACTTTTTGCAATCTTCTGACATTGAAGTAATTCTCGGATTTACAATAATCATTGAGTTCTCTCGAACCTCCCTTTTAAAAGATACTGTTGTTTGAAAGGTAATGGGACCAATCTCCAATTCTTCGTAAAGCTTTGGAGTGCAGCCTTTATCTTCACAAAGTTTCCTTAACCCATTGACACCATAATAGTAATAACCAAATTCCGCTAGATGGCCATTAAAATCAATAAACGATTTTTCTACCTTATATTTATACTCTCTAGCCAAATCACTTAAATAAAACGTTTGTTTTTTCCTCCACTCATAGAAAGAGCGGCTTTTGTAGATTCTTGTATCATGGCGGATAGGCCCTCTGTCACATTCCTCTGTAATCCTATGTTATCACGTCGATATTTTACCAGATAATCTCTTTACCCACATATCCTTTTTACCTCTTATTAAGCTCAAAAATCCTCTAAAAAATATTTGCATTTAAAGTCGAAATAAATCCATTCTGGGCATTAAGCCCAAAAGATGTTTGCTATATTCATGATTCGGGTGGTCAAACAGCGTATCTGTTTCTGCTATTTCACATATTCGACCATTTTGCATCACGGCAACTCGATCACACATTTGTCTGATTACAGGTAAATCGTGCGAGATAAATAGCATTGTAAGACTTAATTCCTCTTGTAAATCTTTTAATAAATTTAATATGTTAGCTTGCACTGAGACGTCTAATGCTGAGGTTGGCTCATCACAAATAAGGATTTCTGGTCTTGATGCAAGTGCTCTAGCGATTGAAATCCTTTGTCTCTGACCACCAGAAAACTCATGTGGGTATTTTCTGAGAGAGGTGCTTGGCATGCCAACAAAAGAGATCAAATCTCGTACAACTACGGATGTTTCACTTTGATTTCTAGTTGATCGATGAAAACGAATTGGTTCAGATACTATATCTTCAACGGTCATCCTAGAATTTAGAGAAGAATATGGATCTTGAAAAATCATTTGCATTTTTCTTCTTATTAGAGAGGTTTTAGTTTTTTCGGTTTTCTGCAAAACGTTATGGCCGAATATATCAATATCACCTGATTTTGGTGTATATAATCCTGCAATTAGACGGGCGAGAGTGCTTTTTCCTGACCCGCTCTCTCCTACTAATCCAAAACTTTCACCTGTCTTTATCTCAATCGATACATCATCCACAGCTTTTAATGAAATACGATTTTTGTGAAATAAAGCCTTCCGAATAGAAAATTCAATTGATAAATTTTTTACGGAAACAGCTATATTATGGGTATTGGAGGGTTTATTTCTTGAAAGCCAGTGATCGCTTACATTTTCGAGAGTAACTTTTTCTGTTGATCCATCAATGTAGTCAACAACAGTAAACCGATGAAGCTTTTGATCTCCACTGGGTACTGCAGATATTAAACTTTTTGTATAGTCATGTTTTGGCTTTTGAAGAACCTGAGTTACTTCTCCCTGCTCAACAAGTTGTCCGTTATACATTACCGCGACCCGATCAGCGATCTCTGCTATAACTCCTATATCGTGAGTTACAATTATAACCCCTAAGTTGCGCTGCTTACACAGCGATTTCATTAGATCCAAAATTTGTTTTTGGATCGATACATCTAACGCAGTAGTAGGTTCATCTGCAATTATTAAGTCAGGGTCACCAGCCAACGCAAGAGCAATAACAACTCGTTGCCGCATTCCGCCGGAAAATTGATGAGGGTAGGCGTTTAAACGTGGTTCAGGATCTGGGATGCCAACTGAGTCAAGTAGCTCAATTGATTTCTCTCGAGCGGATGCTCCAGAAATTTTCAAAGTTTCAATAAGTGTTTCTGATAACTGTTTGCCAATAGTCATGAGTGGGTTTAATGAAGTCTGAGGATCTTGAAAAATAGTACCTATTTTTGTTCCTCTTAACTTTCTCATCTCCTCGTTAGATAATTGATCTATTCGTGTTCCATCAAAAATAATTTCACCTCCTGAAATAATACCGGGGGGTTCTAAAAGATTTATAACAGAATTGCCTACAGTTGACTTGCCAGCACCGCTTTCTCCTACCAAACCTAGGACCTCACCCTTAGCGACCGCAAGTGAGACCTTATTTACAGCTGAGACTTGCCCTCTGCGTGAAGGGAAATCTACACTTAGATTATTGATT
>CACELY010000043.1 GCA_902560505.1 uncultured Alphaproteobacteria bacterium
AGGTCTAGTTTTGTGTTTAAAAGAAACAGCGATAACCACTGCCGTTATTTTTTCGATTATAGCAACAGCAACATTTTTAAGCGTCGTATTGACATATACACAAACTCCCCAAAAAATAATTGAATTCTTTACTTCAATGGGCGCTAGTCCCCTCTTGTTTTGGGTCATGCTTGCTGTAATTTGTTTGTTTTTGGGGACTTTCATAGAAATAGTTCCTGTTTTCTATTTAACTGTTCCTATTTTTGCTGCTATTGCTCTCTCTTTTGATCAAAGCTTATTACACCTTTATGTTGTATTTGTTGCATTTGCTGGAATTGGCATGATTACACCTCCTGTTTGTGTAGGAATTTATACGTCTGCTGGAGTAGTAGGCGAAGATCCAGGCAAGGCTTTTCGAGAAATACCATTATTCACGCTAGTTGGAATAATTTATGGAGCTTTGATGATTTTTTTTCCTTGGGCGTCCACCTGGCTACCAAACATCTTAAGATGAAAGAAGCCAAAAGTTTTATTTACATGAGATAATCAGCATGACCTACTATTCATTTGCCCAGGGCGAACAACCAAGTATCAGTTTGAAGAAAAATTTATAATTAAGTAAAATAATAGTCCGAATAAAAAAAATTGATTAATATCTATAAAATATCTTTCAACATTTTCTTCGCACTGTAAGATAAGTCTTCCAAATTTTGACCAGTATAAATATTTCTTGATATCTCTTTTCCTAGTTCGACACCCCATTGATCAAAACTATTAATTCCCCATAGCAAGCCACATACAATAGTTGCATTTTCATACAGAGAAAGTAGTTTCCCTAATGACTCGGCATTGGTTCTATCCCAGCTTATAAAGGTAGACGGCCTATTGCCTGTCATATTTCTATACTTTTCTCTATGTGTCTGTTTTCCCGTAATCAGGGCTTCTGCTTGTGCAATAGCGTTTACAACTAACCTTGAATGGGGTTCTAAATCTTTTTTATTTTTACCAACTACATTCTTACCCTCAGCTGGAACTAAGAACTCTACTGGAATTTTTTCTATTCCTTGATGAAGTAACTGAAAAAAACTGTGTTGAGACTCCGTTCCAATTTCCCCGAAAACTAAAGGTGCTGCAGGTAACTCTAACTCGTTACCTAAAGCATCTAAGCTTTTCCCATTGCTCTCCATTTCCACTTGCTGAAACCAAGTTGGAAAAAATTTTAGACAATTCTCATAAGGAACAATTGCGAGATTTTGTAGATTTAGAACATTTCTGTTCCATATCCTTGTTATGCCAAGAATGTAGGGTAAATTTAATTCAAGCTTTTCCTCCAAGAAATGCTTGTCCATTTTATAGGCTCCTGCGAGAAGTCGTTCGTAAACATCTATACCTAGAGACGCAACTAAGCCTAAACCAAAATGCGACCACATTGAAAATCTACCCCCTACCCCATTAGGCACGTGAAAAACTGCATGCTCTTTAAAACCAGCTTCCAATGCTTTTTCTGGAAATGATGTGACTGCCACCATATGATCATTGAGATCCAAGCCCTCATTATTGAGCAAAGTTTTGACAAAGCTTAGATTAACTAATGTTTCCTCTGTAGAAAACGACTTGGAATTGAAGATAAAGAATGTTTCTTTGATATCTTTCATTTCTAGAGTGTTTTCAAGGTTTGTGAAATCTAAATTCGATATGTTAATTAGGGAAGGCCCCTTACTTTCGTGCTTTAGTGCATGGTAAACCATTTTTATGCCAAGGTCCGATCCCCCTATTCCTACGTTAATTAGATTCTTTATTTTCTTTTGTTTTAGGAAGGAAATGAAAGACTTATACCTGTTGGATTTTTCTACTTCTAAGTTTGAATTTCGTTCAAGAAAATGGGTTACAAACCTATTTTCAGTAACATTCAAAAAAGAACCCTCAAAGAGCTTCTTTTTTGAATGTTTAATGTCTATAGCCTCTCCAAGCATTTTAAGTTTAGCAAATTGCTCAGAGGAAATAAGCTGCCTAGTTATATCAAGTGATATATCCTCAAAAGAAAAAGTGAATGCTTTTTGCCTGTCTGGATTTTGGAGTTCGTTGGCGATAACAAACTCCGAGTTTTTTGCTTCTTCTAAAATATCCCTAAAGTATTTGTTTTCATTCAGTTGCATTTTTTCACAATAGCTTGAGCGTAGTTTCGGATAATATCTGATGCCACAACAAAGTTTTGAAGTCCAATTTTTTTAATACGATGTATTTTTTTCTTTATCCCCTATTACCATAAAAAGATAAACACCTAACAAAACAATGAATAATGAGATTAAATGATAAACGAACAACTTCTCCCCTAGCAAAATCACTCCTAGGATCGCTGCGAAGATAGGAAGAAAATTAATAAATAACCCTGCTTTAGATGCTCCAACCAGCTCAACCCCTCTTATAAAAAAAATCTGAGCTAGAAAAGAAGGGACAAAAGCTATGTAAAGTATAGTAAGCCAAGCAGTACTTGTAGCAGGAACCTGAATGAGCCCTAGATAGTATTCTGTAATTATTAGTGGAATAGAAAATAACAAAGCACTCAGTGAGAAATACGTCATGAGTACAATAGGATCAATTACCGGTTTGTTTTTCAATCCAAGGGTAAAGCCAGAATAGAAGAAACAGGCACATAGCATCACTAAATCTCCATAATTAAAAGACAATAAAATTACTCTCTCATAGTCGCCTTGGCTTACCACTACTAGGACGCCGAAAAATGCTATTATCAGCCCAGCAACCTTCGTAAAGTTAACCGCCTCCTTGAACATAATTACTGACCCAACTAATATTATTGCGGGCATGATGCCTTGAATAATACCTAAGTTTATTGCTGTTGTATTCTGAGCAGCTATGTAAAACAATGCATTAAACCCGGTGAGCCCAAGTGAGCCCATCAAGCACAGCCAAACGAGCTTCCCACTAATTAAGTTAAAAGACAAAATTAATTTCTTATTTAAAAATAAGATTAGAAAAATTGAAATAATAAACCATCGTAAAAACACAACAACCATGGGCGAAATTTCACCAGTTGACATCCTTCCTGCGACCGTATTGCCGGCCCAACCTAGCATTGCTAAGCACAGTAAGATAAAACCATTTTTAAAAATAAAAGAATATACTGGGTGACCCACTGAGCGACTTTCTTTAGTCAAAATAAATATGGTGACCCCGGTACGATTCGAACGTACGACCTACTGATTAGAAGTCAGTTGCTCTATCCAGCTGAGCTACGGGGCCACATCGTGCAATAGGTATCATATGAAAGGTTCGTAGTAAATTTAAATTTGATCAAATTTGGTTGGGTAGCTGGCTGCGCGGCTTACTAATTGATAAAACGCCACTAATGGGTCCACGGTCTTTTTCTGTTGTAATCGAAATTGTCACCATAACCATTTTTTCTGATATTCATCTTTTTTTCAGAGCCCTCATCGATGAAAAACAATAGATTGTTTTTCTTAGCATACTGAGTTGCCTCTTCCTTCGTTCCAAATTTTAATTTTATTTGACTGGTCGTATCGCTTGACCCAATCCAACTCATAACAGGATCGATTGCTTTATGATCCTTTTGTTCAAACTCTAGAAACCACTGGTCTGCATTGCCGGTTCCCGACTGCATCGCAGTCTTCGATGATTTAAAAATTCGTACTACCATAAAATTCCCAAAAGACAGTTTAAATTTTATAAAAGATATTATATTTAAATAAAGCATTTTTTAACAGTAAAATTACACAGCAATTATAAAAATTTTATATAAAGTTTGGGCGATATGAATGAGTTGACTATTGAAAAAAATGATTTAAGTGTTGTATCGGATTTCAAACCAGCAGGTGACCAGCCTACTGCGATCTTTGAGTTGGTCGAAGGTTTAAAGAAAGGCGAGAAGAACCAAGTTTTACTGGGGGCCACAGGCACAGGAAAAACTTTCACAATGGCCAAAATTATCGAGGCTACACAACGCCCTGCACTTATTCTTGCTCCTAATAAAACTTTGGCAGGTCAACTTTTTGGCGAATTTCAAAAATTTTTTCCAGATAATGCTGTAGAATATTTTGTTTCATACTACGACTACTATCAACCAGAAGCTTACGTTCCAAGATCAGATACTTACATTGAAAAAGAAGCTCAAATAAATGAACAAATTGACAGAATGCGGCACTCAGCGACAAGATCCCTGTTGGAACGAAAAGACGTAGTTATTGTCGCATCCGTGTCTTGTATTTACGGTATAGGTTCCGTTGAAACTTACAGCTCTATGACACAAAGTTTAAATAAAGGAGGTACTTTTAATCAAAGGCAAGTAGTTAAAAACTTGGTTGAGCAACAGTATCGGAGAAATGACAAAAATTTTCAAAGAGGTAACTTTCGAGTTCGTGGTGACACGCTAGATGTATGGCCTGCTCATTTAGAAGATCGAGCGTGGCGTTTTTTGTTCTTTGGTGACGAGCTTGAAAAAATTTTTGAATTTGATCCGTTAACTGGAAAAAAGCTTGCGGAACTATCTCACGCAAAAATCTATGCAAATTCGCATTATGTGACACCTAGACCAACTCTACAGCAGGCAATAAAAAATATAAAAGCAGAGCTAGTGATCAGACTTAAACAGCTCAATAACGAAAATAAACTTCTTGAGGCACAAAGATTAGAACAAAGAACTAACTTTGACTTAGAGATGATCGAGGCAACAGGCATGTGTAATGGTATTGAGAATTACTCAAGGTATCTTACAGGTAGGAAACCTGGAGAGCCACCCCCTACACTTTTCGAATATATTCCCGACAATGCAATTGTTTTCGCAGACGAAAGCCATGTGAGCATACCACAGCTTGGTGGAATGTTTAAAGGAGATTTCAGAAGGAAAAGTACTCTTTCGGAGTATGGTTTTAGACTTCCTTCATGTACCGATAATAGACCATTAAAATTTGAAGAGTGGGATGCTATGAGGCCCCATACAATTTATGTATCTGCTACTCCTGGGGCTTGGGAATTAGACCAAACACAGGGGGTTTTCACTGAGCAAATTATCAGACCTACCGGTCTAATTGATCCCGAAATTGAGGTTCGACCTACTGACTCTCAAATAGATGATTTGATAGTAGAGGTTAGCAAAGTAACAGAGAGAAATCTTAGGACTCTTTGCACTGTATTGACAAAAAAAATGGCTGAAGATCTCACCGAATATCTTCATGAGAAGGGCATTAGAGTTAGATACATGCACTCTGATATAGATACTTTAGAAAGACTAGAAATTCTTCGTGATTTACGGATAGGCACTTTTGATGTTTTAGTGGGTATCAATCTTCTGAGAGAGGGTTTAGACATTCCAGAATGTGGATTGGTTGCAATATTAGATGCCGATAAGGAAGGATTTTTGCGTTCTGAAACCTCATTGATACAAACAATTGGAAGGGCCGCCAGAAATATTGACGGAAAGGTCCTAATGTATGCCGACACAATAACGAAAAGCATGAAGAAAGCAATAGACGAAACTGATAGACGCCGTGATAAACAAAAAAAGTACAACGTTGAGAACAGCATAACACCTAAAACGATCGAGAAAAATGTTAACGATATATTGGAGGGTCTATATAAAGGGGACACTGACCAAGCTAGAGTAACGGCTGATTTGGAGAAAACACCTGGGATTGGTCATAATCTATCCAGTCATCTGGAGGATTTAAAATCACAAATGCTAAAGGCTGCGGAAAATCTTGAGTTTGAAGAAGCGGCTAAATTAAGAGACCAAATACAGAAGCTTGAAAAAACAGAATTAGAAATAAAAAAAGATCCCTTTGCGAGATAACTACTAGGTTTCACCTGCTAAATTTATTGTTAAAACCCCTGCAATTTTCCACAGATCATCATATTTTTCTAGGATATAGTCATATGTCTCCAGACGGCCGTCATAGGATTGGAATAAAACTCTTTGAATAGATCTATTCCCAAGGTCTTGAAATTTTGTGAATTTAAAGCTCTTTGGCCTCCATATAATAGGATATCCGTTCTTGACCATCAAACCAAAAACTTCCGGGTTTGAGAACTGCGCTTGAATGTTGGGCGCCGCAAATGTATATGCTTTCTCAATATTATTTTCCTTGAAAGCCTCAATCTGTGAGCTTATGGTGCTACGTACCATTTCTCTTTCATCAGCAAAGACTAAAGTGCTCAATAAAGAAATAAATAATGCGATGGTCCAAATTTTTTTTATACTAAGTCTCCACCTCATTGCAACACTTCATTCAACTTTTCGACTGTTTTTTCTTTACCTAGGAGAGCAAAAAAACTGCCTAGCCTAGGACCACTTTGACTTCCCAATAGAACTTCATATATCAATTTGAACCAATCTCGATTGTTTTCAAATCCATTTGTTTTACCTACATCTAAAATAATCTGCTGAATTTCACTCGCATCCCAGCTTTTATGTAATCCCTCTAGTTTTTTTGTTAGCTCAACCAAAGGGATACGCTCATTAGCTGAGGGTTGCTTAAAAACTAGCTTGGATTCAAGAAAATCATGAAAATAATTTATGGCATTTTGCAAAGCCCCACGCATTGTGGCGTTCATAGGATCACCTTCTTCGTTAACATACTTTCTTACGAATGAAAGAAGTGTTTCTATACTTGTTGATCCAGTTGCTCCTGCTAAGTTCATTAGCATAGAAAAAGAAACAAGTAATTCTGACTTGGGAGGATGAGCTCGATGAAGGTGCCAAACAGGGTTTTGATATTTATCCTCCTCGCTCTGTTGGTGATACACTTCTAAAAACTTATGGTAATCATCAACAGCTCTTGGAATGGAATCAAAATAGAGCCTTTTTGCCGTCTTTGGCTTTTGAAACATAAAGAGGCTCAAAGATTCCTTTGATCCATATCTTAGCCAATCTTCAACTGACAGGCCGTTACCTTTTGATTTAGAAATTTTTTGTCCTTGGTCATCAAGGAATAACTCATAAAAAAACTGATACGGCGCATTTCTCCCTAGCACTCTGCATATTTTTGATGCTAAATTTGCAGATGGAATTAGGTCTTTGCCATACATTTCATAATCTACAGACAATGCGAACCATCTCATTGCCCAATCGGCTTTCCATTGTAGTTTTACATTCCCATCTGTTACTGAAGTTTTAACTTTTTGCCCGTCAACATCTTTATAAACTATTGAATGTGTTGAAGTATCAATTTCGAGGGTTGGAACTTGCAAAACTTTACCGGACTTTCTACTTATTGGTAAAAAAGGTGAATAGGTTGATTTTCTTTCGGGTCCAAGAGAAGGTAAAATTATTTCCATAATATCATTATATTTAGCTAGGACTTGTACTAATGCTTCGTTGAAAACACCTGTAGTGTAACATTCGGTAGACGAAATAAAGTTATAGTCAAAATTAAAACTATCAAGAAACTCACATAATTTACTATTGTTGTGATCAGCAAAGCTTTTGTGGGTACCAAAGGGATCGGTTACCTTTGAAAGGGGTAAATCTAAATCTCGTTCTACTAAATCTTTATTTGGAATATTGTCAGGAACTTTTCGAAGACCATCCAAATCATCTGAAAAACACAAGAGATTGGTTTTAATACCGTATAGTTTTTCAAAGGAATGCATAACCATTGAGGTTCTCATAACCTCACCGAATGTCCCAATGTGTGGTAATCCAGATGGACCATACCCAGTCTGAAAAGTAACCTTATCTTTATTTTCATTGATATTCTGCAAATATTTATTGAGACCAACTGCTTCTTGTGCAGGCCAAACTTTAATATTATTGGGTATATTTTCCATAAGGTTCACCAATCCACATCAAAGGAAATAAAAATATAAATGTTGTTCAAATAGAGTGAGATCCGTATAATATAAAAGTTAAAGAATTGCTAGCATTTAAATGGATATAAACTCAAGCACAACAATATTGAGCCCTCAAGATGCGTTGGTAGCTATTATGATAGCGGAAGGAACGTCGCACCAAGGTGTCACGAAAATTGAATTTGCCTCGATAATTAAAATTGTTGAACATCTACCAATATTTAAAGATTATGATGTGGCCCGTGTAAAAACTATAGCTGAGACTGTGTTTGACATATTTGAAGAGGAAGATGGACTTGATGCGCTTTTTGGTTTGATAAGGGTCTCTCTACCTGAGCATCTCTATGAAACAGCTTACGCTTTGGCTTGCGATGTAGCTGCCGCAGACGGGCGCCTTAAAGAAATTGAGCTTCAATTATTAAGAGAAATAAGATACGAACTTAACATAGACCGCCTACATGGAGCTGCTATAGAAAGAGGCGCTAGAGCAAGACATCTTACTGTCTGAAATCGACACCTATATACTATCTATTATTTTTCGAACTATTTGTCTTTCTTGGATTACAGCTCTGGAAAGCCAAGATGACGATCCCTTTGGCTTTTCAAAGTTATTGCTAGAGTTTTCTTTTCTTTTGTTTAAATCAGCTGAAAATATGGAAAACGCCATCACGGGAATATCTTCTTTACATATGTATCCTGCTAATCCTCTTATATAATGCATGGTTCCCGATTTACCTTTAACCGTTATATTGCCAATCGAGTTAACTTTCCCTTTTGATGTGTAAATTGGAATACGTTTTAAAACTGGCAAAAGACTCTTTTGAACATTGTCTTTCATTAAAAATCTTCTAAAATCTTCTGAGGTGGAGAAACTACCTGCGGATAACCCGCTATGATTTAAGAATAGAGAGTTTTGTTTGCCAATAATATTACGAAACCATCTCGTCATAATTATGGCAGACTGGTCAAGGTCATAAAGATTTGCCGAAACGAGTCTACTTGTAATAAGTCCAAGTGACTCAGTAACCATATTTTTTGAGTATTTTAATGCACTTTTTAATATTATTTTGTTATCGGCAGAATAGTGCGTGCAAAGCAGTCTACTCCTCTTGGGTACTTTTTTTCTACCCATATTCGTAATCTCAATACCTCTATCAACCAGAAGCTGTTTCAAAGTTTCGGTAGCGTAATAGGAACTCTCTCGAACTGGTAGCCATCGACTACCTTTTTTACCTAATATCCGCCTATTTACCGACCATCTCTCCTTGAATTTTGACTCATCAAGCTCATACCTGTATACGGGGCCTTTATTGTTTTGTAAATCCATGGTGATATTTGTTACTTGTGCAATATTTTTTAAGCCTGGAGC
>CACELY010000044.1 GCA_902560505.1 uncultured Alphaproteobacteria bacterium
TTCGAGTTCTTTTAACAATTGATCATCTTTTTGCATATATTGACCAAAGGTAATTGCTATAGCGTCTTGGATATTTTTTATCTCTTGGAAGACAGAATTTATATCAAGTAAAATAACTGGTATGCTTGGGAACCCCCCCACGTTAGTACTAATTTCCTCTACTTCGCCAGTCACTGCATCAGAATCAGTTTGAAAGGTGTAAGTAATTTCGAGTGATTTAGCGGTGCCCTCCATTGAAATAGTAAGAGCTTTTTGCACACTCGAACTCATTGAAAATAATAAATCATTTTGAACAGATACGCTGAATTGTGTCATGTTCTGGATATTTTGAGAACGAGTTTCAATTATGGCTAAACTATTTTCTTTCAAAAACTTTAGACTTTCAATTTGAAGATTAAGTTTCTCCTTACCTTCTGTTAGCTCTGGTTCATTTTCTAATTGTTGACTACTTTCATTATCTACTGCTAAAAACCTAGCCTTTTTACCTTCCAGAATATTAATCGCATCTGTTAGAGATTTTAGAAGGTTTTCTTTTTCTGTTAAAAGTTTTTCAAAACTCTGTGAGGCTAAAGCCGCGTTTGAAGCACTATTTAAAACTCCCTCATTGATCGCACTTTTCCAGTTGTCTATAGCCTTTCCAGCATCACTCAGCCGACTTACTACTGACAAATCCTCAGTGATAATCTCATTATAGTTAACCGATAATTCATCAAGGCTCTGACTAGCAAGCACTGAAATTATAATTGTTACAATCGCCAGTGGAATAAGATCGAGGAGTGATTTTGCTAAAACTCTCATCATAAGGTCCTTTTTTTGCACTAATTAGGTTATTTCATAGCCAATAAGACATCAATACAAATCTAAATATAATGAAATTTACCACTTTTTTTTCCAAAATATTGCATTGTTATGTTTTTTTCTTTCCCAATTGTCTTCAAAAATATGAGGATCTGTATCACCTAATATGAGGATCCCACCTTCTTTTACTCCGTCCTTTAATGATCTAAGTGCTTTCTTTTTTCCTTTTATTGTCATGTGCAACAAAACATTTCTACAATAGACTATATCAAACGCGCTATTATAGGGACCATCCATTAGGTTATGAATATCGAATGAAATACCCTCTTTTTTTATTGATGAAAATTTTACATCTAAACTTTTCTTATTAATGTTTAAATGTAGCTGACTTTGGGGAAGCTGCTCATATTTTTTTAATGACTTGATTTCAGATTTTCTGAAAACAAAAAATGACCCAGATAAAGCCTTTTCTATATATTTTCTACTTAAATCGGTACCCACTAAAGTTTTATCACTTATTGAAGAGAGCATTAATGATGCAGAGTAAACCTCTTGCCCAGTAGAACATCCAGCGAACCAAATACTTATGTTCTCGGTAGACATTTTTTTTATAAGTTCTAAGTGGGAAAGACTTCTGAAAAAATAGCTTTCAGGGTTAGTAAATAGATGCGCAACTTCATGAATATCTAAGGATGAAAGCAGCTGACCTTCTTTTTCTTTTTGTAATAAATCAACGCTTTTTTGATCCAGATTTAGACCAGTCTTTTCTATTAAATCCTTTTCGTTGTAAATCATTCAATTACTTTAATCACAAGATCAAAATAGCTACTCTTTTATTATCAAGGCTAATAAATTTGTATTTTTTTTCTAGGTATTGCCTGAAATCCATAGCATTAGATAAAATCGATCCAATTTCTTGGGTTGGTTTGTTTTCTAGTGGTATCACCTTGCCATCGACCCTTAATAGGGAATACTTTGGCTTCAAGTTTTTGTATTTTTCGCTTTTACAAAACGCTACCAAGTCTTTGTCTTTAAACTTTCCTTCTTTGATTTTATCGATTTTATGCAGTTCTGAGGCTATCCAAGTATCACCCCAAAAGCCTACAATAAACGTATTTTTCTCCTTTTTAGGCAGCTCTTTCATTTATTTCAAATAGCTTCTCTAAGTTTGCTCTGAAGATGATGTTTCTATCTTGATCTACAGTAGTACCAGATACAAATGGTAGTTTTGACACTAAGGGATCAGGCTCATCAAATACATGTTCAGAATAGGAAAGTTTGCCTTTATAGCTTAAGGCAAAGGCTTTTTCGTTCATATTAATCAAAATTATCTTCTCTTCTAATTCATCAACATTTTCGGCTAAATTACCAAATAAATCAGGCGCATTGTGTACAGGAATTATATTCTTTCCGTGTACGATGCTGCGGATGGAGGAATGCTTTTGAAAGTCAACTTGAGCAACAGTTTTAATCCAATGTATTGACCGTGTTGGAAAGGCGTATATAGTCTTAAGGTCACTCAAAACAAGACAATCCTCTGTACTTACTATATTTGGTATCCTTAAAAAAAATTTTGTACCTATGCCGGCATCAGAAACAACATTTATAGTCCCTCCCAATGAGGAAATATTTTTCTTAACCACATCTAATCCAACACCCCTACCAGAGGTTTCACTTACATCACTTTTTGTCGAAAACCCAGGTTGAAAGATAAATTCATATAATTGTAAATCGGATAATTTCTTAATATCGTCATCCGAGAGCAGTTCAAGTTTTCGTAATTTTTCTTCAATTTTTTTCCTATTAAGACCTTTTCCATCGTCAGAAACTGTTATTAAAAGACCATCTTGCTCCTTACTAAAGTCTAGATGAATATTTCCGTTTCCTTTTTGTCCTCTTTCTTCATTTTTTTCTATTCCGTGATCAACTGAATTTCTCAAAAGATGCATTAATGCAGACGACAGCACATTAATAATTGTTCGATCTGCTCTTTCATTGTCTCCTGAAACACTAAACTCAATATTTTTATTTAAACTTGTAGCAGTTTCAAAAACATCTCTTTTCAAGCGTCGGATCAAAGAATTGACAGAGATCAGTCGAAGATCTGTGACTGCTTGATTTAATGTGGTGACTTCCGTTTGAAGAATATCTATTAATTTATCTACATTTTCGATAGATTGAGCATTATTCAAACTAAGCTTTGTCATGTTCTTCAAAACATTTACCTGCGAAGAAACTAGCCCTGCTTTATGAAACAAAAAATCAATAGTCTCCAAACCTACAGTTGCAAATCGATCACTCTTATCAGACACTGAAATTTGGTTGTCGAGTTCTTTTTGTGCAATATTTTTTGAATTAATGTCCATTTGAAATTCGGTTGTTTCAATCGAAACAATGAGCTGCTTTACAGCATCCAAATTTCCGTCGACTATTTCTTTTCTTTCCTGTGATGATGATGATATTACACCCTTTAAAACATCAATACACTTTAGTAATAAACCTCTAATTTTATTATCGAGTAGCATTTCACGAGATCTTATTTTATCTACAACATCTTCAATTAAATGGGTGAGTTCAAGGGTCTGATTCAGTCCAACTGTTCCGAAAAGGCCTTTAAGAGAATGAAAGGCTCTAAATAATGAGTCTATTTTAGTCCCTTCACTAGCATTTAAATTGGTATCAAGTAGAAGATCTTCGCTTGAGGTGCAGTGCTCCATTGCCTCTGTTTCAAACTGTAACCATATTTCGTTTAAAAAATCTTTATCCAACCCTCTAACTCATTTAATTTAATCAAATAATGATTTTATCATATCTCTTAATTCGTTTCCTCTCTTTGCGGCTAACGAGGGATCAACAGCGCCGCTTGGCTTGTCAATAACCCCATCAGCAGATAATTGCTTCACTTTAACGGAGTAGCTACTTCCAAGCTGAGCAAGCGATGAGACAATTATTACTTTAACATCATGCTTTAATCTAATTTCTTTAAGCGCTTCAACACCATCCATAACCGGCATTTCAATGTCTAAAAGAATTAGGTCAACTTTGTTAAGTTCTAGTAAATCAAGTGCCTCTCTACCGTTCTCAGCTTCATAAATTTCGGAAAAAAACTTCATACCATCTAATATATTTTTTAACAAAAGACGCATAAGTTTGCTGTCATCAACTATTAAAACTTTTCTATCTTCAATTTTATTCATTTCCTATAACGCCGTTAAATATTTCTCTTGTAATAATTTACCTATGCTTTCGGGATCAGAAACCACAGAATGGCACCCCTCATTTATTATAGCTAGAGGCATTGTTCTCGCAACCGAAGTTTCGGGAGACTGAACATAAATGCTACCACCCCTTCTAAAATGTTCCCTCACACCTTGTATACCATCATTACATAAGCCACTTAACACGATAACATCGGAGACCAGATCAATCAAATGTGCACTTAATAGAAAATTGTCTAAGTTAGGAGTAAAACTTCTATCCGTCCTTAGATCCTCGTATTCTATATCTATATTATCTATATTTCTAACCAATTTGGCATTGTAACCTCCTCGCAAAAGAACAACTTTTCCGACTTGCATTGGTCCCTCAAACGTAAGAGGTTTGGTCTTCTCATCAACGACAGTATTAAACCGGTTTATTAATACTTTTTCTATACCAAAGGGAATATGAATACCGATTACTATTGGAACTTCTATCTTGTCTGTAAACTCAAGAATTTTCTCTATTGGGCCTAATGAACCAGCGGATCCTATTATAGATATAAAGTCTGCTCTGTTTTTAACAACAGATCTGCTAGAATTGTTTTCCAGCGAAGCGGCTCTAATTTCTTTTTTCAAGATATTATCTTGAGCGAGAAAATTTATGTGCTTATCGATTTCTTTTTTTAAACTATTTATATCGAATCCTTTTCCTAAAGAATTTTTTTCAATAAATCCTATAGCGCCTGCTTTCAGAGCATCTATAATTTTAGGCTGGTTCGATTTATGAAATGCACTTATAAGCAAACACTTGGTTTTAGCTTCTCCACCGATAACTGTTTTTAAAAGTTGAAGACCATCTAAAACTGGCATCTCGAGATCTGAAATTATTAAATCAACAGGGTCTCGTGTATTTTTTTCCAAAGCAACTTTTCCATTCTCAGCTTCCCAACAAAAATCCGTGTTAGACAATCCATTTAATATCTGCTTGATAACCATTCTTGTAAATTTTGAGTCATCAACTACTGCAATTTTCATTGAGACATATCCAAAAGCCGCTGCTTAAGGTTATCTTGATTAAGAAGATACATAGATTTGCCGCTTACGCACAGTTTACGTGCAGCAACTCCCTTAAACCTTGCATCAAAATATTCATCAGACTCCAATAATGTTGAGTCAATTTGCATGTCGCTCAAGGAAGAAACCATTAGACCAAATTGAAAATTATTATAATCAAAAAATAGCACCTGCTGAGAATCCTTGGAATTATTTAAGCCTAAGACAGTATTGAATTTAAAAATGCTGTAAATTTTTCTATTGAACTCTGTATACATGAGATTTTTCTTACTGTTTTTGTTAACTTTCATTAGTTTTATCAAATCAACCTTGAGCAAGTGGCTCAACGGAAAAATAAAATTAAGGTCTCCTTCGTTTATTACTATGTTCTTTACTAAATTTTTTTGTCCACTTTCTCTCTTTAAAGATCTGAATGGGGAAAATGGTAAACTTTCAGTGAACTTTTTCAGTAAGTTGAGTTCAACAATATTTACCTGATTATTGTTGTTATCGCTGAACGAATATAATGAGTGCTCCTCAAAGCTGGAACCCAGTTTACATAAATCCCAGTTATTTTGTCTTGAACTTTGCAATGAAATTTTCTTTATTGAAGCTGTATCAACCTCTGAAACATAGCAATCATCGTCAGTCGCAAAAGCTAAAACTTGATTACTACCTTTGTCATCGCTTGGAACAAAAACCTGAAATATATTTTTTCTCTTTTCAGTTGATATTAAGGGACAAATGAGGTCATTAAAGTCGGCTAGAAAGAAGCCGTTGAAACTGTTTGTATCTAGTAACTTCACCGTATCCATGTGATATACTCTCCTAACCTTTGTGAGATCAAAAGCAAAAAATTTACCATCTATATAAAATGTGAAGTATTTTTCTGTTGTAGTTTTTTTTGATTTTTCAACCTCAATTTCACCAACAGTGACCTTTTTCTCTTTTAGTGCCTTTAAAGAATTGTGTAGCTCCAAGTTCTTTACATCAACTACTTTTACCAATCCATAGTCATCCAAGTTTTCAATTTGAAAAATTGTCTCTTGTGATTTTTTGAGCAAAGAGTTGTTCTTCCCCTTGAGAGTGCAAAAGCCCAAGATTTCATCTGCCAGAATGGCAAATTCATAATTCTCATCAGCGATAAAGATAGCGTATTTTGGCATATCATCTTTTCTCTTTCTTTTACCGATAATGTGCCTCGGATCAACTAACATAAAAACCTGCGATTTAAACTCAATTATACCTACAGCAGGCTTTTTTATGTCTGGTATGTTGATTACATGATCTAAAGGTTGAATGCTGGAGAGAAAACTTTTTTCAATCGCTAACAGTTCATCGAACCTTTTAAATATTAAGAGATCCATTGTATTAAATTTTTTTCATCGTGATATTTTAGCTAATACTATCTTCGAGTTGATTAAAAAAAAAACAAAAAAGTATATCATGTTTGAATAAAAAATTGATTTGGTAGTTAAATTAAGTATAAATTAGTCTCAAATTTGAACTTCGAAAATTATGGAAATTGATAATACTTTTATTAAAAACCTATTCCATTCTACTATCATTAAGGTGGAAAAAGGTAATCCCATCCCTCTTGGAAACCATTTTTTCTTTATAAATAATGGAGAAGTTTCAGGAAAGATGGGAGCAAGGAAAAATACACCTTTTTCTGCTCAGAAAGGCCAATTTTTTTGTTTGAAACAATTAATTGATTCAGACGAAAAAGTTGTAAATGCCGTAGCAGAAACAGATCTCGAATTAACAATAATAAATTTTTCAGAACTTGAAAAATTGCTCAAAGGCACCGATAAAAACTTAAGTGCATTAATCAAGTCTCTAATTTCGCAAGGTATTTATTAATGTCTTCCGATTTTGATTTTGGAGAATTTCTTGATGAATCAAACCAGTCTGAGTTGATGATACTTTGCTTAGAGTTATTTGCTGTCTTGACTAAATTTCAAGTCGATCAAAATAAACTTGAAATAGCAAAGGTCGAGATTTTAAATAATCAGCTGACACAAAATTTTGAAGGTTTCAGGTCTGCAATATCATATCTTTCAGGTGGGGATAAAAATTCACAAATTAATGCGATGAAACACATTAATTTGATGGTTGATACTTTAGTTGGAGATTCAAAAAGCACGGAAAAATTTACGGAGATCGAGGAAGTTGTAAATGAATCAATTAATGGATTAATAGAGAGCATTGATTTACATGTTGATTTATTCAAGTTAGTTCAAGTTTACAATTTTTTACCCAATAAAAAAGAGATAGCAATATTATTGGGCCGTATTGCAGATTACGAACTGAAAGATGATGAAATGATGGAAAATGTGAAAGCTGCATTGCTTAGAGATGATGCTGAGGTGTTGCTTTCCAAAATTCTTGCCAATGTTGCTGAGAATAGTGCTGCTGGCTTTATTTCGGCTAATATTATAGATATTTTACAGCAAAGAGGTGTTAACTTTCACATCGCAGGCCTTGTAACGAAGGAGTCCCTTGAAAATTTAAGTGATGAGCAACTTAAAAACAACGCTCTTTTATTAGTTAATTTTAGCGAGGATATATTCACATCAAATCCGGAATTTCTAGATGCTATTCAGTCTGATACCCACGTATTAACAAGCACTTCCGGAATAGATAAAGATACCTTTGACATGTTGCTTCTCTTGAAAAATGAAAGAAGGGATGACATGTTCGACAAATATCCAGTTAAAGTCAAAGAATATAGGGTGTTTAAATGAGTGGATCAATTGAACCGATAGTTCCTGGACAAGTTATCTTTGATATAGGGCAGCAAATCGACAAGTGTTTTATACTACAGAAAGGTTCAGTTCATTTCTTTAATAGTAAAGAAGAGAAGATTAGTGGCATAGCTCCCAATACAATGTTTGGATTCACTGAGCTTGTAAAAGGTAAAACAACCCATAGCACAAAAGCAGTTTGCATTACACCTGGAACAGTCGTTTCATTTTCATCTGACGTTATTAAAAAAAAGCTAGCAGCATATGGTGAGGATAATAAATTACTTTTAGAAAGTTTAGCTGACCAACTTCTTAACAAGATCTAGCTAAACACAATTTTTTTTCGACTAATAGTCATGTTGTTATCTTTTATAGAAGATAACAAGGCACCAAATTAGAAATCCAGTTTTTTAAAAACGATTAGCTGTGCGACATTAACGGGAACGGTTTTAATCAAATTAAGCTCAGTAAAGCTTTTTGACAAGGGTCAATTTTTACAAAGTGAAGGTATTTTTTTCACCTCACGCTTCTAATTTAAGAAAAATGCTAGCAACAGCTACAAGAACCAGACCGCTTTTTTTCCTCCGCCTTGGTTTTTATTGCTTTTTTCAATTTAGTTTTATCGACTTGATCTGCTTCTAATGCCTTTGCTTCTTTTGAAATTTTGTCTGCAAAATACTCATAAAGTGACGCAAATCCTAATCTAGCCGCTTTGTTTTCTTCATACGGTCTTCGCCCACGAAGGTTTTCAATCCGATTTAGTATTAGTTCGTTTTGCATACCTAACCGTAACAGGGATCACTACGTTAATCAACATTAAGCTTAAAGAAGTATAAAACGGAGTTCACCAACCCGCTTAAAAGTGGGTTGATGACTTTTTTTAGAAGCACTTAGCCAAATTGGTTGCCAGATTTCGAATTAGGTTTTCATAGAGGTTTGGACCTGTCTCTAAACTAACCCCTAGCGGATCAATAACGGTGGTTTTGGCATCAGTACCTTCGACGACAGATTTTACTAACCCAGGATCATATTGTGGCTCAGCAAGAACACACTGTACCGCTTCGTCCACTACCCTTCTGCGAATTTCAGAAAGCCTCGCAGGACTTGGATCGGAAGCATCCCCCAACGAGATAGCACCAGAAGCACTAACATTAAAAGACTTCTCAAAATACTGATATGCGTCATGAAAGACAACAAACTTCTTGCCTCTTATGGGATCTAGTATGGAATTAACCTCGGACATTAAAGAGTCTATGTTATCTCTAGCCGACTTTGCATTCGAGAAATAAGAAGCAGCATTATCTGGGTCCACTTCGGATAGCTTAGCGGCGATAACATTTAACCATACCTTTGCGATCTGCGGCGAC
>CACELY010000045.1 GCA_902560505.1 uncultured Alphaproteobacteria bacterium
AGAAAGCTTTTGAAATATCTGAAAAAAAAGAACGACAAGCTTCAGTGGCGTCAGCGGTAGAGAAAATCAAAAGTTCCCTGTCTGATGAAGAAAATGAAGGTACTGAAGTGACTGAACTCATAAAAAAACTAGAGTCTGAAGTTGTGAGAAACAATATTCTAGATAATGGTACTCGAATAGATGGTAGAGATTTAACAACGGTTAGATCGATAGAGACGGAAACTCGTTTATTGCCACGAGCACACGGTTCTTCACTATTTACTAGGGGTGAAACTCAAGGGCTAGTAGTCACAACATTGGGAGCCGGGGATTCTGAACAGATAATTGATGCCTTACATAAAGAAGGTAGGCTGAATTTTATGCTACACTATAACTTTCCACCATACTCGGTCGGAGAATGTGGTCGAATGGCTGGCCCAGGCCGTAGAGAAATAGGCCACGGAAAACTTGCTTGGAGGGCCTTACAAGCAGTATTACCTTCGTCTGATGAGTTCCCTTATACTGTAAGAGTCGTATCAGAAATTACTGAATCCAATGGATCCTCTTCAATGGCAACCGTTTGTGGATCATCTCTGTCAATGATGGATGCTGGAGTACCCCTTAAAGCACCCGTAGCTGGTGTCGCTATGGGATTAATACTAGAAGGAAAAAAGTTTGCCGTTCTAACAGACATTTTGGGGGATGAAGATCATCTTGGTGACATGGACTTTAAAGTCGCTGGAACAGAGGCTGGGATAACGTCTTTGCAAATGGATATAAAAGTTGCAGGCATTACTCCTCAAATTATGGAAAAAGCTCTAGATCAAGCCAAGGAAGCTCGTTTGCATATATTAGGAGAAATGGCTAAATCTTTGTCGGCTCCATCTGAGTTTTCGAAATATGCACCTAAAATTGAGTCACTAACTGTTCCAAGCGATAAAATTCGCGAAGTTATTGGAAGCGGAGGAAAAGTGATAAAAGAAATCGTCGAGGTTTCGGGCGCTAAAGTTGATATAAATGATGAAGGATTAGTAAGAATAGCATCTTCAAACAAAGAGAGCCTAGATACAGCCAGAAAAATGATATCTGAAATCGTTGAAGACCCTATTGTTGGTCAAGTCTATGAAGGAAAAGTTGTGAAGCTGATGGACTTCGGAGCTTTTGTCAACTTCTATGGAAAACGAGACGGTCTTGTTCATGTAAGCCAAATATCGGAAGAAAGAGTAAACCACCCGAAAGATGTTTTGACTGAAGGACAGAATGTAAAAGTTAAGTTAATGGGTATTGATGACAGAGGTAAAAGCAAATTATCGATGAAAGTTATAAATCAAAGCACAGGTAAAGAAGTAGAAAAGGAAGCTTAAGCTATATCCAACCTAGCAACTCATTTTTGATTATGTTGAAAAGCATATCAATATGGATTTTTTCATCGTTAAGACATGGGATGTATAAAAAATTTTTTCCGCCAGCCTCAATAAAACTTTCTGAAATCTCGCCACATATCTCTTCTAATGTTTCAACACAATCGGAAGAAAATGAGGGAGCTACGACTGCGATGTTTTCCTTACCAGATTGCGCTAAATCTGCCACGAGATCGACGGTCGCTGGTCCTACCCACTTTTCGGGACCAAATTTAGACTGAAATGCCGTTGTTAATTCGCTCTCCTTCCACTTAAGCTTTTCTCTAATAAGCCTGGTCGTTTTTTGGCATTGGCAGTGGTAAGGATCTCCATTCATTAGATATCTTTCGGGAACGCCATGATAAGATATAACTAGATGCTCAGGCTTTATTTTTGAGTTTTTATAAGCGGCCGTTATGGACTCTGAAATGGCATTGATAAAATTAGAGTTATCGAAATATGGAGATACTGTTCTGATAGAAGGCTGCCAATTAAGATTCATTAGTGATCTAAATACTTGATCATTAGCAGTAGCAGTTGTTGGTGCCGCATATTGTGGATAGAGTGGAAAAAAAAGAATTTTTGTACATCCTTTAGATACCATTTTTTTTACCACACTATCTGTAGAAGGATTTCCATATCTCATACAAAAATCTAACAAAACTTTATCACCATACGCTTTATCGAACCTAACTCTCAGTTTTCTTGTTTGAGCCTTTGTAATTGTCAGCAGTGGGCTTTCATTTTCTTCGTTATTCCAAATTTCTTTATATGCCTCACCAGAGGAGAATGGTCTTCTTAGCAAAATTAAGTTTAATATTGGTTTCCATACCCAAGGAGAGTAATCAATTACTCTCCTGTCAGAAAGAAATTCTTTGAGATATCTTCTCATAGACCAATAGTCTGTGGCATCAGGTGTACCCAGATTACCAATAATTACCCCGACTTTTTGTTCTAAAATCTGAGGATGTTCTTTTGGAATATTTGACTTTTTTGCATTCATTTCATTTTCTTTCGATACGCATTAACTAAGGTATACCTCAAAAATATCAAATCATTTTCGATCTTAATTCTGCTATTTCCTTCCATATAGGAAAATTATTTCAAAAGTTGCATTTATGGTGTAAACATTCTTTTTTGATTTTTTATCTGTAAAATTTTTAAGATAAAATTTTTCAACCTCCTGAAATAGGTTTTTGGTCATTAAACTTTTACGCCGCTCACGAATTGCGTTTGTCTCACCCATTTCTTTAATATCCAAAAACAAATCTATCATACTCTTATAACTGACCTTAATTATATCTCTATCGACTACACAGTTATTGAGACCAATCTTTGCAGCCAAATTACCTACATCTCGTATTTCAGGTAATGGAGAAATTCTTGGACTCGCTGCTCCAAATAATTTCATTTCAGCTTTGAAGAACGAATCTCTAAGTTCATTGAGCGTCTCTGATCCAAATAAGCAACACATAAAGTGGCCTTCAGATTTTAAAAAGTTAACTTTTTCAAAAAAATCACTATATGGGTCATTAGACCAATGTAGTTGCATCAGATTTGCGTACAAATCAAGTGATTGAGTTTTGGTAGTATCGTGGCTAAGTTCCGAGATGGTTACCTTATTAATTTTGCTCAACTCTTTAAGGTCATTTTTTCTACATCCTTCGATCAGACCATTCTTCCAACCCTGGGGTAAATCTAAAATACGACTTTCAAGATCACCGAATACTCTCTTTAAAAGAAAGCTTCTTGACCTTGATTCTCTTGATCTGATTTTATTTTCTTTAACTCGATTTTTATCAAATAACATTGATTGTTGATCCGAAAATATTTTATGATGGAGATACCAACTTTTTCTGAACAATCATTAGCGTGTTTTTATGCTAGAATTCAACAATAAAGATATGAATCTATTAATTCTACTTAGTGAGATAGCCACTATAGAACAATTAGCTCGAAACAAACTTGATAATGCTCTACCTAAGGATTTAAATATATCCAGCTTTTCTGTTTTAAATCATTTTTCTGGCTCGAAAGCAGAAAAAACTCCTTTGCAATTGGCAAGAAGTTTTCATGTTACTAAAGGAGCGATGACTAATACTTTAACCAAACTTGAAAAGCTAGGGTACATCCATGTTCGCCCTGACTGGAATGATGCCAGGAAAAAACGTATTTCGATAAGTCAAAGTGGAATAGATGCTAGGAATTATGCTATGAAATCCATAAAGCCTATATTAGATGAAATAATACAAGGAACCGATCACTTAACCAAGAAAAGTTTATTAGGCGATTTAAGAAGCTTTCGAGAATCAATCGAAAAAAATAGAGTTTAGGAGGTGCGCTTTTGCTTATCCTAATAATTGGAAGCGCCCCAGATGCTTTAGAGGCCCAAAATTTAAAGAGAGAGCTTTTTGGGGCGATAGTAGCTATAAATAATGCATGGAATATAAGAAATGATTGGGATTTTTGTATATTTCCTGATGATTTTCCAGAAAACAGAAGACCTACTAAAAATAAGGACAAAAGTCTAATAAGTTCTAACCAATATGTCCCAATACAAAACAAGTATGGAGGATTCGTTTATTCTGGTGGAACCATGTCTTTTACCGCCGGATATTGGGCTCTAGGGTATTTCAAACCCAAAGCGATAGCATATATAGGTTGTGATATGATTTATGATGGGAAAGTTACACATTTTTATGGAAGGGGTAAGCCAGACCCTCTTAGAAAAGACCCAACATTAAAAAATTTAAAAGCCAAGTCTGCTCGCCTAGAGGCTATT
This sequence comes from uncultured Alphaproteobacteria bacterium, assembly GCA_902560505.1. Taxonomy (GTDB): domain Bacteria; phylum Pseudomonadota; class Alphaproteobacteria; order Rhodobacterales; family Rhodobacteraceae; genus CACIJG01. The sequence continues at coordinate 4,162 of CACELY010000045.1, forward strand.
GCTACATCTCAAGGTTGCGCAATTTTTAATCTTTCCAAAGAGCCTAGCAGTAACTTAGTTTTTAGACGTAGTAGTTTAGAAAATATAATTAAAGACAGTTCACCAAGAGAGATTAATACTAAGTTACTGAAAAGAGCACTTCAGTTGGAAGAAAAATTAGATTACTTTGTTGAAAATGGTAGATATTGGAAACATTTAGCTAAGTTTGATCAAGACAAAATAGATGTTTTGGATGAGCTCTGGAATGGCGTTATTAAGCTAGATTAGGTTGTCATTTCACAGCACAAACTGCGTAATTGACTGTAAAGTCGCTTTTTGATAGCTCCCATCCCCAGGAGATTGGATTAAATACGAACCCTTTTGTGTCTTTTACTTTTAGATCGGAATTTAAAAATAACTTTTTTAATTCATTTGGTTTGATGAATTTGTTCCAATCGTGCGTTCCTTTTGGCAGCCACTGCATTACATATTCAGCACCCAGAATCGCGAAAAGGTAACTTTTTAAGTTTTTATTTATTGTTGAACAAAACATTAGGCCCCGCCTATTGAGAAGATTTGAGCACACCTCTATAAAAAAACCTGGATTTTCTACATGCTCAATGACTTCCATATTGAGAATCACATCAAATGTCGTCTTCTCTCTTAAAAGGTCTTCCGCAGAGATATGGCGATATTTTATGTCAAGATTCATCTTCTTTGCATGCAACGATGCAACCTTAATATTTTTTTCCACTACATCAATACCAAGGACTTCTGCCCCTAGTCTGGCCATTGGCTCGCACAACAATCCCCCCCCCACAACCTATGTCTAAAATTTTAATCCCCTTCAAAGGCTCTTGTTCGAGTACCATATCTTTATGAAAATAAAGAGATAAGTGGTCTGTTATAAATTCTAATCTACATGGGTTCAACATATGAAGTGGTTTGAACTTACCCTCTGCATCCCACCATTCACTTGCTAATTTCTCGAACTTTGCAACTTCCCCCGCATTAATCGATGATGCTCTTTTCATTGAATTGTTCCTATACACATGACATAATAGATATATACTTTTTTTTTTTAGTCTCAAGCATGCCTGAACAAAATATTTCCCGACCCAACAAACAAAGAGCCTATTTGTTTCCTGAAATAGAGCCATTTAGAAAAGGTTTTCTTGATAGTGGTGATGGGCACAGGGTGTATTATGAAGAATGCGGCAACCCTAACGGTATACCAGTTTTGGTTGTGCATGGCGGACCAGGTGGCGGCTGTAGCCCTACAATGCGTAGGTTTTTTGATCCTGACGCATACTACATTGTTCTTTTTGATCAAAGGGGTTGCGGAAGATCCAAACCCTACGCTTCAGTGGAGAATAACACTACATGGCATCTTATATCAGATATGGAGGGTATAAGAAAAAAGCTTGGAATAAGTAAGTTGGTCTTGTTTGGAGGTAGCTGGGGCGCTGCCCTGTCTCTAATCTATGCTCAAACTCATCCTGAAATGGTTAGTAAAATTATTCTTAGAGGAGTGTTTACTATGACCGAATCTGAGTTAGACTGGTTTTACAAAGAGGGTGGGGCAAGCATGTTTTGGCCTGAAGCATGGCGAGCTTTTAGGGACATGCTCCCTCTAAAAGAACAGAAAAATATAATTAAAGGCTATCACTCAAGATTGTTTGGCTCTTCCCCTACAGAACAAGGTCGATTTGCAAGAGCTTGGACAGCTTGGGAGAATGCTCTTGCTAATCTCGAAAGTCCTGGATTTGGTTCTAGTCCCTCAACTGATTATGCAAGAGCTTTTGCGAGGATTGAAAACCATTATTTCAAGAACCTTGGGTTTTTAAGTAAATCACAGCAAATTAGAGACAATATGCATAAAATACTGGACATACCATCGATAATAGTTCAAGGACGATATGATATGATCTGTCCTCCTGGAACAGCTGAGTTAATTCACAGATTATGGCCAAATTCGAATTTAGTTATGGTGTCAAAAGCAGGTCATGCAATGTCGGAGCCAGGAATCACAGCAGCCTTGGTAAAGGCAACTGAGCAATTTAAGAACTAGGTTTGCTAAGTTTTTTAATAAAGCTCTCAAATGAAGAATATGTACTTTTCCTGGGCTTGTGAAAAGATACAATTGTCATTACTACTACTTTGTTATCTACCAAGAAAAAATATTTCCTAACAAACTCTTTTCGTTTTGAGGCACTAACCATCTGAAAGTTCACATAGAAAAATTTATTTTGTAACTTCTTTTCACCGTAAATCAGCTTCTTATTTCTAAATGCAGCAGTAAATTTCTTGAACTCGAATTGTTCAGCAATTTCCGATAAATATTTTTTTTGAGAAACGTTTTTTGGAACTCTCGACTGGGTGAATGTGATATTAACTATCGTGTCAACTGGTCTACGACTAAAATAGAGTTTATCAGCATTATTTACTTCTATGCAATTAGTCACGACCAATGTTTCTCGCAACCCAGTGGAGCTATTAGCGCTTCGATCCAAACAAAAACCCCTTGGCAGTTTATGTTTTACCTTAAATTGACCTGTAGGTATAGAAATAGAATTTGTCAGTGGTCCTGACCCAATTGATAAGCAACCACTCAAAAATAACAAGAGATAAAAACCTCCGAGCATTCTGCTTAAATTTTTCAAGACCAAATCTCCAATATAAGTAGTCTAGTGTACCCTCTATCTATCTTAGAAAAAACAGTTGGTTTATTTTTATTTTGTATAATGTTATTTTTTAGTTTAGCAATAGTGATTATATAAAAAAAACTGGTATATAAAATGAATTGGATCTCTAACTTTGTTAGACCAAAAATCAACGCAATATTTTCACGTAAAGGTAGCTCTGAGACATTGTGGGTAAAATGCGAGAGCTGCAGCTCGATGATATTTCATAAAGAATTTAGCCAAAATCTCAATGTGTGCCCGAGTTGTAACTATCATATGTACATGTCTCCTAAGGACCGCTTCAGGTCATTATTTGACGACAGCTTATACTCGGAGATTGATTATGACGCTCCAGAACAGGATCCTTTGAATTTCAAAGATACAAAAAAATATACTGATAGAATAAAAGATGCACAAAGAAGTACTGGTCGAAAAGAAGCAATTTCAGTTTCTGAAGGTCAATTAGGAGGCATGAAAACTGTAATAGCCTGTCAAGACTTTAAGTTTATGGGGGGTTCTATGGGTATGGCCGTAGGAAACGCGATTTTAGAAGGAGTAAAAAAAGCGGTGAAAAACAAATCTCCCTTTATTTTATTTGCTGCTGCTGGGGGTGCCAGAATGCAAGAGAGTGTTTTATCGCTGATCCAAATGCCTAGAACAACAGTCGCAATTGAAATGTTAAGAGATGCCAAGCTTCCCTATATAGTTGTATTAACAAACCCAACTACTGGAGGAGTTACAGCGTCTTATGCAATGCTGGGAGATGTGCAAATAGCAGAACCAAATGCACTTATTTGCTTCGCAGGACCAAGAGTGATAGAGCAGACAATTAGGGAAAAACTACCAGAGGGATTTCAGAGATCAGAGTATTTGTTAGACCACGGCATGCTTGATAAAGTGGTATCGAGAAAATTTTTGAGAGAAGAGCTGATAAAATTAATCTACCTATTAAAAAATCAACCTCCACCTATTAGGGGAAATATTACAGAGTCTGATGGACCTAATGGACGAGATTCTTAAAAGGCTGGAATTACTTCACCCCAAAATAATTGATCTTAAATTAGACAGAGTAAAGAGACTTTTGAGGAAATTGGGTAATCCCGAAAAGTCGATACCTCCTGTAATACATGTGGCTGGAACTAATGGAAAAGGTTCTACTATTGCAATGATTAAATCAGGGTTGCAAAGAAGTGGGTTTAGGACACATACCTATACTTCACCACATTTGGTAAGCTTTAATGAGAGAATTGAGATAGGGGACAAAAGGATAAGTGAAGATGCATTAAAAGAAGTTCTTAATGAATGCGAAAAGGTAAATAACTCTCAGCCAATAACCTTTTTTGAAATAACCACCTGTGCTGCTTTTCTTGCATTTTCAAGAGCATCTGCTGACTACACTCTTTTAGAGGTTGGACTAGGCGGAGAGTTTGATGCTACTAACGTTATTCAAAATCCCATAGCCTCAATTATTACGCCAATATCCTTCGATCATAAAGAGTATTTGGGAAGTTCAATAAAAAAGATTGCTGCCGCTAAAGCTGGTATAATTAAGAAAAACACTCCTACTATAATCTCAAACCAATCTCCAACAGTAAAAAGAATACTTGAAGCAAAATGCGTATCAAATAATAGTAATGTTATTTGGTCAGCGGAAAGTTTCACCGTTTCTAGTTCAAGGAAATCGATTATTCAAAAACTCAACAATAAAAAAATCGAATATCCCTTTCCTAACTTAATTGGCACACACCAAATCATCAATGCAATGACTGCTATTTCTACACTTACTTATTTAAAGGTCCCCGAAAAACACATATGTGAGGGGTTAACATCTACTTACTGGCCAGCTAGGCTACAAGAGATCAATAACGGAACTTTATTTGAATTGATAAAAAAATATAACATTAATAACAAATTATGGATCGATGGAGGCCACAATGAAGAAGCAAGCATTCAACTAAGTAAGAGTGTGGGTTTTATGAATAAAAAAAACCTCCATATCATTTTTGGTTGCCTTCAACATAAAGATCATAGATCTTTTTTAAGAAATTTAGTGGCCGTAGCCTCGTCTCTAAGTATAGTTGAAATTGATAATCAATCTTCATCACTAGCTAAAACAGTGGCCGTTTCAAGTGCTAAAGAAGTAGGTTGGAAAAAAATCTATTCAGCTCATAGCATTCGCGATGCTATGAAAAATATTTGTTCCAAAGATGAAGGTTTAGCACCGCAAGTTTCAATTTTAATCTGTGGTTCCTTATACTTGGCGGGACAAGCTTTGAAAGAGAATGGGGTTAAAATCTAGGTGCTTTCGTCAATCCAGTTTT
>CACELY010000046.1 GCA_902560505.1 uncultured Alphaproteobacteria bacterium
TTTTTTTTATTTATTCCCCCAAACAAACATACGGTTCCACCATGATCAACAATTCTCAAGGCCTCTTGTTGTGCTTCCAATACACTGCACGCAACAAATACTAATTCTCCCCCAGTATTATTATCAAAAAATTTTGTATTTTCATACCAATAATCACCAATATTCTTTGAAATTAAAAGTCTTCTTCTTTCTGTATTTGGTTCAAAAATATTTAATTTACTTGAAGGATATTTTATTGACAAAATTATTGAAAGAATAGCACCTATTGGGCCTCCTCCTATTATGGAAATACTTGGATTATTTGTTTTATAATAGTGCTTCTTGATGCTTCTTAAGCAACAAGCAACAGGTTCTGCCAAAGCTGCTAAAACTAGAGATAAATCTCTATTAATTTTTATTATTGGTCCTTTTTTTACAAAAGAACTAGGCAAAATTACATACTCTGAAAAACCACCATCTATTTCGTGCCCAAGAGCCAAATGTCTAAAACACTTACCATAATTATTATTCGCACACATTTCACAATTTAAACATGGGAAATCAGCTCCTAGTGCAACATGTTCACCAATTTCGAAGCCTCTAACCTTACTTCCAACTTTTGAAATTTTTCCAGCAATCTCATGCCCCATTATTCGATTATCTTTTACCCTATTATTCCCATATTTAATTGTCTTGAGATCAGACCCACATATAAAGCAACCTTTAACTTTCACTAAGATCTCATTATTTCCTAATTTTGGTAGCTCTTTTAAAACTAGCTTGAAATTTTTATTTGATTGGATTGCCATAGAATTGTATTTCATTTTGCAAACCTACATACTCTCTTTTTGAATTAAAAACGTATTCCCTATTGCATGATTAAAAGTGGGATGGGTATTTTTAAATGCATATCTTTATTATAGCATTTTATAACCGAGAAATATTAATTTTAAATTAAATAAAATTGATAGCATAATTCCAACTAGAGGAATATAAATTGCAACGAAGTTATGGCGTGAAAAAGATAAAATATTTTTATTAATAGCTGTCATATTTCGGCTATTGCAAAGCCAGAAAATAAAGGGGATGTAATATAGAATATGGAAGATGTTATAAATCGAAAGAAATTGCAATTCAAGAATACTAAATCTAAATATTTCAAATTGATGAACAAGTAAAATAAGGATTTCAGAGATCATCACAATTCCCAACACTGAAAATCTTCTTAATAGTTGGTAAGTGTCTACTCTAAAAACAAAGAAAGATACAAAAGTAATAAAAATGGGTGCTAGGAAATATAAAATTGAATAATTCAAGGAATTTTTTACATCCGTAACAATCTCAAAATCTTTGATGCCGAAGTAAAAGTTTATGAACCATGCAAGAATTAACGGAAGAGCCATTATCATTTCTCTTAAAAACAATTTTTGTTTTGATAATCTTAAAAAAGCACTAAAACAATAAACTATTGTTACCGCCATAGCATCTAGGGCATTAAAAAAAACCAGAATGAAATTTGCACTTAGTAATAAAAAATTGTTGCTTTTGTAAAGGAACCTGGGTGATAAGATTAGATTAACGCATATCAGACTTAAGATAACGGAAAACGTACTATATTTAATCATTAACTGGTCATTTTCAAAATCAAACAAATCTTCTATATCAAATATAAATTCGTGAAATGGATACCCGTAAACATTGGAAAAGAACATCAATGCTAAAAACAGCGCCCAAATTTGTGTAAGGAATTTACTAAAAATAAAATACGCAAAAATAAAGCCAAGTATTGGAAAACAAATAATATTTAGACCAACAAATATTTTAGGGTAATAAGAAAGTAAAAAGTTTTGTATGATTGAGTCTAAAGAAATGCCAAAACCCTTTCCATTAACTAACGTTAATGAATATTTATCTAGTTCCCAAACAATGAACGACCATGCGAAAGAAATGAGAATTGCTAACCCTAAAAAACTTAAATATTTTTTTGAGGTTGAAAACATAAACCACCGTTTCTTTTGATAACGCATCTTTGATCCTCCAAAACAAATATATCGTATGGTTTTTCATGTAAATATATATTTTTTTGATAAATAACTCTGCTGGGTTGTTCCTCTATTCTCATTTTAAGATCCAAGCTTTAAATATATTTCTAATAAAGTTTATTTTCTTTCGCTAGCCTTATAAAAATTTCTATCTTACGTTGATGAAAGAAAATTCCTATTTTATTTTTTATTTCTTAACGCAAAAGCTTTTTTGTGACTGTTTCATCAACTGACAATTTAATAAAATAATCTTGCAAATTTGTAAGGTTTTGATCCTTCATAAATTCCTGCAATCGTTGAAGCAAGCTATTCTGCACCAATAAATCATTTAATTTTGAGATATTCTAGCAGGTGGCTAATTATCTTTTTTATATATTTTCTTGACTTCAGAAATGATAAAATCTGAAACTAAGTCTTGACCATCTTCGTTCATATGTGCATCTATCTTAAAGTAAATTCTACTTCTATTTACTTCCCAAGCTTTTTTTAAGTGGGGATACATGTCAAGTATTTCGACTTTTTTTGGCAAAGCTTCCCTTATTAAATCTAATTCTACATAATAGTCAATTTCATCAACTTTTGTAATACCTAGCTCCTCCTTGGTAAAATAAATTTCATGTCGAAGTGGATACTGTATAAGTATGACTTTTTTATTTTTCTGAAATGCCAGATTACTTAGCTTGATCAAGTTCTCAACATATTTTTTCCAATTCGCATCTTGTTTTAAAGCTGAACGAGTTGAATAGTTGATTGGAATTTCACTGGTATACTTATCCAAATCCAACTTTTGATTTGATAAGGTAACTTTTTTACTAGTTATAGATTTGTATATCGCTCTAACAAATCCAGTTAGAAATGAATTTCCTGAATAACTGCTGCCAAACGCGACAGATTTAATACCACCAGTTCCTAAGGTAGCATTTTCGTATTTAGAAAATGTTTCTTCTCTACGAAATATTGCTGGCAGCGCTCCAATTATCCTCTTAGCCTCTGTAATACCCTTAGGAGCCGCTCTTGAGAGCAATGGCACAACAGAAATAATAGTCCAGATTTTAACAAAATATGCGTCATCAATGGAACCATGGTTGATAATAGCGATAATTATGATTATTACCATGACACTATCAGATATCTTAAATAATACTGCTACGACTTTAGTTATTGCACCTATAAGCATACAATTAGCGCAAACACTAAATTTAAATACAGACACATTTCTTATGGCAGTCGCAGTATCAGCATCTTGTGCTTTTCTAACTCCGATTGGACATAAAAATAATACCATAATCTTGGGGCCTGGCGGCTACAGATTTGGGGACTACTGGAGAATGGGTTTAGTTCTCGAAGTCTTAATTATTATAACAAGTATTCCACTACTATTGATATTTTGGCCTATCAATTAAAATAATAATCTAGTGTAAGCTCTATCAAATCTTGATGCCTGTAGGGATATAATTGCTGACTATTGCTATAGCTATCAAAGGAAATAAATTTGCTACCAATATTGATGCTGTCACTTAATTCATAAACCGCTGATACTGCTGAAAAACTCCCATTATCTCCCAAAATATTTGCATGCTGCAGAGAAATATCTAAAAGATCGTTATACAATCTCCAATCAAACCTTAAACTATATCCATATTCATTCTGCTTATTTACCATTTGCGCACCGTGATCATGAATATATGTACTAGCTAATTCAATGCTTATGTTCAAATCCTTAAGACCAGAATAATCAGCGCCTAAGGAAAATTCAGACACCTCATTTTTAGACCAAGGGCCTATCAAAGGGTTGGAATAAGGAAATCTTTTTCCCTTTTTATGAGAGGTATCGAATTTTAGAACGAAGTCTGAAATCGCAATATTACCGTTTAAACCCAAGAAAGCTATTCTATCCTGCTGAGTGCTAAGCGTAGTTACATTTCCTGACACAGAGGAACTCAATGTTGATAACTGCTTATTATTATATTCTCCTAAGGACAAATCCAATTCAAAGCCCGATAAAAGGATTTTATTTCTTAAGGCGAAACTTATATTATATTGCACAGGAGAAACATCGGTAATTATTGACGCACCTAAAAAAGCAGCTTCAGGATCAAATGCCGTTCCAGATCTTGCAACTTTATTTCTTTTTTCATCCAAAAAAACAATAATCTCTTGCTTTAACGAACCAATATTATACCCAGCTAATATAGAAGGAATATTCAATCTTATTTCATCCAGATCCTGCAGCCCAATAGTAGATAGATCTCTTGGATTAGTAATATCACTTGAAATTAGTAAGTTTGACTCTCCTCTCGCAATTATTTGATTCCCAACTCTTAACCAAAGTCCATCGATTGGATAAAAGTCAATGTATAAATCTCTTAACTTAAAATCAGCAGCTGTAGGACCATAAGAGTACTTAGAGCTTTCAAAATACCCCCAGTCCCAATTGACGTCACCAGAGAACTTGAAGTTAATAACTTCCGCAAATTTGGTATTTAACATTAAATTAATATTACTATGTATTGCCTCAATCCCTGGAGCTCTCCTGAAAAAAGGGATAGCTGGAGATTCAAGGCCATAGTATAACTTTTGAGAGAAAATAGCATCCCAATCAAAACTTTCGCTGGTTTGTTTTTTTTTGATTGAAATGTCAGAAAATTTTTCTTTAACAACATTCGTTGTAACAAAATCAAGTTCACTTTCAATTTCTTCGAAATCATCTCCACCAAAATCAGATAGGAAATCGTCATCTGATTGTGCATATACTGTCGAGTAAAGAAATGTAATAAAAACAAGTAAATTTACGAGCCTGAACACGTTTATTAATAGCCTCGCTGCATGGCCTCGGATTCAAACAAGCTATCATTTAAATTTTTATTGAACGCTATTGTGTCAATAATAAAAATACTTGAATGCTCACGCTTTTTCTTTTTTGTAGTAGTCATCTGTTGTGTCTTTGCAACCCAGACACCATCAATTTTTTTAAGATCCTTTGCTGTCCAGAGCTTAACTTTTTTTCCCTTTTTTACAAGTATTCTGCCTTTGACACCAAAGAATATATCTTTTCTAATCCAAGTAAGTGTTTTTAAGTAACCTGTTTCCTTTATTACATCTTTTGATTTTGGTGTAGCCTCAATTACCCAACAATCTGCACCATCAACTACATCACTATCTTTTACAATTTTGTAAGTATAGTCTTCAATTTCTACTCCATCTAAATCAGCATATGTAAAATCACTACCCATAAAAGAATTGGACCGATCTCCACCAGAAATCCTATTAGTTTTTTGAAGACTTGGGAGATACAACCAGGAGTCATTATCTTTTGACGGATCGTCCCAGTTGTAAGACAAATAGGAGGTGTTCTTCACATCGGAAGGGCTCAAGAAAAAAGAGATGCTTTTTGTTCCGGTCGAAACTTCTTTTGTAAAACCCTTTAGTTTTCTCTCTCTTTTTCTATTTTTCTTGTCGATCAAAACAAGAGTAGATGTCTGCTCTATAGTTTCTCCTGTATACCTCTGATCAACTTTTTTCATGATCTCGTAAGCGGTCATGGACACAGATACATTTGGGAAAAGTAACACAAGAAAAAACAAAAAGTATTTTGGAAATATCATATTAAAGTTCATATAACTAACAATCTCAAAGCTTAGGTGAGTTTTTCTTCTTTTTCGAATATAAAGAGTAGCGCGGGTATAAACAATAGGCACCCTAACAAAGCCAAAGTAAAAATCACAGTGGTGAGCCATCCAATATCAATCATAGGTACTAAACGTGCAAACAAAAAAGTGCTAAACCCAATAACAAGCGCCAATGACGTAGTGATAATGGCTCTTCCTGACTCTGTCATAGCTCTCTTTATTGAGTATTCTACGGAACTTCCTAGAGATCTCGCTAACTTATATCTACTGACGACATGAATACAGTCGTCAATCGCAATACCCATTGTCATAGCTCCCACTATTAATGATCCCAAATTCAAATCCTTACCCAACATTGCAAAACATCCACCTGCAAAAACTATTGGAACGACCGCTGGGAACACGGCAATCGCACCATGTTTAATAGACCAAAAGATAATAAAAAGAACAACACTTATAAAGGTTAATGAAAGCATGAATGATTGGCTAATCCCTTTATCGGTATACTCATTTTGAGCTTGAAACATTACCATTGGACCAGTAGGAGTAACATTCAAGTCTGGAAAATCTTTGTTTATTGTTTGCATCATATCATCCAGAAACTGATTATATTCACTAGCATCCATATTAATTGTCGGTAAAGTTATTCTCGTAAATCGCTCATCAAAATCTTTAATATCTGAAAGGTCATCATCAGGACCTGAGTTTTCGAACAATAACAAAAGCTGGCTAGTCATGGGTTTACTATCTGGTATTTTGTAAAACTCTTTTTTGTTATCTGAAAACGCCTTCCTAATTTGCTTAAGTTGATCCAGATAACCGACTATTTTCCCTGACTTTTCTTGTTTTTCAAGAAAAGCCTCGAGAGCGTCAAGTTTTGTGAGAAAGCTGGGCTCTTTAATCCCCTCTTCTAATTCAGAGTCTAGCATCATATCAATATTTGATGATCCTTTAAACTCTCTATCAAAATACCTCAAGTCTTCTGATATTTTGAGATCACTTTTAAAAAATTTAAAAATATTCGTATCAACTTTAATGTAGGTTGCGCTAAAAAAACTTACAGAGATGAATAGCAGTCCCACCATTAAAATACTAAATCTATTTTTGTAGGAAAAATTTGGAAGACTGGAGGTCACGCGTGTAAGCCAATCATTGTCATAAGCTTTCTTCGTAGCTGGTGAGAGTCTGTTTAAAAACGATAAAGCAGCAGGCAACGAAGTCATTGAGAGAATGAAAATAATCATTGGTAGTATCGTTGCTAGCAACGAAAACTCACGCACAGGGGATAATTTTGTTATATACAGCGCAGCAAATCCAATTGAAGTGGTGAATTGCGTAAAGAATATAGGCTTAAAAAGGTTTTTTATTAATTCTTTAGATGCGTCTAAAGCTGTGTGCTTGGAAAGAGTTCTTAAGCTATAAAACTCAGACATAACGTGAACCGTGCACGCCATACCTAACAACATTGTGATAGGAATTAAAGCCTGGTTTACTGGCGTTATATTATAGCCAAGATATGCTTGTAAACCGGTCATCATTGTGACTGCTGTACCAATAACGACCCAGGGAGCCAAAATACCGGTCAAAGATCTAAAAACAATGCCTAAGACAATCATCATTATAGCAGCAACAGTAGGATTTAGCCAAGCGGCATCTGAGTTACTGATTACGGTGAAACGTTCATTTAAAACCGGTTGTCCTCCAAACTTTATATCATATCCCTTTTCCAAATATCCCATCTCGCTTATAAAGTTACGTAAATCCGTTACAACTTTAAGCTTGTGATCAAGCCCGTTAACAATATACTCCGTTCTTGCAATTATTCTGGTATGCTTAAAATCTTTGCTTATAAGGGTGTCGAGCGCTAGGTTTTCATCCTGCATAGCAATCCTAGCCGTGTCTAATTGATCTAAATTATCATCTAAATTCCCTATGTCCTCGAAAATATAGTCTGTAGCAACAACCCCACCTCGATTATATGTCCTCTGATATCTGGCTAGACTATCAACCTTCTCAACCACCTCATGTTCTTCTAACATTGCATGAATTTCTTCAATCATCTTTACAGTTTCAAGATTGAAAAGATCTTTATCTTTTGGTCTCGCTTCTATACCGACAACTAGAGACTCAGTGCTTCCAAATAGATCTCTCATTTTATCATGAGCTAAAAGCGTTGGATCGCCTTCAAGGAACCACATTTCATTTGAATTATTAACCCCTATAGGGTTTTTAGAAATAGAAAAAACTGATACTAAAATCAGTAAAACTGTTATTATAAGTATGAAGATTCTATTCTTAATTACTTGATTTGACCAAGCCTCTATCATTAAACCTCTCCTGCGATGAACGTGAAATAATGCATTGAGTTATTTAATACAAGTCTTACGTTGCGTAAATTTATTATCTATTTAGTATAAATATAAAAGGGGCTAAAATAATAATCATTGTATAAAAGAATACCATTGCTTGGATGGAAGATTTCTACAGGGAAGGTTTATGCAAAATATATTTCTTACTGGAGGAACTGACGGGATTGGACTTTCCGCTGCGAGGTCCTTATTAGCGATGAACCATCGGCTTTTTATTACATATCGAAATAAAAATAAATTAGATGCTGTAAAATATGAACTTAAGTCATTTTGCGACGACAAACAGGTAAGTTTCTTAAGATGTGATTTGTCTGAGCCTGATGATATTAATGAAATTGTGAATGTATTTAGCAAATCTAAGATAAAACTAAATTGTCTGATCAATAACGCAGGAACTATTTTGTTTAAGAAATCGTATAATAGTGTGGGAATTGAAAAAGTCTTTGCAACAAACCATCTAGGTCCCTTTTATCTTACAAATAGGCTTCTTGAAAAAAATTTAATACATGAAGGCGGCAGAATAATTAACGTAGGGAGTAGCGCTCACAAAACCGCAGTTCTAGATTTTAATAATTTAGATAGTAGCAATTCGAAAAGTTGGTACGAACGTTATTCAAGGTCTAAGTTATGTAATTTGTTGTTTACACTAAAGTTATCGGAAAATCTTACCGAAAAAAATATATCTGTAAATTGTGTACATCCAGGAATCGTAAATACGAACATAGGTCAAGATCATAAAGGACTTTTACAGTTTATTATTAGGTTAGTTTTAAAATACAGAGGCATATCACCTGAGGAAGGCGCAGACACTCTTGTCTATCTAGCAACGAACGAGACGGTGCAAAACGTTTCTGGTAAGTATTTCATAAAGAGAAGTGAATCAAACCCCTCAAAAGAGGCTTTAAAATCGGATATTGCAGATCGTTTATGGCAAGAAAGCACTAAATTAATAAATAGATTTTTGTCTTGAAGAACACTTTCAAAATTATTTTGTGTATAATTTTCATATCCTTACCGGCACCTATTTTTCCGCAGAGTACAAAAGTGTATGAATACTGGCTGGATAAGTTTTTG
>CACELY010000047.1 GCA_902560505.1 uncultured Alphaproteobacteria bacterium
CTAATCTCTTCTCCACCCTGTAAGTGTGTACATCTATAACCTCGACAGCCTTTTCAGTAGCCACTTCCATCTCCACCATTACATGCTGATAAAAATAGAAAACCTACTATTAAGGCTCCGGTTAATTTGTATTTAATGTACTCCATTACATCTTCTGAGAATTCGTGTATAATTTTAGTCATCCTTTAGTTTATCTTTAACGGTTAGAAAGACAAAAACAGCTAGAAATACCCTAATGAACAGAATAGCACTCAGCTCATCAAAACTAGGATATAGATTAAAGTAGAGATAACCATCCTTCATAATTATCCAATAAAGATCAAAATATCCCTCGTATTTTGTATAACCAATTACTTGGGAAAGTAATCCAAAGGAAATGGCAATCCAAAGATTAGAATAAAATGCCTTCCCAAATATACTTTTCGAAACGGATACTAATCGGCTTGCCATCTGAAACCTTCTTCTATACAAAACAAACGCCCAAATTTACACTTTTTGTCACTTCGACAAACCTTTTCATGCTTACTATTTTCCCAACATTCGGTTGTCACAGCAGAACCATATTTATCGATAAATCGGTCCCATGTGTCTCCAACCGACAAAAGTACAATCGAAGGTAATATAAATGCGACGAATATAATCGTTACGAATGCTATACCGAAGCCCTCATTATTTTCTTCCATTTGAAACCCCTTTTCTGTTATATGCAGTGCACTTAAGTTCGTTTCGTTATTTGTCAAAGGAATTAAACTGGCTTTTGTGTAAAACACACCCCAACTGCTACACACCTCGATGACACGCTACCTTTACACCCTTTACCGACATAATAAGGAGAGGTAAACAAGATTGACAATACATTCTTACCCAAAAAAATGTGATTTTAATACTTCAGCAAAAATTTCTTTGAAACAATGAGCTACTAACCGAGACAACGTAAGTCATTTTTTCAAGACAAATTTAAAAGCAACAGCAAAGCTGAGGAAAGGTCGCTGCACGCATCAAGTAATTTTTATAGCTAACTGAGTAAAAAGGCTAGTGTTAGTAAAGTTTGCAATCTTTTAATGTTTATTAATAAAATAACAAGTTATAATATTGTCAATTGACTAAGGTTAAAAAATGAAGCTCAAACATTCCATTGCGACCCACACATTTCATTCAGACAAAGTCAAAAAAGAATATTTAAAGTTTGTTAGGCATCGAAAAAAAAATGCTGAGTGGTTTGAGAATGTACCGAAAAGGGAGAATGCGCAACTACATCAATTGTTTATTGGAAAAGCAGATTTTTTCTTTTGCCACTGGCATGCCGAAAGCGAGAGTACGATTATTGAGGCATTAGCTGAAGCTAGAGCTGATCAATATATTATAACAATGGCTACTGAAGTAGGTGTGCCTAAAATTGATTTAGATAAAATGACTGTCTTGATGGGAAAAATTAAATAATGTCTTTCGTCCAATTCATACCAGTTTCAGCTAAAAACATTCTAAGTCCCAAAAACCTAATATCTAATTAGTTTGTCTAGTAAATATGATTATTTGTTTGACATATGAAGCATATCGGGTAGCTCGCCTTACTAAGACATTGACTAAAGGATTTCACTAAGTTTATGGATTCAAAAACACTAATGGAAACTTATTTGATGGAGGTTGGTCAAAATGGCCGATTAGATTTAATTAAGACTATTGCACAACCAGATATGATTGATGAAGCAAATAGAGCGTTTGGTGGGCCAGTTGGGCGAGACGGGCTTATAGCTCACGTTAAGACTTTTCGTAGTCAAATAGGACAGTTAAAGCTTGAGATTAAACAGATTGTTGGAAATGAAAATGAAGTCATGGCACATTGGTTTTTTACCGGGATCCATAGGGGGCCCTGGTTAAGACGTGAGGCAACGGGGAAAGAAGTTTCAGCGGATGTATTTAGCTTCTTTACACTGAAAAACGGTCTGATCAGCTACTATCGTCTCTGGCTACATGCTATGATTGATGGGCCATTAATTTTCGATTCATCTTGCCCACGCATAGAAAAAAGACAAATTTAAAGGTATTAGGTATATTTTTTGACTAGTTTTTCATCTTACCATATTCATAAAGAATTTCTCCATCAAAGGTAATTACGTCAACTTTAAAATCGTACTTTTTACGCCATTCATTTGCCCGTCTTAAAATCTCTTGAGCGCCTTCTTCGGTTTCAACAACAGAAAAATATAGTAATGAGGTTGCACTTGCTTTTACGTAGGTAGCTTCAAGAAGACCACACTCATCCAAAGAACTTGCAAACTCTTTATGAAGAGCAAAATATTTATCGAAATCTTCTTCCGAAAAAAAGTTTATAATATTAGTCCTAGCTACAGCCATTTTTTCTATTTATGTAGGAAATTTGTTTCATTTAATTCCTAGATGCGATTTACCTTCTCCAAATCACGAACGCTGACAACATCTCTCCAAACCTTATTATCTTTCCATAATTGCACATTGGTAGTTTCCCATTTTTTACCTCCGTGCTCTATCAACACGTCCCTCCATGCCAATAGATCTTTGTTTTCAATTATAAGCTCAAGCTTTTCAAAAGTTAAACCGTCCTCAAATCTTTTTTTTATGAACGATACCATTTCATCTTTGGAAATCAATGTAGTTTCTCTTAGATATAAATATTCATCATGTAAAATACCCTGAAGTCCCTCAAAGTCTTTATTCTTGATCAGACCTTTAATTGTGTTCCATTTGTTCATAAGCACCTCTAAATTCCTATTTCACGCTCATAATAAATTTTATTGATTAGCTCCCCAAAAGGTATTTTATAAAAATCTTTATTTTTATTTATTACATATTCAACAATACATATTTCCGCAGTAGCTTTTACCTTCCTAGGGATAGAACTTGGTCAACCTCCCAATTATACGTAATTGTTTTTGGTGCTAATCGATCTCTAAAAGGTACGATTATTTGCTCTCCTATTTTCATAATAACTTTTTGGTCTGCCTTTTGTTTAAAGCTCCAGAGCGCCAACATTCTATTTGGCATATCTATATCTCTAACTATTTCCAGAGTGCTCTCGGGAACTGATTCTTTATATTTTGGCCACTGCTGTTTTAATACCATAATGAACATTTCACATTCATCTTCGGAAGAAAATGTATTTATGATAGTTGTTTTGAACATGCTTTATTTAACTACTATATGATATGACTTTCAACGATGAAAATTATTTAAAAAATAGCGCAATTAATGCTCAAAGATTTAATTTAGAAAAAAACTATATGCGTCAATTGGTGCGAGTTGGATGGCAATAGTACCGGTGGTCACCAAGCACGTCATCTGAATTCTGAAAATTCTCCAAGACCTCCCCATTGTTTTTTATATAAAACCGTGGGTCTTTTTTGAGTTCATATGCTTGTCCTACATTCATTTTTAGATAAGTTATTTTGTATGATATGAGACGAAAAATTCGCATTTTGGCGTAATCCCAACGTTCGGGGTAAGATTTAAAATCAATATAAGTAAATACCAAACAGTCATAGAAATCTCCGTTCTATTATTTGCTTTGAAAAGCATTAGCTGAAAGTATAGAAATTTCTTTAAATTTGGTTTTTTAACCATACCTTTAAAGCCGATATAGTTTTAAGTTCGACAACCCTATCTAAATCAAAAGTCCTGTCAACTTCCTCATGTTTCCATGTCAATTTATGGGGAATATAAATTCCCGTTCCCCCAATATTTCTTATAGGTAGAACGTCAGATTTTAATGAATTCCCAACCATTAAAAAGTCCTTGGGTGAAATGTTATTCTTTTCCAAAATTTCCAAATATGTTTGCTCATCTTTCTCTGAGACGATTTCTGTTGAGCTAAAGTATTTCAAAAGCCCAGATTTTTCTACTTTTCTCTGCTGATCAAGCAAATCTCCTTTTGTTATCATTATAAGTATATAGTGCTCTGAAAGATGTCGAAGTGTTTCTTCAACTTCAGGTAAAAGCTGAATAGATTGTGCAAGCATATCTTTTCCGATTTTTATTATTTTATCTATATTTTGGAAATCGGTTTGGTTATTGGAAAATCGTACTGACGCTTCTAATAATGAGAGTATAAACCCTTTTATTCCATAGCCATAAAACTTAATATTTTCCTTTTCAAATTGAAATATAACTTCTTCAGGATCTTTGATATGGGGATGTAGTTCGATAAACTTCATTTGTGCTTGGTGAAAAAATACTTCATTTTCCCAAAGGGTATCATCAGCGTCGAAACCTATTATTTTTATATTGCTCATTAATTACTTTCCAATCCACTCGAATTGTAATACCGGTACGCCATCCGAACCACTGTCTTTTCTATTTCTCAACTGAAATCCTTCTCTTTTATAAAATTTATGTGCTGAATTATTAAACTCATGACACCACAGATGTAAATATTTGTGGTCAGATTTTATTCGGTCAAGAAGTATCTTCCCAATGCCTTCGCCTTTTTTGTTCACATATAATGCGGAAATTTGTAACAAGTCAGGATCAAAAGAAATATACCCATTAATTGGCTGACCAATTACCCATACTTCTCTCAGTGGAATTGCATTTCTAATCATTTCGGTAAGCTTGTGTAAGTCAAAAAGACGTGGCATCTCTACCGTTTTTTCAATCCAGTATCAACTATGAATGCACTTGCTAATACATCATCAATAGTTGCCCGCCTTAATGTGAAAATTTCATTGTGTATCATCATTCTATTTTTCTAACCGCAAGCATATTCGATAGTAATTAAATTGCGTTGTTTTACAATTGTGTTAAAAAATAGAATATTATTGCCAAGTCCAGTAAACAAATAGATAAGTTATTTATGTTCAATAATTTTTTGAAGAGCCATGCAATTGGTTGCTATCTATTAAAGAAATGCATTTTTTGGGTTTTACTAGCACTCTTTCCAGTATTCCTTATACCAGCATATGCTTCTGAGTTTGAATTGAAGGGAATAACAGTTAGCAATCCACACTTAGTAGTTTTTGGAAAAAATGCTAAATCAGGGGCGGGCTATTTTGTCATTTCAAACAAAAATTCTGATCCTGTAATTTTAAAAAAAGTTACAGCTGATTTTGGAAAGGCTATGTTGCATAAGACCGATGTCGATAAAAAAGGTATCGTTAAAATGAGGCACTTAAAAAGTATAGCAGTTCCAGGTAATGGTTTGTTGAAACTTGAGCCTGGGGGAAACCACATAATGTTTATGAATATTTCGATTAAGTTTGATGAAAGCCGCAAATATCCTATAACCTTGGTTTTTGAGGAGCAAGGGTCATTAGATATTGATCTTAAACTTAAAGGTGCAAAGAAAAGCCAAAAAGCGCACAAACACAAACATGTACACGCGCATAATCATAAGCACGATCACTGAATAGCTATGTCCATTTAAATTTCAAGAACGAGTTAAATTTTGGAAATAAATCTACTATTTCTATTTACTGTAGCACCTGCAATTATTTTATTTGGGATTGCAAAATCTGGACTCGGCGGGTCTGTCTCGTTGATATCAATTCCTCTGATGACTTTTATGATGCCATTAAATCAGGCTCTGGCAATCCTTTTACCTATATTGATTTTTTCTGACTTCATTTCAGCCTTTAGATTTCGTAAGGAATTTGATCTCAATACACTAAAGTTGATGGTTCCCTTCGCTGCGGTTGGAGCAATTATTGGGGCATCTACGTTCTCATTTTTTTCTGAGGATTATCTCAAACTTATCTTAGGTATAATGGGTTTTTTATTCTCATTTCATTATTTTTTTTTAAAAAAAGGCGCTGATAAACCAGCAAAAGAAAATTTTATAAAAGGCGCTATTTGCTCTTCCATTGCCGGTTTCACCTCTTTTTGTGCTCATTCGGGAGGTACGCCTACTAGCATATATTTGCTTCCATTAAGATTACGAAAAGAGATTTATGTTGGAACCAGAATAATGTTTTTTTCGTGTATAAATTTGGTAAAGCTACCTTTTTATATTCATCTATCAATGGTCAATTCTAGTTCTTTAATCTATTCTCTCGCGCTTTTACCTTTATCTGTATTTGGTATATTTATTGGGTATAGGCTTTTAAAGGTGATAAAAGAAAGTATTTTTTATAATGCTATTTACACTTTGATTTTAGTCGCAAGCGCCAAATTAATAATTGATTTCTTTTATCCTCTTTGAATTAAATCAAAAAAATTACCACTTGGAGGATTGTCCATAGTTAGCCTAAACCACGGAACTCTATAAATATAGGTTTTGCTGAACAATGTTCTTCCTTTAAACTAAAAATTAATTTTGATTAAAAGAAGAAATGAGTGGGATTATATGGTGGATTTTGTTTCCCTTTTAGGAGTAAAAGGTGGCCCGGCAATAAGACCGGGTTCGAATATGCCTACCTCTACTTTAATTCACATCAACGGAAAAAATTTTTTAGTAGATACAGGTTTAGGGGTCTCACGAGCTATCTGTGACCAGGGCGTTGAACTTAATGATATAGATTCTATTTTCATTACGCATATGCATTCAGATCATTACCTCGAGCTTGGACCTTTGATCCACACAGCATGGGTATCAGGCCGCGTAAAACCTATATCTATCTATGGTCCAAAAAGGCTAAAGCATTATTGGAGAGCTTTTCTTAGTTCAATGGTTGATGATATTGTGCTCAGAATAGAGGATGAGGGACGAATTGATTTAGAGAACCTACCGGCATTTTATAGTTTTGAAGATAGACAGTCTTTAGCATTATCCAATATCAATATCCGAGTTATGCGCAATCTACATCCCCCGATCCGGGATAGTTTTGCACTTCGGTTTGAGTGGGGACATTATTCAATTGTGTTGTCCGGCGACACAGCTTACATGCCAGAGATGATAGATTTTGCTGATCAAGCCGATCTCTTAATTCACGAGGTGATGTTATCGGAAGGAATTGACCTAATAATGACTCGTTTAGGGCATGAAGATGATAAGCTTAGAAACCATCTCCTAAAAAGCCATACGCTAACTGAGAATGCAGGATTAATTGCCAAGTGTGCCAAAGTAAGATGCTTAGTTTTAAATCATTTTGTTCCCGATGGATTTGCAGAGTTTAATGACGAAGATTGGTTGAAGGCCGTTAGAAAGCATTGGTCTGGAAAGACTATCCTTGGCAGAGATGGAATTAGGATTCCTTTATGAAACCTCTCAATATGTCACGCTCTGGATAGGGCTAGTAAGACCAAACTTTTTTGATATTTCTAATATTAAATCCAGACACGTTAGCAAAATGTTTGGTTGCTATTGACCTGGCCTCATCTAAGGAACACGCTTCTACTATCCAGATACTATTCTCATTAACAATTTTTCCATTACATACGGAATTGATACTGTAATAAATTTCGTACTCCGATTTCCAATGGGAGACGTTTTTCTTGCAAAAAGTGCATTCAACTATTGTTTTAAAAGAGAATTCCTCTTGTAAGCGTTTTGTAGACACTAAAACCCAATTTTTTTTTGCCATTGAGTTTAGAGCATTACTAAAGTAGGGTTCCTCTTCGTAAAGGATAAGCTTTTTCGTCGTCAATGGTATTTTCCGAAAGTTTTGTATTCTTAGGAAATAGTGCTTGTTAGTCATTTTTCAAAAGTTTTGTTTTTTATTAAAAGAGAAAAAAGTTCTAACTCCATAAAAAAAATCCGTAAATAATTTCGCTCAGAAATGAAAAACAACTGAACTAGCCAAGGAATTTCAGGGTAATAACCTCTGAACAAAGGAAAACTTGTAGGAGCAATAAATATGCATTAGATGTAAAATACTGAAATAACAATTTGTAGATAATATTATGAAAAAGAAGGTT
>CACELY010000048.1 GCA_902560505.1 uncultured Alphaproteobacteria bacterium
CTCTTTATTTTTAAACTCACTGACTTTTTTATCTGGTCCTTTGGTCCAATTTATCGAAGCCGTAGGGATTATTTCCCTTACTTTAGAAAATGCTTCTCTATTAAATGGGGGTAGCCTCCAGTTGGCTAGTGTGGGTTGAGAATCTTCCAATTTAATTCCTTTGATGATAAATAAACTCTATGATCTAATTACAGGACAATGTCTGGTACAACAAGAGATAAAATGTAATCACTGAACTCAAGAGAGGGAATTATTTACATATAATGATAACGGTTTACAGAAACTCAGTCCAATCTTGGGAAATAGATCAAATGGGCCATATGAATGTTCAATTCTATTTTGAAAAAGCACTTCAAGGATGTGTTGTGCTTTGGAACAAATTGGGAATTAACGAGAAACCAGTCGAGTTGGGAAATACATATCTTTCTCTTGCCCGCGCCCACATTCGTTTTCTTAAGGAACAAAAACCAGGATCTCCATTTTTTTTAAAACTGGGAATAGTTCAACTTGGAGATACTGAAGCAAAACTATATTTAGAAATGGTAGAAACGATTACACAGCAACCCTGCGCTGCCTTTAACTTCCAATTTGTATGGACCAGTAAACCCCCAGAGGAAGTAAAAAAGAATTTTTCTAAAGTGTTTGAGGAATTGAGGGTAGATATTCCAAGCTATGGTCAACCAAGAGGATTATCTTTACAAAAGGAAAATGTAATGTTTCTGTCACAAGCCTCTCAGAAAGATATGATTGATTCATTTGAGTCAGTAATTTTGCTAAGGCATTGCGATAATATGGATAAGATTAAGCCCTCCGCTTATATGGGTGTGGTATCAGACTCAACGCCTCACTTGTTAGCGTATACTGGCACGATAGATGAAAATGGTATGACCAATGTCGGAAGCGCTGCTTTAGAATATAAGTTTGATTTTTTTGAATATGTTCCCTTAGGTACGCACTTAAAAACGAAGTCAGGAGTTCAATCTATGTCTAATAAGACTTTTGTATGGAAGCACTGGATATTTAATGTTGAGACTGGAAAGGCAGTCGCTATTGCAAGTGCTGTTGCCGTTACTATGGATCTCAAGGCCAGGAAGTCGATTCCCATACCACCGGAAATGGCTCAGGCCTTGGCTAAACTGATATTGTAAGAGGTTTTAAAAATGAAATTATATTACCATTCATCTAGTAGTGCTTCTTTACGCGTTCTTATTTTTTTAAGTTGCAGAGGTGTTCCTAAAAATAAAGTTAAACTAATTGAGACTGGAATAGATTTTGATACTCGTGGAATACCTGTTTGGACGATCCCCAATGATGACGAACAATACAATAAGTTAAAAACCAATGATTACAAAGCTCTCAACCCTGAAGGAAGAGTGCCTCTACTTTTGCTTGAGGATGGCAAAAAAATGACTCAGACAGGAGCTATCATAGATTTGATAGACGATCTTTTGGGTGAAACCTCTCCATTAATTCCAGAGGACCCCTATTTAAAAGCCGAGATGAGAAGAATTCAGTGGATTGTAGCCGCTGACACCCAACCCTATCAAAACATTCCTTTTATTATACAAGCGATGGGTGAGTGGGGAATGAAAAAAGCACAGCCGATTAAGCATCCCCTGAGGAAGCATTTTATCAATCGCGAGTTTTCTGCCATAGAAGAAATTTTGAAAAATGTTTCAGGAAAATATTGTGTTGGAGATAATGTCTCTTATGCGGATTGTTTTTTAATTCCTCAAATAAGAAATGCACTTGCATCAGATATTCCTTTGGAACAAGATTTTCCAAATCTAAATAAGGTGTGGAAAAATATGCTGGCTTTGCCAAACGTATTTGATATTTTTGAAAGGGCTGGAGGCATCATCCAACCTATAGTTGTTGACGAAAAAAAACTAAAAGAATATGTGGAGTAGGAACAAATGGAAAAAACTGAAAAGCATGTGATATGGCAGCCAAATGAAGAGATTTACAAGGCAGGGGATAACCCAGAAGGTGCGTATCTGATTAAGTCTGGATACGTTTACATTTACACATCAGGTGGACTAAAACTTAATAGGCTCGGTGTGAATGAAATATTTGGTGATGCCTCGCTTGTTTTAAAAAAGCCACGTTCGGTAACTGCAATTGCCGGTGAGCATGAAGTTCATGCCTTATTTCTTCCAGCAAGATCGATAGACAGTTTTTTACAACAAAACAAAGTTATTTCTGCGTTGATAAGAAAAACACATTTGAGACTCATTGATTCAAACGCGCAAAGTGAAGAATTATCTAAGGATTTGGAGAAACTGATGGCGATGGTAAAAAAAACTGAAACAATATCCGAAGATATCACTAAACTAGTCGAGCAGATGAGGAAGAAAGTAAATAAGACCCTTTCAGAAGATTGATTTTATTGTCCGAATAAAGGGAAAAAAAAGTATAAGGTATAGGCCACTACAAAGGCTGGTATAGCCGAATAAATCGTTGCGAGTATGGCAGCCTTAGGTGCGATCGCTATAGCAGGAAACAAAGCATCACCATCGTTTGATATAGCATTTCCTAAAAGAGCACTAAAAGGTATCATTCCATTTATAAAAAGAGTTGTGACCAATATTTGGGGTCCGCATCCAGGAATAAACCCTATAATTATAGCAAGTAAAGGAATCAGCATTCCTATCGTCTTAAACATCACGTTCAAGTCCAAAGGAGTTAGATAAACGAGATAATCGTATGCTAAATAAGCAGCTAAAACCCAGATAGCAATAAAACTTGTTTCTTCAGCTACGCGAACAAGTGGTTTGTCTCTCGGGTTAGTCATGGTTTTGATTTGTGAGTTAGACCATATAAAAATGCTTGTCACCATTCCAACTATTGCAACAATCTGAGGGAAAATTCCAAAGAGCTCTTCAAGATCATACTGAAGTATTTGGAGAGTCCCCAGACCGAAACCCGGTATTATCAGACACGTAAATATGATGTCACGCTTCCTATTTTTGCCAATTATGGGAACGTCACTTTTTAGATTAACTGCCTTTTCCTGATGTGAAAAAGCAAGAAAATTATCAGCAATATATCCTGTGATAATTCCAGCGAGTAGCGTAAGAGGAAGCACTAATATTGCAATGTCCGGTCTGACCGCGATTAATAAAAATGCGGCGTCTCCCATAGTGGCGGTTAGGGTTGCTATAACCGCTCCAAAAGACACGTTGCCAGAAGTATAGGCCGCAACCACAACAACGGCACCGCCGCACCCTGGCGTTGCACCAAGAATAGCAGCTATTGGTATTTGGAAGGCTGAAGATTCTCTAAGAATATTCCCTACATTAAAATTAAACCTATGCTCTGATAAATAGAAGATAGATAGAGTAATGGCTACGAAAGCACTTACCTGAACATATGCGTCAGTAACCAAGGCTCGTGTAAGGTCGCCCAACTCCCCTGGCAGTGCTGTTAGAGCAAGCAGTAAAAGGGCAATGAAATACTTTTTTCTGATAGAATAAATCAACTTAAAACTTTCTATAAAATGTCTACTTGATAATGATTATCATTTGCAAGAAAAAAATATTTCTAAGACTAAATAAGTCCAATTTTTTTAATCATTACTTTTTTAGTCAGAATAGTTGTTGACAAAGCCGATCAAATTAGTCATCTTTAATCCTGACTGGGATCGTCGGAATTAAAATTGAAGGATTTATATAATGAAAAAACTTATAGTTATGGTTGTTGCGGTATTTGTAGTGACGGAGGTAGCAGCACATCATTTTTATTCAACGTTTCCAATTACACTGAAAGGTTATACTGGTGACAAGACCAACTCAGTCTCTTACTCAGGGCAAATAGCAAGACATGTTTTACATGATTCTCTTAAAAAACTAGCTGGGAAAGGTGATGGAGGATCTAACGCTGCTGAAATCGAAGCTCAGATGATGAAGTATTTCAAGGGAAGTAAAGAAGACCTTGATATTATTGCACCCAAAACAAAAGGTGATTTTAGAATAAAGCAAACAACGTTAAACCAAATCAGCAAAGGTAAAAATCTGTCTGGTAAAACTTATAAGGGCGTTATAAATGGATGGCCTGGTCAAATGACCGGACCAGAAGTTATTGAGTTTATGATTAGGAAAGCCGCTCAGACAAAAGGAGGCTTCGACCCTGCTACTGGTTATAACTATCCTCAATTGATTTCAAAGTTTGCAATGGGCGCTGTGTTTTATAACCAAGCAGTTGATAATTATCTAGATGAAAAGATGGCTCCTGGCTCAAAGACAAATGATAAGCCATATAAGGACGGCGCTTATTATACCTATAAAGAGCATGCTTGGGATGAAGCATTTGGTTATTGGGGTGCCGTCTCACATGGGCTCGGTCTTAGTGCAAAGCAAAACTACGATATCACTAAGATGAAGGATATGGCTTCCGCGGACCAAAACAAAGACTGTGTAGTAGATCTCAAGAGCGAGTACAATTTTGCGCACGCGTACTATGCATCTAGCTTTGATAAAGGTGGTAAGACAAATTATTATAATACAGTTACTCAGGCTTTTTTAGACGGTAGAAAGATAATTGCAGGAGCAAAAGGTGAAAAGCTTTCATCATCTGAAAAAGCCGCACTGCAAGGTCACATTGCTGTAATTAATGCAAATTGGGAAAAGGTTATTGCCGAGTCTGTTTTTAAGTATGCAGGTTCCGTTTATAAGGATATCGTAAAGCTTGAAGAAAATTACTCAGATAAAGCCTTTTCCACCTATGCGAAGCATTGGGGAGAATTGAAAGGCTTTGCACTAGCTCTTCAGACGGGCAAATCAAACTTGGGTGAAACAGCCGTGAAGCTAAACAGGCTTACAGGTATGGGGCCAGTTCTAATGAATGCTTCTCAAGTAACAGGTGTAGACTCTGCGGGAAACTACATCAAAGAGGAAGCTCAGTCTTGGGGTGAGTTTAAGCTACACATGCTTAAGATCCAAAAGCTGATGGTCGAAAAGTTTGGTGTCAAAGCAAAAGGAAACGACATGTTAGCAGATATGTCCTCTTTGGCATCAAAGGTAGGAAGCTCCGATAGTGCAGAAAACGACTAAAAGAGCTTTCTTTCTCCAGCTTTCCCCCGGATTTCCCAGTCACGGGGGAAGGCTCCTGAATACCTTAAAAGGGCCTTATATAAAATAGGAATAAAATGTTAGAATATATTGGCGATATTTTCCATCACTTTGTTGATCCAAAAAAAAGAGTTTTTCTTGGGTATCTTGGTTTATCTATTGTAATAGCTCTTTTGTGGCTGGTATTTTTTAAAAAAAAGGGGTTGAAATCAGCGCTTTTTAAAGTGTTTGATAAGAAAATTCTCTTATCAGGTTCTGCAATCTCGGATTACAAAATGTTTTTGATCAATAGAGTTCTCATGTTGTTATTATCTCCTTATCTTTTGACTCAGTTAGCTGTTGCAACATTTTTTTACTATTCTCTTTTATCAATACCGTTAAGTGGGCTTATTTCTTTCTTAAATGATACCCCCGCTATTGTAGTAGCTATTCTATTTACTTTCGTTTTCTTCACTTTTGACGACTTCACAAAATATTGGGTACACAGATGGATGCATAAGTCGCCCGTTTTGTGGGCTCTTCATAAAGTTCACCATTCGGCTGAGACCTTGAATCCAATCACAGTGTACAGAACACACCCTCTTGAGGGAATTCTATTTTCCTTTAGAGGAGCATTTTCTCAAGGTACAGTGATTTCCACGTTCTTTTTCATTTTTGGTGATAAGGTTGATTTAGTAACTATTTTAGGCGTCAACTTCTTAGTATTTTCTTTTCACGTTGCAGGATCAAATTTAAGACATTCCCATATAGATATCAAATATTGGGTTTGGTTAGAAAAAATTCTCATTTCACCAGCTCAACATCAACTTCATCATTCTTTGGATGAAAGACATTACGATAAAAACTTTGGAGCTACTTTGGCGATCTGGGATTGGATATTTGGATCGCTTCATCACTCCGAGGATATTGATAATCTTATATTAGGAGTTGAAGATAATGACTTCGATCCTACATCAGTAACGGAATTATATTTAAAACCAATGAAAGAAATTTCAGATATTGCCGCAGAAAGTCTCTCCAGTTTTAAATCGCTGAATAAAATTTTTAAAATATAAAAGGAGCAATCCTAATGAACTTCTATCCGCTGTCAGTTATAACCTTTTTATTTCTATCGTTTACTACGGTAATTGGTGCTGAAGTTAATATTTACTCTCATCGCCAACCCTTTCTCATCAATCCTTTTTTGGAAAAATTCACCGAAGAAACAGGAATAAAGACTAACGTAGTATATGCAACGAAAGGTTTAGCTCAACGACTGAAAGCAGAGGGTAAGAATAGTCCTGCTGATGTCATTTTGACGGTAGATATTGGGCGCTTATATATATATGATGATCTCGATCTCCTCGCATCAGTAAATTCGGATATCCTGAATAGGAACATTCCCCAGAATTTAAAAAGTCCCGAAAACAAGTGGTTTGCCTTATCAAAACGATCACGAATTATAGTTACGTCCAAGGACAGAGTAAAAGAGGGGCAAATTAAAAAAATTGAGGACTTAGCCGACGAACAATGGAAAGGCAGGGTGTGTTCCCGACCAGGAAGCCATGTATATAATAGAGCCCTAATGGCTTCGCTTATTTTATCTCTGGGAGAGAAAGCAGCAGAGGAATGGGCAAAAAAATTCGTAGGTAATCTAGCTAGAAGGCCTCAAGGAAATGATAGAGCGCAAGTAAAGGCGATCTTTGAAGGCCTGTGTGATATATCGATAATTAATAACTACTATTTTGGTAAATTAAAATATTCTGAAGACCAAATCCAAAGGGAATGGGCAAAAAGTGTTCGTTTAATTTTTCCGAATCAAGGTGCGGAGGATAGGGGAGCACATGTAAATATATCTGGGGGAGGAGTTGCTAAATATTCAAAAAATAAAAAAGAAGCGGTGGCCTTATTAGAGTTCTTATCAAAGGCGGACTCTCAGAAAATGTATGGAGAAATTAATTTTGAATACCCGGTGAACCCAAATGTTGAAACTACTGAAGAACTAAAAAGTTGGGGAAGTTTTAAGTCTGACAGGTTACCTATCATCTCAATTGCCCTAAAAGCTTATGAAGCTCAAAAAATTATAGATAAGGTGGGTTGGTAAAATTTTAAGTAATTCTGCAATATTTCAACCGAACTTTTGGGCAATAAATAAAGGTATACTGAGAAACTCTCCTGCTGTTT
>CACELY010000049.1 GCA_902560505.1 uncultured Alphaproteobacteria bacterium
TCTTTCGCAGATGGTTAGAAGAAGCAAGAAAGACAGAGGTAAATGACCCTGATGCGATTGCATTAGCTACCGTTGATAAAGAGGGGTTGCCTAATGTTAGAATGGTGTTGCTACGAATCATTGAGGAAGATGCTTTTGTTTTTTTTACTAATTACGGGTCGAAAAAGGCACAAGAAGCGTTTTTAACTAATAAAGTAGCATTCAACTTACATTGGAAGTCATTAAGAAGACAGATAAGAGTTAGAGGTCACGTTGAGAAAGAAGATGGAATGATCGCAGACAAATATTTTTCCGAGAGAGAGGTTGGTTCTCAAACTGCCGCTTGGGCTTCTAAACAAAGCGAGACATTAACTGATAGACAAGAGTTAATAGAAAGATGGCAATCTTACAAAGATCAATTTGAGAAAAATGTTGGTAGGCCAGATTTTTGGGGAGGTATACGCATTAAGCCAGTTCAAATTGAATTTTGGGCTGATGGACAATATAGACTGCATGATAGGTTTCTGTGGGAAAGAAAGCTTGGAGAAAAGTCTTGGAGCGTTCGTAGGTTGTATCCTTAATTCTTTTACTGTTTTTTTTTTTATTTCTGATATAATTTGTTCTCATTGTCCTTGTAGCGTAGGGGTGGCTGATTGAGTGTTAAATTGAAGGGAACAGTTAAGTGGTTCGATACTACAAAGGGGTTTGGTTTTTTACTTGTTGATGATGACAAAGGCGACGTACTTCTGCATGCTAATGTATTGAGAAATTTTGGAAGAGGGTCGATTGTTGAGGGTTCGACAGTAGAGTTTGAAGTTCAGGACACTGACAAGGGCAGACAGGTATCAATTATTCATAGCTTGGATGTTCCCAGCGAGCATACTGAGGGTTTCGAAGAGAGCGAGGAATTTGGCATACCAGATGTGTCTGGAGTTGAGATGGTCCCAGCACGTGTTAAATGGTTTGATAAATCAAAGGGGTTCGGCTTCGCAAATGTTTATAAGTCGCATGAAGACATCTTTCTCCACATGGAAATCCTTAGGCATTTCGGTTTTTCTGATTTGCAAGCTGGAGAAGCTGTGGTACTTCAAGTAGTGGACGGCCCAAGAGGAAAAATGGCTGGAGCTGTGCACTCTTGGGATAATATCACTTGAAAGATAGCTATTTTTGGTCCAACAATGGACCACGAAGTTTGCATAATTTCCGATGATTCGCGGGGCGTGGCGCAGCCTGGTAGCGCGACGGTTTTGGGTACCGTAGGTCGTGAGTTCGAATCTCGCCGCCCCGACCACCTAACAAGGTGAGACCTCTAAGGTCCAGCATAAAACTTATCTAAAAACAACAGCTTCTTTTCAAGAATTGATGTCAACAAAAAAATTTTTATTTTTTTAAAAAATTTTTGTTGACCAGAGGGTGCTTTATCGCGCAAGTTGTATGTCAGGCGTAAAAAACATCAAGATGTAGTATGTGGGGTGGCAGTACTAAAATTGCTCCCGTGACATAAATCTGTTGTTTAGTCAAACAACCATTGTAGAAAAATTTGGGGACGAGCATTATGAAATTCGAACGAAAAAATACTGTTGAAGGCAGAGAAATCTATGAGAACATGGGTTTCAAAACAACTGATTCCGAAATCAGAAATCCGGATGGGTCAATTGTATTTAGCGCAAAGAACATTGAAATTCCGGAAGCTTGGAGTCAAGTTGCTGCCGATGTATTAGCGCAAAAATATTTTAGAAAAGCGGGCGTCCCAAAGATACTACAGAAAGTTCACGAAGAAGGAGTGCCAGTTTTTCTACAACGAAGCGTCGAAGACAAAGATGCGTTAGAGAAGTTAGACCCCGACCAAAGGTATTCCAGCGAGACGACTGCAACACAGGTTTTTGATCGACTGGCAGGTGCTTGGGCATATTGGGGCTGGAAAGGAAATTACTTCGACAGCGAAGGTGATGCGAGAATCTATTATGATGAGATGAGATATATCCTCGCCAACCAAATGGGAGCACCTAACTCTCCACAGTGGTTCAACACGGGGTTGCATTGGGCTTATGGGATTGATGGCCCAAGTCAGGGCCATTTTTATGTGGATTACAAGACACACAAAATGACGATGTCTAAGTCTGCATATGAGCATCCCCAGCCGCACGCATGTTTTATTCAATCAATCCAAGACGATTTGGTGAACGAAGGCGGAATAATGGATTTGTGGAAAAGGGAGGCAAGACTATTTAAGTATGGCTCCGGAACGGGAACAAACTTCTCAACATTGAGGGGTAGCGCTGAAGGTTTAACAGGTGGGGGCAAGTCTTCGGGACTGATGTCTTTTCTAAAAATAGGTGATCGATCCGCAGGCGCAATAAAATCGGGAGGGACTACAAGGCGAGCCGCAAAAATGGTGATATGCGATGTAGATCACCCTGACATCGAGGAATTTATAAATTGGAAAGTAATTGAAGAGCAAAAAGTAGCAGCGTTGGTTGCAGGGTCAAAGCTACACGAAAAAATGCTCAACAAGATCTTCGCTGCGGTCGATGCCGAGGATGTCGATAAAAAAAATGGCACAGACCCAAAGCTTAACAAGGAGCTCAATAAGGCAATCAGAGAAGCGCGTCAAAGTATGATACCCGATACTTATATAAATAGAATATTGGAATACGCAAGACAAGGATATAAAGAGATAACTTTTCCAACCTATGACACTGATTGGGACTCTGAAGCATATTTGACTGTGTCGGGCCAAAACTCAAATAACTCAGTTAGAGTGACAGACAGATTTTTAAAAGCTGTAAAAGAAAATAAAGATTGGGAACTTTTAAAAAGAACAGATGGCAAAGCACTTAAAAAGGTCAAAGCACGAGAACTGTGGGATCAGATATCACACGCAGCGTGGTCCTGCGCGGACCCGGGCATCCAATATCATGACACCATCAATGCATGGCATACTTGTCCAGCAGATGGAAATATACGAGCGTCTAATCCGTGTTCTGAATACATGTTTCTTGATGACACAGCCTGCAACTTGGCGTCAATCAATCTCCTGAAGTATTTGAAAGAAGGTAAATTTGACCACGATAGATTTATGCATTCGGTTGAACTATGGACCCTGAGTTTAGAGATCTCGGTTATGATGGCACAATTTCCCAGCAAGGAAATAGCAGAGGGGTCTTTTGACTATAGAACACTTGGGTTAGGTTATGCTAATCTCGGGGGATTACTCATGAATATGGGACTATCTTACGATAGTAAAGAAGGTAGAGCTATTTGCGGAGCAATAACTGCTATAATGACGGGTACTTCTTATAAAACATCAGCAAAACTAGCTGGAGAGGTAGGATCGTTTAAAAGATATACAAAAAATAAAAAACACATGCTGAGAGTTATAAAAAATCACAAGAGTGCAGCATTTGGCAATGACAGTGGTTACGATCAGGTGAATGTGAATCCGGTGCCTCTAGATGTAAGGAATTGCCCAGACTCAAATCTTGTTGCTATTGCTCAAGATGAGTGGACTCAAGCATTGTCTCTTGGAGAAAAGCATGGCTTTAGAAATGCGCAAGTTTCCGTGATTGCGCCTACTGGAACTATTGGTCTGATAATGGATTGTGATACAACAGGAATTGAGCCAGACTTCGCCCTGGTTAAATTCAAGAAGCTTGCGGGAGGTGGATATTTCAAAATAATAAACCAATCAGTGCCTAGCGCGCTAAAAGTACTTGGGTACGATCAGGAAAAAATCGACTCCATAGTTAATTACGCTGTAGGCAATGGCTCTTTAGAAAACTGCCCAAAAATAAATTCCACTTCCTTGATAGGACACGGGTTCTCTTCTAAAGAAATTGAAAAAATTGAAAAAGCTCTGCCGACTGCCTTTGATATTAAGTTTGTGTTCAATCAATGGACATTGGGCCAAGAATTTTGTCGAGATACACTCGGAGTACCGATGGACAAACTCAATGACCCGAGTTTTAGTCTATTAGCACACCTAGGCTTTAGTAACGAAGATATATCGCAAGCAAATGATTATGTTTGTGGAACAATGACTTTAGAAGGCGCTCCATTTCTTGACGAAACACACCTTCCAGTTTTTGATTGTGCTAATCCTTGTGGAAAGAAAGGGAAAAGGTATCTTTCAGTTGAGAGCCACATTTACATGATGGCAGCTGCACAATCATTTATTTCAGGAGCTATTTCAAAAACAATAAATATGCCAGGAGATTCATCTATAAAGGATTGTAAGGACGCCTATGAATTAAGCTGGTCGTTGGGGGTTAAGGCCAACGCGCTATATAGAGATGGTTCGAAGCTTTCCCAACCCTTGTCATCAGCATTAATTGAAGATGAATCTGATGAGCTGGGAGAAAATACAATTCTAGAACCTAATACTCAAAAGGTGCTGGAACAGATTGTCTACAAAGAAATAGTAAAAGGTCGATCAAAACTTCCTGAGAGACGGAAGGGATACACACAAAAAGCAGTTGTAGGAGGTCATAAAGTTTACCTTCGTACAGGAGAATATGGTGATGGAAAACTGGGAGAGATTTTCATAGACATGCACAAAGAAGGCGCCGCTTTTAGAGCTATGATGAACAACTTCGCTATAGCGGTCTCGGTAGGGTTGCAATATGGTGTACCTCTTGATGAGTTTGTAGAGGCTTTTACGTTCACCAGATTTGAACCTGCTGGGCTTGTGCAAGGTAACGACACAATTAGAAATGCGACTTCAATTTTGGATTATATTTTTAGAGAGTTGGCTATATCTTATCTTGATAGAACAGATTTGGCTCATACCATACCTGAAGATAATCTCGACACGTTAGGTGAAAAAGTAGAGGCTAGTATAGCCTCTAAGGACGTTGGCGTGGGAGGAACAGAGGACTCTCTTGAAATGATTAAAGAGCTTTCTAGCTCAGGCTATCTAAGAAAAAGATTCCCAACGGTGAGTGATAAGCCTCAAGAGAAGGTGGTAACCGCAGGCAATTTAAAAGGTGCTAATGCAAAAGGATCTCTACAAGTTTCAGATCAAATAACGAAGGCAAAGATGCAAGGATATGAAGGCGACCCCTGCAATGAATGTGGTAACTTCACATTGGTAAGAAATGGTACCTGTTTAAAGTGCAACACGTGCGGTAGTACTTCTGGTTGCAGTTAAAAACACTAGCTAGAATTGTCGCCTCTAAGTAACGCGACAATTCCTGTTCTGGCTATTTCTTTGAGACCTAAAGGAGCCATTAGCTCAGCAAATGCGTCTATCTTCTCTGACGTTCCGGTAAGCTCAAACGTAAAGCTTTTCAGAGTACTGTCCACAACTTTTGCCCTAAAAACGTCCGCAAGCCTCAAAGACTCCACTCGCTGATTGCCATTTCCAACAACCTTAAATATTGCAAGCTCTCTTTGAACAGCTTTGCCTTTAAGGGTGAGATCTATCACCTCATGCACTGGAACCATTCTGTTCAGTTGTGCTTTAATTTGGTTTACAACTTTTGGAGTTCCCGTTGTAACTATTGTAATTCTAGATCTATGTCCATCGGGATCCACCTCAGCTACAGTTAAACTGTCAATGTTATAGCCTCTGCCAGAAAATAAGCCAATAACCCTTGCCAAAACACCAGATTCGTTATCAACAATAATCGAAAGAGTATGTGCAGCTTCATAGTCAAGATTAGGATCCCTAAGATTGTAAGCGCTTTGTTTATTTACCCCTTTTTTCAACTTTAAAGACATTTTTCTAAGTTCTTCCTATATTAGTTAGACCAATACAGCACCATCATCTGAGATACTGTTTTCTTCAGTTTGTTCCCCAAGAATCATTTCGTTATGGGCTTTCCCCGATGGAATCATAGGAAAACAATTTTCATGTTTTTCAACCAAGCAATCGAATATTACTGGGCCAGGATACTCAATCATTTCTCGAATACCATCGTCCAGCCTAGCAGGATCTTCGCATCGTATGCCTTTTATTCCATATGCCTCTGCAAGCTTAACGAAATCTGGCAAAGCATCAGACCAACTATGAGAATATCGTTCTCCATGTAGTAGTTCCTGCCACTGTCTTACCATACCCAGTCTCTCATTATTTAGAATAAATTGTTTTACTGGTAATCGATATTGTACCGCTGTTCCTAATTCCTGCATGTTCATTAGCCAACTCGCTTCTCCAGCAACATTTATCACAAGAGAGTTTGGATGGGCAATTTGAATTCCGATCGATGCAGGGAAACCATACCCCATGGTTCCTAATCCTCCCGATGTCATCCACCGATTAGGCTCTTCAAATCCCATAAATTGTGCAGCCCACATTTGGTGTTGACCAACTTCAGTCGATACAAATCGAGTGTAAGACTTAGTTAGCTCTTCTAATCTTTGAACAGCATATTGGGGCTTTATTACATTTGAAGAGTTCTCGTAACCGAGCGATTTTACCCCTTTCCAATCATTTATGGATTTCCACCACGCGCTTAATTTTTTCTTATTTACTTTAGAACCTCTATCCTTCCACCTAGCAATTAGCGTGCTTAATATATGCGAAACATCACCAATTAAAGGCGCTTCTACAGTGATGTTTTTATTTATCGAAGATGGATCAATATCTATGTGAACTTTATATGAGTTGGGGCTAAAAGCATCAATTCTACCTGTTATCCGGTCGTCGAAGCGAGCGCCAATACAAAGCATAAAGTCACAATCGTGCATAGACATATTCGCTTCATAAGTTCCATGCATCCCTAACATCCCTAACCAGTTTTTTCCTGAAGCAGGATAACTACCCAACCCCATTAGGGT
>CACELY010000050.1 GCA_902560505.1 uncultured Alphaproteobacteria bacterium
ACTGAGGTTCCACTACACCAAAAACTCATTAATTCCATCTAAAACATATTGTACACTCAATCCCGCCAAAATAATTACAATAATGCTTGAGAATACACTTATTAATTTTTCATTAACTATTTTCTCAAACCTTGAAACTATAAAAAAGGCGACAAAGGTAATAACCATGACAAGAAGTAATGACGATATTCCAATGATTTGGTTGATATAATTCCCCCCAATATTGCTGACAGAAACTACCACTGATATTATGGCAGCAGGTCCTGCTAATAGGGGAATCGCAAGTGGGAATACACTTATATTATCGGAGTCAAAATTAGCATCTTCCTCTTTCCGTTCTCGTCTCTTGTTAAATAGCATTTCTAAGGAGACTAAAAACAAGATAATACCACCTGCTATTTTCAGAGCAGGAAAAGTTATACTCAAATGATTGAAAATGTAATTACCTAAAACTGCAAAAAATATTAAAACCAAAAATGCGATTATAGTTGAGTTGAATGCGGTTTTAACTTTTCCGTTTAAATTTAAGTTCTTAGTGACCACAAAAAAGATAGGCGCACTTCCGATCGGGTCAATAACAACGAAGTATAGAACAAAAGTTTGAATGAATATTTCTACCATAGCAATACCGATTGAAACTTTCTTTTTACGAATCTTAAATAATTAAAATTTGCGAAATTCTTTACTAAAATTTTTAAAAAATTTGGTTACGCATTATCAAACAAAAACTCTGAAATAAAGAGATTTTTAACTTAGAAAAAATATCAGAAACGCATACCTACAGAAACACTTACCCTATCACTCTGTAGGGTCAAAAAAAACCAATAAAATCAATGATTTATTCGACAGTAACAGATTTTGCCAAATTTCTGGGTTGATCGACATCGGTTCCTTTGTCAAGAGCTGTATAATAGGCTATCAGTTGCAACGGTAGGGAATATAAGATCGGTGTCAGAAAGTCAGAGCAACTTGGCAGTTGGAAAATCGACTTGGTTAAATCCTTGGATAACTCTCTACCTTTTTTGTCAGTAAGTAATATTATTTTACCCCTTCTGGCCTTGACTTCTTCTAGATTTGATAACGTTTTTTCAAATACTTTAGACCATGGATTCAAAGCAACTAACGGCATACTCTTATCTATCAGTGCTATGGGCCCATGCTTTAACTCACCAGAGGCATATCCCTCTGCATGTAAATAGCTTATTTCCTTTAACTTCAACGCACCCTCAAGGGCTATGGGATATAAAATATCTCTTCCTAAATATAGAACACTATTC
The DNA here is from genome assembly GCA_902560505.1 of uncultured Alphaproteobacteria bacterium. Lineage (GTDB taxonomy): Bacteria > Pseudomonadota > Alphaproteobacteria > Rhodobacterales > Rhodobacteraceae > CACIJG01. The sequence goes on from CACELY010000050.1 coordinate 1,278, forward strand.
GAGCTTATAAATTTTTTGCACAACTTTTTGATGTTTTCGTTCTGCGATAAAATCTCTGAGAAAAGCCTGGGTAACTCTAACAATCCTTTTAAAAGATTAGATCTTTGTTTTGCCGTGATTTTGGATAAGTCACTTGCTAGTTTGATATTAAAAATTTTTAGAACTAGCAGCTGGCATGTAAAAGCCTTAGTTGACGCTACCCCAATCTCTGGTCCCGCTTTAGTTGAAAATACCCAGTTTGACTCGCGTGCTATTGAGCTTTGCTCAACATTAACAATAGCGAGAATATTTTTTGTATATTCTTTAGCGAATCTCAAAGCGCCAATCGTATCAGCTGTTTCACCTGATTGGCTGACAAAAATAAGTAAATCATCTTTTCTAACAACTGGAGACCTGTATCTGAACTCTGATGCTAGCTCAGCTTGCGTTGGTATGCTACTCAAGCTTTCGAACCAATATTTTGCGACCAAACATGAATAGAAAGCCGTTCCACAACCTATCAAAATAATTCTCTTAATTTCGGTGGATTGAGGCAAAGATGGTAACGATAGCATCTCCTTAGAAGCATTCAAATAAGTACCCAGTACTTGTGAAATCACCTCAGGTTGCTCAAAAATCTCTTTTTCCATAAAGTGCTTATACTTACCTTTACTAAGATTGACTGGATCGGTAAATAATGTATGTATATCTCTAGAAACACTGTTGCCATCGCTATCATAAATTATCACTTCATCAGAAGTAATTTTAGCGAAGTCACCTTCTTCTAAATAGCATACTTTCTTAGAAAAAATTGATAAAGATAATGCGTCTGAACTAACAAAATTCTCTCCATCGCCATAGCCTAGAGCTAATGGAGATCCTCTTCTGGTTGCGACCATGAAGTTCTCATGTCCTCTGAAAATAAAGCACAAAGCAAAAGATCCACGTAATTTTTCTACAGTATGTCTCACTGCTTCTAAAGGTCGACACTTTTCCTTAGAAATTTTTTCCTCTACAAGCTTAGCGATAACTTCAGTATCGGTCTGCGATTGAAAGTTTATTCCTTTCTCAAGTAATTCATCTTTAAACTCTGCAAAATTTTCAATAATCCCATTGTGCACCACTGCTACATTTTTTGTAACATGCGGGTGTGCGTTAAATTCAATTGGTTCGCCGTGAGTAGCCCATCTCGTGTGACCAATTCCAATATAACCGTCTATTGGCTTTTGTTTTAATTTGTTCTTTAGAGACACAAGTTTACCGGTGCTCTTACTGTAAACAATCTCCGAATTTTTAACAGTGGCTATCCCCGCACTATCGTACCCCCGGTATTCAAGACACTCTAAGCCATCTATTAACCGGTCAACAACCTGTTTTTTTGAAACTATGCCAATAATACCGCACAAGAGTAGTCTCCACCCAATTAGCCCTCTTGTTATAAATCACCCATACTGCATAAGTCTAGCTAAATGTCTTGACAGAGAAAAATACTCACAGTAAAAAAGCACGAACGTGGGAGGAGATAATGTCCAGAACGTGTGAATTGACAGGTAAAAAAGCAATGAGTGGTAATAACGTTAGTCATGCCAAGAATAGGACTAAAAGAAGGTTTTTTCCAAATTTAAATAACGTCACACTCACTTCTGAAGTGTTGGGAAGAGATTTTCAACTTAAGGTTTCTGCTTCCGCTCTTCGAACCATTGATAAAGTCGGAGGTCTTGATTCTTTTCTCAGAAAGTCAGCTACAGATAATCTCTCGCCAAACGCTACAAAGATTAAAAAAGATATTGAGAAGATAGAAGTAGAAAAAGCGTCTAACTAGTTAAGTGATACGCGAAAATTGGATAGATATTAGAGAATAATAAGAGTGACATATGCAGCCAATTGAAAAAATTAGAAATTTTTCAATTATAGCACATATAGATCATGGAAAGTCCACGTTAGCTGACAGATTGATCCAATTTACTAACACGGTGTCTTCTAGAGATATGAAAGAACAACTTCTCGACTCGATGGATTTGGAGAGGGAACGTGGAATTACGATAAAAGCCAACTCAGTCCGCTTATCTTACAATGCTAAAGATGGTGAAGAATATATACTGAATTTGATTGATACTCCTGGACATGTTGACTTTTCTTATGAGGTTTCCCGCTCAATGCGTGCTGTAGAAGGTTCTTTGCTAGTAGTCGATGCGAGTCAAGGTGTCGAAGCCCAAACTTTAGCTAATGTATATACTGCCTTAGAGGCTGATCACGAAATCTTTCCAATACTCAATAAAGTAGACCTGCCTGCCTCTGATTGTGATAGAGTTGCACAACAAATAGAAGAAGTTATTGGTCTAGACGCCTCATGCGCACTGCAAATATCTGCAAAAACTGGCCAAGGAATTGATGAAGTATTAGAAGCAATTGTGACTACACTACCCCACCCAAAAGGGATTCATAAAAGTCCACTTAAAGCTATGCTGATAGACAGTTGGTATGACAGCTATCTTGGTGTAGTGGTTATGATACGAATGGTTGATGGAATTCTTAAAAAAGGTGACAAAATAATAATGATGCAGAGTGGAGCCAAGTATACCATAGACTCAGTAGGTATCTTAAAACCAAAAATTCAAAATGTAGATCTTTTATCCGCAGGGGAGATAGGGGTATTTACTGCCTCTATAAAGCAAGTTAGAGATACGCGTGTGGGCGACACTATAACGCATGAAGGAAGACCTTGTAGTGAACCCCTTGCCGGATATGAGCCCGCAAAACCAGTTGTATTTTGCGGTTTTTTCCCTGTTGACAGTTCTGAATTTGAAAATCTTAGGGAATCTATTGAAAAATTGGCATTAAACGATTCCTCATTTACCTTTGAGATAGAAACTTCATTAGCTTTAGGATTCGGGTTTCGATGTGGTTTTCTTGGATTACTCCACCTCGAGGTCATACGAGATCGAATAGAACGCGAGTTTAATATTGACTTAATCACGACCGCTCCGAGTGTCGTTTACAGTGTCGAGACTACCGACAATCAATTGCTCAATATTCACAATCCTGCTGACCTTCCAGATGCCTCCAAAATCACTTGCATAAAAGAGCCCCGGATTAAGGCAACAATTTTGGTACCAGACGAATATCTGGGAGATGTACTGAAACTTTGTCAGGAAAGACGAGGTACCCAGAAAGAATTAACCTATGTTGGTACTCGCGCCATGACTATATATGACTTACCTCTTAATGAGGTAGTTTTTGATTTTTATGACAAATTGAAGTCAGTAACAAAAGGATACGCGAGCTTTGACTACCAAATTGAGGGCTATCAAGAGGATAATCTAGTAAAGATGCAAATTCTCGTTAATGACGAACCCGTTGATGCTCTTTCAATGATGGTGCATAGATCCAAGGCAGAGAGTCGTGGACGTAGTTTGTGTGAGAAGCTCAAGGGGCTAATTCCACAGCACTTATTCAAAGTCCCTATCCAAGCGGCCATTGGAGGCCGAGTAATAGCACGAGAAACAATATCTGCTCTCAGAAAAGATGTTACTGCTAAATGTTATGGGGGTGATATTACTAGAAAAAGAAAACTACTTGAGAAACAAAAGGCTGGTAAAAAGAAAATGCGCCAATTCGGACGAGTGGAAATCCCTCAACAAGCTTTCATAGATGCACTAAAAATGTCTGATTGACCTTATCACGCAGGATGAGGGTGTATGTGATATGTTTTCTTCTTACATAAGTATATATTACCAACATATCCTGTCGTATTGTTATTTTCAAACCACTCAACCAAAGAGACAGAGTTACCACCCATAATTAAGGCTCTATTCTTTAATTCCAACATAACACTACGATAATCTTGCGTTTGTCCAAAGCTGAGTTTCATGACTTTTGTACATGAACTATTCATCCGTAAATTTAAATCTGGATGCACAGAGACATGACCCAGTCCTCGAGCAGGTATAGTTCCTTGTGATATCTTCCCTGTAGCACTAGTTCCACTAGCGCTAGTTACATTAGGCAACTGAGGGTTGTAAGCACAACCCAAAATGAATAAAAAGACAAAGACTGCAGGTAATCTCATAATAAACTCTCCTTGAGAATCAATTAACGACAAACAAAAAAATATTTTAGTAATTATTTAAAGAAGTAAATTTCAGATATGTCAACTTTTGCCTCATGGTCACGACCATAGGCGACTATCCCTATACTTTTGATAGATGAACTTTTTATCTTTTTCCTGAGAAAGCTGCTTGAAGGTTGAAATGTATCAAAGTTTATCTTTATAACCCTCCAGTTTTTTGAAGTCTTAAAAGACGCATTGTAAAATTGCCAAGGAAGTAATGTTGAGGTTGTTCTTACAAAGACATAATACTTCTCTCCATTTCCTCTCACCTTAAGAGAAATGCCCTTAATATCATTATTAAGGTATTTTTCAAAGCTATGTCTAATTTGTATAAATCCACCGTTATTGGCGGTTGAAACTTTTCCTTCAAGCCGTACAAAATTATCTGTACCGCTTTTCCCAAAAAATGCCTTTCCACTTGATACGCCACCCATTACACCATCAGTAAAAAATGACCAATTTCTATTTTTCTTTGGGTCAAAGGTCTCGAATGGTTTTTCTGACGCCATACCTAAACTTACCTTAAACATAGCCATAATAAAAAATTTGCATGCAACTAGAAGATATTTATTCCTTCGTGACATATTTCAAAACTTCTATTAACTGTTGGTTGTTTTGAACCACGGCCAATGCTGCCACATCTATTTCCTTAAGTGCATGTTGATGATCATCATCATGCATAATGATTAGCGACTTACCTTTTGCAGCAGAATATCCTGCGTCAAAAGCTGCATTCCACTGTTTATACTTTTCTCCAAATTTTACTACTACAAGATCGGAACTTTCTATGTTTCTTCTTATTCTTATTGAGTTTATTTTTGCTCCCTTATGATCAT
>CACELY010000051.1 GCA_902560505.1 uncultured Alphaproteobacteria bacterium
AATACAAACCTTATGTGACAAAGTTATCAAATCTGGAAAAAAATGTTTTGGCATAGGTAAAATTGCAGACATTTTTGGACATCGAGGAATAAGCAAGTCTATCTCTGGGATGACCGATGATAAATTATTTGATGAAATGCTAAACGTAGTTGCAAAGGCTAACACTGGGGACTTAATTTTCGCAAACTTTGTTGAGTTCGATACTTTATATGGTCATAGGAGAGATTTACCTGGTTATGCAAGAGCATTGGAAAAGTTTGATAAGCAATTACCAAAGCTTTTTTCAATTTTAAATAGAGATGACTTTTTGTTGATTACAGCAGATCATGGAAATGACCCTACCTTTATAGGAACAGATCATACTAGAGAACAAGTTCCTGTTCTGATAAAAAAACACAATTTGAGGAATAAATGTTACGGTTCGATTAATTTTTCTGATATAGGATCCTTGGTAGAAACCTTCCTCAGGTTAGAAAAACACTAATAGGTATTCAATTATGAGCTCATTTGCACGATGTAAAAAAGTTGAATTACATATCCATCTTGAAGGAGCTGCTTCACCAGAATTTGTTAGGGAAATATGTTACAGTAGTGGCATGCAGATTCCAGACATTTTTGATAAAACTGGGAACTACAAATGGCAGAATTTTGATCAATTTCTTACTGTCTATGAAATAGTAACAAACATATTTTTAGACGAAAATAATTTTGAGGCTCTTGTCCGCCACGTACTTGATAAGCAGGTTAAGGAAAATGTGATATATACTGAGATTTTTTTGGGGCCTCATCTATGGAGTGATAAGCCAAATGATCGATGGGAACGTTTTTTAGATATTGCCAGCAAAGTTGCCGATGAGTATGAAAAAAAATATGGTATTTATACCTATTTTATTATTGTTTGCATAAGACATTTTGGTCCTGAAAAAGCTTTAGAAGCTTCAAGGTTTGCTGCCAAGTTTAAAGATAAACATGTGGTTGGTTTTGGAATGGCAGGAGATGAGACAAAATTCAATACATTAGATTTCATGCGCAGCTTTGACTTTGCTAAAGCCTCCGGACTGGGAATAACCACTCATGCTGGAGAGATATGTGGAGCAAAATCTGTGGATGAAGCAATAAAACTTGGAGTAACCAGGGTAGGTCATGGCGTCAGATCATGCGAAAGCGAGGAAACGATAATAAACTTATCAAAAGAGAATATTTTACTTGAAGTATGTCCAGGTTCAAATGTAGCGCTTGGCTTGTATCCATCACTTGATGATCACCCAATTAACTATTTATTGAATAAAGATATACCAATCTCCATCTCGACAGATGATCCTCCTTTCTTTTATACAAGTTTATCAAAAGAATATCAGGATCTTCATAATGCTTTTGGTTGGGGATTTGAGGTTTTTTCACAAATTAATAAGAAGTCTTTAGATTTTGCTTTTTGTGAGACAAAACTTAAAGAAAAATTAATTCAACAATTTTAGGAAGTAAATAAATGGAAAACTTAGCTATAATCAACCACCCACTAATTCAACACAAACTTACCGAAATGAGAAAAAAGACAACTTCCTCTAATCATTTTAGAACACTCTTAAAGGAAATAAGCTTACTTCTCGCCTATGAGATTACAAGAAATTTGCCTATGGAAACAATATCTATAGAAACACCTCTAGAAAGATATGAGGCCCCAACTTTGGCAGGAAAAAAGCTGGCCTTAATTTCTATTTTGAGAGCTGGTAATGGCTTGCTTGATGGAGTTTTAGATCTGATACCTTCGGCGCGTGTGGGCTTTCTTGGTTTATATAGGAACGAAAAAACACTACAACCAGTTGAATATTACTCTAAGGTTCCAAGTGATTTAAGCAATCGCGTTTGTATAGTCGTTGACCCAATGCTCGCTACGGGAGGATCTGTCTCATTTGCAGTCGATTATCTCAAGACAAAAGGGGCAAAAGACATAAGATTTTTGTGTCTTTTGGCTGCGCCAGAGGGTGTAGAGGTTATGCAGAAAAATCATCCAGATGTCAAAGTTTTCACCGCATCTTTGGATAGATCACTTAATGACATTGGATATATTCTGCCGGGGCTTGGAGATGCGGGCGATAGGTTATATGGAACAAAATAGAAGATTGGAAAATTTTTATCCAGGAATTCTAAGTGTTTCTTGTCTAGATCCGTTGGTGATATGAATTTTATTGAGGTCAATACTTATAACTCTCCAGCCATTTCCAAACTGTTGTCCTACTTTAACTTTTACTGTATTACCAGAAGAAAGTCTTATTAAAGCAATTCGCCCCGATCTTTTACCAAAGACACCAATTAAGTTTGTTCTATTTAATTCTATCAAATTTCGTAGTGTTGAGTTGCCGACTATGGAAGCCCTTCTTGGTATGCTTGGTGGATTGCTTCTGACTTTTAAGTTTCTTATTGAGTTAGCAGCAACTTTTTTCAATTTACTGACAGCTGTTGGCATTCCGGGAGGAATATCAACAAAGGTCACTGCTCCAGTGGACTTAGTAGGATCTTCCAAAACTTTAATGGAGTCAATTATATTTGGCTTTAGTGTAGGTCTTTTGCCATTCCATAATGTTAATTGTATCGAGTCTTTTTCTTGATGCCTTTTTAATAACTTAACATCGATACCTTGCTCTTTAAGTTTTACGTTTAATCGACGATTTAAAATCAATTCATTTCCATAAGTCGTTGAAAGATTGCCGATCGCAGATTTTTCTTGCATTATATTTGTGGGTCTTATTAGAGCTTTATTTTCGTCATTTATAAAACTCAAGCCAACTATTCTATTGGAACTATCAATATTAGGTTTTTTGACATCATAAAAGATTAATGGATGCGTGCTAGCTTTTCTATTTGCCTTTGTAATTGAAATTTTTGTTACAGATATATCTGAAAAAACCTCTTCAACTACCACTCTCTTATATTCAGGATTTATACTCCTTTCTTGTTTTGGAGTCTCAAAAACCATCGTCATTTTTAGACTATTTGAAATAGTTTTTGATGGTTTCGATAATTTCTTTTCTTCATACTTTGAATATGAGAAATCCTTGTCTATTTTCGGAAGTGATCGATGTACTTTCTTCTGTTGTTTTCCTAAAGAACTCAATAATGCCATTTTTTGCGATTTAGCAAATTCTCTAAAGTCATCGAATTGGACTAGGTTTTGAGGAATTGATATTGGATTGTTTATCTCTCCAATATTTAGTTCCTTTAATCCTACTGTTTTTCGAGTTGCATAAAATTGGGATTTCACTGAGAATTTATTTAACGAATAAATTTTAGGAGAGAGATTTTTAGACTTTTCAGGAAGATCAATAAGGTTTGGATCTTTTGTCTCAAAAATTGACATATCTAGTCGCGCAGAAGAGATTTTCTTTACTCCCCCAATAAGCTTGGCTCAGAGTTCAAATTATTTTTATTTCTAAATTCTCTTGAGTCAGCTAAATAATTATAGGGCTTGTTATTAGATCTATATTCCAAATATGTGGAAGTTAGCGATATTAAAAAACCGGCAAATAATACAAAACTTATTATTGATAGAACCCGTGTAATTGTTTGTCCTTCAAGATCAATAAATCGTTTCGAACTATTGTCATTAAAAAAAACGGGACTTTTTTTAAACCCAGATATCTTACTTGAAGCAAGATATCTTTCTGGTCGAAATCCTGCTCTTTTCACGAAATTTCTAGACTCGGTTATAGAATTTGCAGATATTGCCGCAATGGGAACCGTACTTCTTGTGGAGGAGTCTCCAACCGCTATTAATAGTTCATTTTCATTTAGTCCACATCGCTTGGCTGTTACCTTTTTGCAATGTTCAATAGAAAAATTGTCTTCAATAACAATAGTTTGTGAAAGGACTAACTCTCGAGGAAGAAGGACGTCTACTATTGGTTTTTTTGTTGATAAAGCAGCTGCTTGATTTCTTAGTGAAACTAAGTCTTTTTCCAGGTTTTTTGATGATGGGTCAACTGATCCAAGCACATTCCAAGATTTCGAACTATCTTTTTTTAGAAGTTGAATCGATGTTTTTGATAAATTTAGAGCTAGCTGATTTTTATTCATTTCACTTTATCTTCACGATCTTTAAAAGTGAATATAATATATCACAATTCAGATAGCTAGGAAACTATTGGGACAAGGAATGATTAAACGCTATCGAACCTATTTGATTGAATATTGAAAAGTGTTATTCCAACAGCTGTCGATACATTTAGTGATGAAAACGCATGGTTACCATCTATAGATAACAACGTATCACAATATTCTTTTGTTAAACGCCTTAACCCTTTCCCTTCTGCTCCAAAGACAATTGCGATATCAGAATTTCCTTTCCTAAATGAAGATATTTTTTCTGTTGAGGTTTCGTCAAGCCCTATAATAATGTACCCTAATTTTTGTAACTTAACGAGCGTTTTTGCAATATTCGTAACTTGTATGTAGTTTACTCGTTCGAAGGTTCCCGAAGCGGCTTTTACAAGGCTTCCGTTCTCACTTGATCCGCCGTTAAGCGTGTTAATTATCGCGTTGCAATCAAAGAAAAGGCTTGATCTGATAATATTTCCAACATTTTGTGGATCGCTAACCTTATCTAAAATGATAATCAATTTAGGTTTCTTATTCTTATGGATCTCATGAATGTCTTTTGGTTGCTTTAAAGGACTAACTTTTAAAATTGCTCCTTGGTGAACTTTATTTTCTGAAATTGGTAAACTTTTTGATTTCTCGATATTAAAAATGGGTATGTTAGGAATTTCACAATCTGTAAATATTTTAGGTCTTGCATTTTGACTTATCCATAACTCGTGTATTTTACGATTGGGGTTTTTGATTGCAGCCTTAACGGCGTGCAAGCCGAACATATAGTAGGCGCTATTATCTTTAATATTATTAGCTCTCTTATTATACATGCCCATTTTTCATAAATTCACATTAAACTTGTATCTTTCTATTTACACTTGGCTATATCAGATGTAAAACGCTTTTACGCGAAGTTCAAGGAGGGGTGGCAGAGCGGTCAAATGCAACGGACTGTAACTCCGTCGGGGAAACCCTACATAGGTTCGAATCCTATCCCCTCCACCATGAAATAAGTCAATAAATCCAGTTACTTAAATTATTTTGAACCTCTCAAAAATACAACAAAAAAAACATCACTATTGAGTTACACACACTTACACACAAAGTAGGGTAAATCCGTCAGGGATGTGTAACTAATGAATAAAAGGTCTGGAAACCAAATAACTGATAAGAAAATATATTGTCGTATTAGTGTAACCTTTAAATGAAACTATATTAAAACTATGAGGGTCAGAACTAAAGATTGTTTTTGCTGTGATAAATCCAAGGAAGTTCTATATCGTTGCAGGCTCCAAGAAAAAATGGATTGGGTGTTCCTTTGTGGTAAGTGCCTTCAATTAGTTAAAGATAAGTTTAAAAATACTTATCAATATGGTGGAACTTGGAAGAGTAGGAGGAGATAGATTCTCTTAAGGGGGTATACTTTCATGATACTGTCTTGTGACACAAAATTCGTGTCTCAATAGGGTTATCTCTAGACTAATGAGACATAATTCTATAGACTTCACAAGTAAAAGAGACACTTTTGGAGTATATAATGAAATACGGATACGCAAGAGTTTCAACCTCCGACCAAGACCTAGAAATTCAGAGAACTGCATTAATGACCGCTGGTTGTGATATAGTCAGAGAAGAGAAAGTTTCTGGAACTTCATTAAATGGAAGATCAGAACGTTCTACACTTCTTGAATTTTTAAGAGAAGGTGATGAATTAGTTGTTACTCGAATTGATAGACTTGCACGTTCTATGAGAGATTTACAGAACATAGTCTATGACCTCAACAAAAAGGGAGTTCATTTGTCTGCGACAGAACAAGCAGTTAATACGAGCACACCAGACGGTAAATGTTTCCT
>CACELY010000052.1 GCA_902560505.1 uncultured Alphaproteobacteria bacterium
TGGAACCGAGCTAAATATCCCTCAGCAGCTTGATTTTACTAAATATGATACCAGCGCAGCAGGATCAAAAAAAAGCTTTAATGATTATCAAGTAGGTGAACTGATTGATCACATAGATGGCAATACCATATGTGAGGCGGATCATCTTTTTGCAACCCGACTATGGCAGAATAATTCGAAAGTGCACTTTGATATCAATGCTCGTGATGATAAAAAGAGACTAATCTATGGAGGCCACATAATATCTTTAGTTAGAGCATTAAGTTTTAACGGTCTTGAAAACGCACAATTGATCGTGGGAATAAACGGTGGCACCCACGCAAATCCAGTGTTTGCGGAGGATACGATATATTGCTGGTCAGAAGTTTTGGATAAGATAGATCTAAATGTTAGGAACATAGCAGCTTTAAGACTGAGAAGCGTAGGTACAAAGGAAAAAAACCACAAAATGAGACTGAAGAGTGAAGATGGGAAATACTTACCAAATATAGTTTTGGATTTTGATTACTGGGTATTAGTGCCTAGAGAGCTGTAATTGGGTAGCCCACTTGCACAAACATTTTTTAGATATATATTGAAGGCAGCTGACAGTAAGGATTAAAAAAATATGGACAATAGACCTCTATCTCCTCACTTAACGGTGTACAAACCTCAAATTACATCGGTGTTATCAATCTTTCATCGTATTACAGGCGCTGGTCTCGCAGTATCAACAGTACTGGTCGTATTTTGGCTGGCATCTTTAGCTATTGGTGAAGTCACTTTCAAAAGTTTTAACAACTTTTTGAATAATCCATTTATTATAATAGTTTTAGTTTCCTCACTATGGGCGCTCTGGTATCATTTTTGTACGGGGCTGCGCCATCTTTATTGGGATTTGGGTTATGGGTACGATTTAAAGTCTGTCACCATCAGCGGGTGGGTAGCAGTTATTTCCTCATTTGTGCTTACATTTCTAACACTTTTGTTTTTCATTAGTTGAATGTCAGAAGGTATTAAACATTGGAAATATTCGAGGGTTAGTTCCATACTACTAATCCCGCTTACAATTTGGTTTGTTGCATTTTTCAGTAAAAATTTCGGGATGCCTTTCGAACAAGTTGCTAGTTCATTATCTACACCTTTTAATTTTTTGCTGATGTTGACTTTTATTACAGCGACAATTTTTCATCTTCAACAGGGTTTACAAGTTATTATTGAAGACTATGTTTATAGCAGACTGTGGATTAATTTAAATATAGTATTTTGTAGCTCACTTTTTATAGTGAGCATAATTAGTCTCGGAAAATTGGTACTAGTAGGTGTTTTATGAATTCTTATGAAATCACAGATCACGTTTATGACGTGGTGGTTGTAGGAGCTGGAGGTGCCGGGTTGAGAGCAACCCTGGGGATGGCAGAGCAGGGCCTAAAAACTGCCTGTGTCACTAAGCTATTCCCTACCAGAAGTCACACGGTGGCTGCCCAAGGGGGAATTGCGGCATCATTATCAAATATGGGGCCTGACCATTGGCATTGGCATATGTACGACACTGTAAAAGGTTCAGATTGGCTAGGAGACAGTGATGCGATGGAATATCTTGCAAAAGAGGCGCCAAAAGCTGTTTACGAACTAGAACATTACGGAGTGCCATTTTCTAGAACTGAAGAAGGCAAAATTTATCAAAGACCTTTTGGTGGACACACTACAGAATTTGGTGAAGGACCTCCAGTGCAACGAACTTGTGCAGCAGCTGATCGTACCGGGCACGCAATTCTACACACGCTATACGGGCAATCACTAAAAAACAATGCCGAGTTTTTCATAGAGTATTTTGCTATCGATTTAATAATGACTGAAGATGGTGTTTGTCAAGGTATCGTCGCTTGGAATTTGGATGATGGAACACTGCATAGATTTAATGCAAAGATGGTAGTTTTAGCAACGGGGGGTTATGGAAGAGCATATTTTTCTGCCACATCCGCGCATTCCTGCACTGGTGACGGCAATGGAATGGTCGCAAGACAAGGATTACCTCTACAAGACATGGAATTTGTACAATTTCACCCTACTGGGATTTATGGGGCTGGATGTCTCATCACCGAGGGAGCAAGAGGTGAGGGAGGTTACCTTACTAACTCAGATGGTGAAAGATTTATGGAGCGATATGCCCCAACATATAAGGACTTGGCTAGTAGGGATGTCGTATCGAGATGTATGACAATGGAGATAAGAGATGGTCGTGGAGTTGGATCGGAAAAGGATCACATCTTCTTACACCTAAACCATCTTCCTCCTGAAACATTAGCAGAAAGACTTCCAGGCATATCGGAAAGTGCAAGAGTTTTTGCGGGGGTCGATGTAAACAAAGACCCAATACCAGTTCTACCAACCGTGCATTACAATATGGGTGGTATTCCAACAAACTATTGGGGCGAGGTAATAAGTCCTAATGAAGAAGATCAGAACAAAATATTGCCTGGGCTAATGGCCGTTGGTGAAGCGGGATGCGCTTCGGTGCATGGAGCTAATCGTTTAGGATCAAACAGCCTAATAGACCTAGTTGTTTTTGGAAGAGCAGCCGCAATTAAGGCTGCTGAAGTAATAGATAAGAACGAAAGCAATAGGCCTTTAAATAGGAACTCTGTTGACCAAGCGATTGGGAGGTTAGATGGACTTAGATTTTCCAAGGGGGCAACTCCTACAGCTGAGTTGAGATTGAAAATGCAAAAAACAATGCAGTCTGACGCAGCGGTCTTCCGGTCAGACAGGACTTTATCAGACGGTTGTGAAAAAATGGCTGATATAGCTGCCGGCATAGACTATGTAAATGTTACCGATAAGTCTATGATTTGGAACACAGATTTAATGGAGACATTGGAACTTACAAATTTAATGCCAAATGCTCTGGCAACGATTGTTTCTGCTGAGGCCCGTAAAGAAAGTAGAGGAGCTCATGCACAGGAAGACCATCCTGACAGGGATGATGAAAATTGGCGTGTACATTCACTGGCCAAGATATCGGAAAATGGATTCGTAAGTCTTAGCTACAGAGATGTAATTACTAAACCTCTGAGTGATATAAAGGATGGCGGAATAGACACAGCAAAGATTAAACCTAAAGCGAGAGTTTATTAAAAAATGGTTGAATTGAGATTGCCTAAAAACTCTAGAGTAACAGAGGGTATTACATGGGAAAAGCCTTCGGACGCAGAAAATGTGCAAGAAGTAAGAATTTATCGCTACAACCCCGAAGATAGCGAAAACCCTCGTTTAGATACCTTTTTCGTAGATCTAGATAAGTGCGGGCCGATGATATTAGATGCGCTTATAAAAATAAAAAATGAGATAGATCCAACGTTAACTTTTAGGCGCTCTTGTAGAGAGGGTATATGTGGGTCTTGCTCAATGAATATTGGAGGCGTCAATACTCTTGCATGCCTTAAAGGAATTAAGGAATTCAAGGGGCCAATTAATATTTACCCTTTACCCCATTTGCCAGTGATCAAAGATTTGGTTCCGGACTTAAAGCAGTTTTACAAGCAGCATGCAAGTATAAAGCCTTGGTTGGAGACTTTTACAGATGAGCCAAAAGAGGAATGGCTGCAATCTGAGGCAGATAGAAAAGAGCTCGACGGATTATATGAATGTGTAATGTGCGCTTGCTGTTCAACTTCTTGTCCAAGCTACTGGTGGAACGGTGATAAATATTTAGGCCCAGCTGCATTGTTACATGCATATCGATGGATTATAGACAGCAGAGATCAGGATAGAAAAGCTAGGTTGGACGAACTAAATGACTCTTTTAAACTGTATAGGTGCCATACAATAATGAATTGTGCAAAGGCATGTCCAAAAGGTTTAAATCCTGCAAAAGCTATAGCAGAGATAAAAAAGTTACAGCTGCAGAACAGCTGAGACAGATTGTAAACTAAGCAGCACTCTGCTCAACAAAATCCGACATATCTGATATTATCGTATTGAGATCATAATCTTTTGGCGTGTAGACTTTTTTAACACCCATCTTTCGAATTATTTCGAAATCTTTCTCGGGTATAATGCCTCCTACGATTACTGGTATTTTTGTCATATTTTTTGTTTTCAATAAGTTTGTCAGATCTTCTAAAATTTCTAGATGGCTTCCTGACAGTATTGATAACCCAATAATATGAACGGACTCTTCTAAAGCAGAGTTGACTATTTGGTTTGGTGTAAGTCGGATTCCTTGATAAACAACATCAAATCCAGCTTCCTTCGCCCTCATTGCAATTTGCTCAGCTCCATTTGAATGCCCATCAAGACCGGGCTTTCCTATTAAGAGTTTAATATTTCTTTTAAGCTTTTTACTTACTTCTTTTACTTTCTTTTGTAGCGTAGGCAGGCTTTCGCTGTCTGAAGATTTTGAAACAGTCACCCCTGTTGGTGCTCTAAATTCACCAAAAACTTCTCTCATCGTATCTGCCCATTCACCAGTGGTGACCCCTGCTTTCGCTGCTTCAATAGATGCTGTCATTATATTTATTTTTTTTCTGGCTGCATCTTTTAGGTTGTCTTTAGCCTTTTCAACCAAATTATTATTTCTTTTTGATCTCCAATCTGTAAGAGAGGAGATTTGAATTTTCTCAATTTTTTTATCAACCACTTGCACACTATCGCCATCTCCTGAAGAAAGGCCACTTTCTTCAGAAGTAGTAAATTTATTTACTCCAACAACAATTGTTTCACCACTTTCAATTTTAGATAATCTTTTCGCATTAGATGAAACTAAAGCCCTTTTCATGTAATCTAAGGCTGCTACCGTCCCGCCCATTTTGTCAATTTTTTCTACCTTTAAATTAACTTCCCTAAGTATCCTTTTAACTTTTTTTTCAATAATTGGGTTTTGGTCAAATATATCTTCATACTCTAAAAGATCTGTTTCATAGGCTAAGACTTGCTGCATTCTCAGAGACCACTGCTGATCCCATGGTCTGGGAAGTCCCATCGCTTCATTCCATGCAGGAAGCTGTATTGCTCTGGCTCTTGCATTTTTTGAGAGGGTTACAGCTAATAATTCAAGCAATATCCTGTAAACATTATTTTCAGGTTGTTGTTCGGTTAGTCCTAAGCTGTTCACCTGTACACCATACCTAAATCGTCTGAGCTTTTCTTCTTTCACACCATATTTGGTGAGACAGATTTTATTCCATAACTCCACAAAGGCACGCATTTTACAGATTTCACTGATGAACTTTATTCCTGCATTTACAAAAAAAGACACCCTTCCTACAACGAAGGGAAACTCTTTAGCGGAAACTCGTAGCCGAATTTTATCCAATACCGCGGTAGCAGTCGAAATTGCAAAGGCAACCTCCTCTTCAATCGTTGCGCCAGCTTCCTGGAGATGATACGAGCAAATGTTTATCGGGTTCCACTTCGGAATATTTCTGTAGCAATATTCCGTAACATCGGCG
>CACELY010000053.1 GCA_902560505.1 uncultured Alphaproteobacteria bacterium
TATTTTAGTACATCCGAAGAAGTAACTACAAAAAAGGGAGTGATCTCTTCAAAACCACTCGTCTTTGTTTCAAGCATAGATAGTTCACGTTTATCCGATGATGATAAAAAATATGTAGAGGGTATCACCGGAAACGTCATATCTTCGTTATCCAAGTCAAAGTCCATCAGGCTAGTTCCTACAAAAACAGTCCAAAGTTTTGAGAAAAATGAAATAGGTAGTGAACAACTATTCAAAACACACGGTGTAAAATTCCTTGTTTCATCTTCTTTACAAATCGTTGGTAGTGACGCGCGCGTTAATATCGAAATTTCTGATCTGGAAAAAAGGCAAATAGTAATCTCATCTATTAAAGACCTTAAATTGAAAAGCATTTTTGAATTTCAAGATAAATTTGGCGAAAGCATTTTGAGTGAATTTCTAGTTAATATTTTGAATCAAAAAGGTTTGTATGAGAGCTACTTTAGTTGGAGAGAAACACCAATCTCGACCCAGCAATTAGTTCAATATGTTAATTTTCGTTCAGAAATGGGAAAATGGACAGAAGAAGGATTTGTCAATGCTAGTACCATTTTGTCAGAAATGAAAAAATGGCCTGGCCCCAGCAAACCAGAGGATTGGCTAGTACAAGATACTTGGTTGAATTTTTACGGAATGGCCAAGAAAAAAATTCCTATTAATCAGGACAACTTAACAAAACTCAAAAGAGAGCTTGATAAAACAATCGAGATCAAACCTAGTCCAGAAAATTACGCTAGTAGAGCATTCCTTAGCCTTGGTATGCAAATGATAAATTGTAAAGAAGCATTTCAAGACTTGGAATTAGCGCATAGAAAAGCAGGGAATGCGGATAGTTACGGTTACGCAAGTTTTGTGTACGGGAGGTGTGGCGATTCAAAAAAAGCTGCTGAAAATGCAAGAAATGCTTTTGACTTATTACAAGTAGACACCAATTGGCGTGCTACTACTCGTTTAGCTTTCAGGCTTTACGAAGATAATCAAATAGAAGAAATGTATTCACTATTAGAAAGAGTTACAGAAGCCGTTGATGTACCAGTTTCAATACTAGCTTTGTTAGCTTACGACAAACTTAAAAATGGAGATGAGGAAGCTGCTAAATATTATTTTTCAAAAGCTAAGGCAAATAGATACTCAAAAAATATACTGGCACAGGCAATTTATAATAAAGACATAAGAGATGATGCCATTACAACTTTAGATTCATTTAAATACTAAAACAGAGGCTTGGTATCTAGAAGGAAAAGTAGTTCAAAGGCATATAAAATAATTATTCCTAATTCTGTTCAACCAACGCTTCGGGATTTGGCTCATAAATTCGGGCAGGTCTGTGATTACCTTCTCTAAACCTGTCCGTTTCTACAACCAATCCCTTACCGTCTGAATAATTTTTCAGCCATAAGCGAAAATTCCTTTTGTTCCCAGGACTAAATTTTTGCCCCCCAAAAGCAGCAAATGTTTGCTGTAACTCAGTCAACGTGAAACCATCTTTATGAAAAGCAAAAGCTAGAGAGGGCTTTCTCTCTATTAATAACCGTGAATATTTAATCCCATCACTGCAAATTTTATTATGATCAAAACACAAGTCTGGTAAGCTATCCACATTAAACCAATTAACATCAAAAACATCAGAGTTTGCCCTAATCCTTAACTTACCTGAAGGATGTACCGCTAAATAGGCAACTGAAATTACTTGATGTCGATTGTCTCTACTTGGATCACTATAATTAGCAAAATGACTAATGTAGGGAACTCGGATTCCTGTTTCTTCATACAATTCTCTTTGTGCGCATTGATCAAGATCTTCACCTTTTTCTAAAAAACCGCCAGGCAGTGCCCATCCATTTTCATGATCCAACCGTTTGACAAGTAAAACTGAGAGTTTTTTTTGTCTTAGAGACAATAAAACAATGTCTGCTGCAACGGAGGGATGCCAGTAATTTGATTCAAAGAAAGCCATGTAAGTATTATATACATACTAAGTAAAAATAACTATAAATTTGCTGAATATTAAGGTATTTTTTGTACTCCACATCCAAATTTCCTAAACGGAAAGGTAAATTTTAAGAGCAACCGATGTCTAATGAAATACTTGTCTCAATTAAAAAGCGCTTAAAACTACCGGCGGTAGTAGCTCCAATGTTTCTTGTTTCAGGGCCTGACGCTGTGATACAATCATGCAAAGAAGGTCTTATGGGTTCTTTTCCTGGCCCAAACGCCCGTACTATTGATGATTTAAGAAGTTGGTTTGAAATAATCGATACTAAATTAAACCAAGAAGATGCCCCTTGGGCATTTAATATGATAACCCACAACAGCTATGGACGCTTTGATCAAGAAATTACACTTGTTGAAGAATTTAAGCCAAAAATAGTTATCACAGCTCTTGGAGGACCGCATAGAGTGACACAGCAGGTACACGGATATGGTGGTCTAGTATTTGCGGATGTTAACTCTCCTTCTTTTGCAAGAAAGGCAATTGATAGGGGTGCCGATGGCTTGGTACTTGTTTGTACCGGTGCTGGTGGCCACACTGGTGAGTATGCCTTGATGCCCTTTCTCGATGAAGTAAGATCGTTTTTTGACGGCCCTATAATGGTAGGTGGTGGAATTAGCAATGGTAGGAGCATACGTGCTGCTGAAACCCTTGGTATTGATCTTGCCTATATAGGTACAAGATTTCTGGCAGCTCAAGAAACTTTAATATCCGATGCCTACAGACAAATGGTCTGGGACAGTAAAATGGAAGACTTGATCCAATCGCGGGCTATCACGGGAGCACTTGGAAACTGGATGAAAGCAAGCGTCGAAGCTTCTGGGCTATCTCTTAATGATACAAAGAAAATAGCAAAAATTGATTTTTCAGGAGATATGCATGCGGGATCAAAAGCGTGGAAAACAGTCTGGAGTGCTGGGCAAGGCGTTGGAAACGTTAAAAAACCAGAAACAATTAAAGAAATTATAGACATTTTGAAAAAAGAGTATGAAACATCAGTTGAGCTTCAATCAAAAGGGAGTCAATATTTATAGGGTATTAATTTGATGCTTGAAGCTTATGATTTGTAGTTTCAAATAAAATATAAGTTATGATATTATCTAAGTTGAAGATAAGTCTTAAAGAATAAAAAATGGTAACAAAAGAAGAAAAACAAATTATTGAGCAAATACTTGAGTATTGTGAAACCGGTAAAACTTCTATGACTGATGAAATAATGCATAATCCGGTTTCTAATTACAACGATCCAAAAAAATTGAATGCTGAAATAAATACGCTTTTTCGTGAGTTTCCAATTATTGTTGCGCATGTAAGCGAATTATTGGAACCCGGAAAGTTTATCACCCACAATGATACCGGTGTACCAATATTAGTTACAAGAAATAATGACAATGAGTTAAAAGCTTTCATGAATGTTTGCCGACATAGGGGTGCAAAAGTCGAAGGACGTGAGTGTGGAAAAGCTAAGACTTTTTCATGTCCGTATCATAGCTGGACTTATGACCTCGATGGAAAATTAAGAGGAATGCCACAACCATTTGGGTTTGATAACTTAGATAAAAGCCAGTACGGACTCAAGGAATTACCAGTATACGAGCATTTTGGAATGGTGTGGGTTAGACCATCTGCAGATGCAAAGCGGGTAGATATGGCAAAATGGTTGGCTCCGATGGAGAGTCAATTTAATGCTTTGAACTTAGATAATCATATAATTTACAAAAAATGGACGCTGCCAAGAAACATGAGCTGGAGATTAGCTTTGGAGGGCTTTCAAGAAAATTATCATTTTTGTTCAGCGCATGAACATACTGCGTGTTCTGGGTACCTAGATAATCAAAGCGTTTTCACCAATCACTATCCCCACGTGCGTCACTCAGTTCCACTATGGAATATAAGTGAGCTTAAAGGCAAACCACAAGAAGAATGGACATATAGAAAATATTTTATGACACAAAATTATTTATTTCCCTGTAACTTTGTCCAAATTATGACAGACCATGTCTATGTACATTCAATAATCCCAACAGGTCCAGGCACTTGTGTATTTAAATGTATGATGCTTATATCTGAACCAGCAAATACAGATAAGGCTAAACAATATTGGGAAAAAAATTACAATGTTGTCAAAGAAGTGTTTAATGAGGATTTTGAGATTGGGGAGGCCATTCAAGCAGGCTTGTCAACGAATGCAAATGATAACTTTATTTTTGGCAAATATGAATGTGGATTGCATTGGGGACAGCAAGCTATAGATGATGCTCTAGAGGGACGATTAAAAGCAAGCTAAGTACTCCTTCAATTTAAAAAACAGCTAATTTTCTTTTGAAAACTCCTTTATGATTTCCAAACATAAATGTGTAGCTTTTTCCATATCTTGAGCGGAAATCCATTCTAAAGGGCCATGAATATTTTGCATGCCCGTGAATAGGTTTGGTGTAGGTATGCCCAACTCAGTTAACAACGATCCGTCTGTGCCGCCTCTTATAGCTTTTGAGAAAGGAACAATATCTAAGTTTTCCATAGCTTTCTTAGCTATCTCAACAGGCCTCATATTTTTCTCAAGCCAATATCGCATGTTTCTGTATTGTGGTGTAATTTCGCAGGTAATTTCTGCTCTTGGCTCTGAGGAGTTAATCACCTCACATACCTGCTTCAAAAGATTACCTTTCTCTTTTAAGCCTGCAAGCTCAAAATCACGTAAAATAAAGCGAAGCGTCATTTCAGAGGACCCTCCAACCATATCTGTAGCATGAATAAAACCTTCGTTATCTTCAGTAGTTTCTGGAGTAAGAGTGGTTTGAGGCAAAGTACTAATAAGCTTTGCTGCAATTTGGATAGCATTTACCAACTTATCTTTAGCTAAACCAGGGTGTATCGACACACCTTTAATTTTAATCTCCGCTTTATCTGCAGAAAAGGTTTCATATTCTAAGTCTCCGATTTTACCCCCATCAAAGGTGTATGCCGTGTCTACGCCGAGATCAGTGGCCAATTGTTTTTTTACACCACGACCTATTTCTTCATCTGGAGTAAATGCCACCCGGATGGGACCATGATTTAGTTCAGAACTTTGTAACAGGTGATTAATTGCTGTCATTATTATCGAGACACCAGCTTTATCATCAGCTCCAAGTAATGTAGTTCCGGACGCGGTAATGATATCATCACCCTTTTTATCCTTTAAGTATTCGAACTCATTTGGCGAAAGGGTCAACTCCGGATCATCAGGAAATGTGATATCTCCCCCATTATAGCCTTTAATTAATCTCGGCTTGACACCTGAAGCATTGAATTGTGGTGCTGTATCCACATGCGCTAAAAATCCAACAGCTGGTGCTGATATATTTCCGGGCACTGTCGCTAATACTACTCCATAGTCCGTGAGCTTAACGTCTTCAACTCCTAAAGCAAGAAG
>CACELY010000054.1 GCA_902560505.1 uncultured Alphaproteobacteria bacterium
CATTTCCAAATCTTGAAAGAAGAGATCTCATCATTTTAGCGGGTGAAACTCCAGAGGGAACCGACTGGGTTGCCTGTATGGGAAACTATTTTGGAACCTTTGTATCTTCTTTTTTAGACATTTTACCGACGGGACAACTTGCTCACATGCGGTTTCATGAGTTTTACAGGTTTGATAAAGAAAAAATAGTTGAGATTCAAGCTATATGGGACTTACCAGAGCTAATGATGCAATCAAACTCTTGGCCGATGGCTCCACAGCTGGGGAAGTTCATGTGCACTCCTGGTCCAATATCTGGTGATGGTTTATATACGAGAGGCGACGGACATACAAGTATGTTGAAAATTAAAAACATGCTTACAGATTTGTGTAAGCACCCGTCTGATCCAAACCCAAAAGCAATGAAACTTGAAAAATATTGGCATCCTCAGTTCAATTGGTATGGTCCTGCTGGAATTGGATCTTGCAGAGGAATTTCAGGGTTTAGAAATTGGCATCAAATACCTTTTTTAAACGCAATGCCAGATCGAACGGTAGATGACAAGTCAGACTTCCGTTCGAAATGGAAAGCCGATACACATTGGATCGCAGAGGGGCTATATGTATGTGAAACCGGCTGGCCAAATATGCATATGCAATTAAATTTCGACGGTTGGCTGGGAATTGCACCAGTTAATAAAGAAATATTTTTACGTAGTCTCGACTTTTGGAAGTTAGGAGAGGATGGTTTAATTAGGGAGAACTGGGTTTTAGTTGATATTTTGGATATGTATCACCAGATCGGAATAAATGTTTTTCAGAGGCTTAGGGAATTAAATAAATCGAGATCACATAGCGATATTAACATTGATGAGAACTATTAATGAATTTACCTAGTACACCTTCATTTTCGTTAAAAAACAAACGTGCTCTTATTGCAGGAGCCTCTTCAGGGATTGGATTAGCATGTGCAGTTGCTCTTGCTGAATATGGAGCTTCTATAACGATTGCTGCAAGAAGGTCAGAGAAATTAGAAGAACTAAGCGCCTCTTTGAAAGATAAGGGAATTTCTACCGAGTTAGTAGAGTTAGATGTTTCAAAGACTAATAGAACACTTCAAATAATTAATCATTTAGATCCTTTTGATATTTTAGTTAATTCGGCCGGAATTGCTAAGCATTCTCTTTCTGTTGAAACTAAGGAATCTGATTTTGATGATGTAATGAGCGTTAATTTAAAAGGTGCCTATTTTCTTACTATGGCGGTAGCAAGGAGGTTAATTTCGGCAAATAAAAGCGGTTCATTAATTAATATTTCATCACAAATGGGACTGGTTGGAGGGCAAGAGCGTGCCGTATATAGCGCTTCTAAACATGCTGTAGAAGGATTTACTAAATCAATTGCCATTGAATTAGGAGCTTCTAACATAAGAGTTAACACAATTTGTCCTACTTTTATACTAACTGATTTGACTAAACCCACTTTTGATGACCCAAAAAAACTCTCTTGGATTAAAAGTAAAATTAAATTGGATCGAGTTGGAAAAGTTGAAGATATTATGGGAGCAGTAGTTTTCTTAGCTTCTGATGCATCTGCATTAATTACTGGCAGCTCTCTAGTGATAGATGGAGGCTGGACAGCAGAATGAAGAACTCAAAAGTAACATCTGCTGACGTAGCCGAGCTTGCAGGAGTTTCCCAATCGGCTGTGAGTAGGGTGTTTACGCCCGGAGCATCGGTCTCTATTAAAACCACCACAAAGGTAAAAGAAGCTGCTTTAAGCCTGGGATATCGACCCAACTCAATTGCTAGAGCTATGGTATCTGGCAAAAGTCGTATGATCGGTGTAGTCGTAGCGTACTTAGAAAACCAGTTCTATCCTGAAGCGCTAGAACGCCTCTCTAATTGTCTGCAGGAAAAAGGATATCATGTGTTGATTTTTATGGCGGGTAAAGACAGGCAAAGTATAGATAACGTAATCGGAGAGATCTTAGACTATCAAGTAGATGGAATAATTGCTGCATCAGTGTCAATGTCCTCTGGTCTATCCGAAAGATGCCGTAATGCTGGCGTACCCATGGTTCTATTTAATAGAGCTCAAGACGAACCAAATATGTCAGCCATCACCTCGGATAACATAGAAGGAGGCAAAAAAATTGCAAAATTCTTAATTAGTTCTGGTCACAAGAAGATCAGTTACATAGCAGGATGGGAAGGTGCCTCTACTCAAAGAGATCGTGAGGCTGGTTTTGTCTCTATACTTAATGATGCTGGACTATCTTTACATAGTAGAAAAGTGGGTAATTTTGTACTTGAGGAATCTAGAGAAGCAACAAGATCAATGTTCTTGAATAATCCTCCTGAGGCGGTATTTGTAGCTAACGATCACATGGCCTTTGCAGTTATGGATACCCTCAGATATGAGCTTGGACTAAAAATTCCTGACGATGTATCAGTTGTGGGTTACGACGACGTTCCGGCGGCGTCTTGGCCCTCATATTTGCTAACAACTGTTCAACAACCAGTAAATATCATGGTTAGAGAGACTGTAGAGATATTAATTGAAAAAATAGAAAATCCCGAGGCGAGGCCTCAAAAAATAAAGGTTGACGGACCGCTTATTTTAAGAAAATCAGCTAAAATTCATAAAGGACATTAACAATGAAGGGCTTTGCAGAGAAATGGAAAGATTTACCAGACTACATATTAGGAATTACGAAAGAAATATGGGAAGATAGGGGCATTGATACATTAAATCATTATTACACTAAAGATATACCCATGCGTTTTCCTGAAGGTATTTCGATTGGCAATCAAAATACAATTAATGGAACCTTAGCAACTTTATCTGAATTTCCAGATAGACAATTAACTGGTGAAGATGTGATTTGGAGTGGAGATGATGAAACTGGCTTTTTATCTTCACACCGCTTATTAACAAAGGGAACTCACTTAGGTAACGGCTATTTTGGTAAAGCAACTGGTAAGCGTTTTGTAATAAGAGCAATTGCAGATTGTTCCGCTATAAATAATCAGATAAATGATGAATGGTTAATCAGAGACACAGCTGGGATCGTTAAACAATTAGGCATGGATCCCAAAAAATTTGCTATAGACTTAATTGAAAGAGAGGGGGGCGCAGAAAAGTGTATCAAGCCCTTTTCTCCATCAATAGATGTTAAGGGTCCTTATACAGGCTCTGGTAATGATAATAAGTGGGGCCAGAAATTAAGTGAAATTCTTAGTGGAATAATGCAAAAAAACTACTCTATTATCCAAAAAGAATATGATCGAGCTGTGCAAACCGAACACCCTGGAAGCACTACGGTTCATTCTTGGGCTGATACTGAATTTTTATGGATGGGGCTGAGATCGTCTTTTCCAAACGCAACATTTAAACTAGAGCATGTCATTGGCAGGGAAGACCCTATGCTTTCGCCAAGAGCAGCTGTTCGTTGGAGTTTAAGTGGTAAACACGAAGGTTGGGGGATGTTCGACGAACCCAGTGGTGCGGAGGTATACATTATGGGGTTTACCCACGCCGAATTTGGTCCCTATGGATTAAGAAAGGAATTTACTCTTTTTGATCCAGTTTCAATTTGGAAACAAATATATATGCAAAAATAAATTTTATATTGATACAAAAAAAGGAAAACTTATGTCTCAGTTAGATATCGAAAGCAGAATTATACGTTATGGTGAACTTATACCTTGTAAAACAGCCTTTATCGATGCCCATACACCGGGATCTGACCAAAAGGAAAACTTCACTATTATAGGTGCGGGTGTTTCCGAAAGCCCCGATCAACATGTCCATCTTGCCCTTCCTCATGGATTTAACATTGGGGCTGCTGGGCAACCACCAAAATGTAGGAATTCTCTTCATAGTCACAGAACTGCCGAGGTATTTTTTGTGTTGAGGGGAAGATGGCGCTTTTTTTGGGGTCGTTGGGGTACTGCGGGTGAGGTTATTCTTCAAGAAGGAGATATTATTAATATTCCAACAGGGATTTTTAGAGGTTTTGAAAATATAGGGAATGACTATGGGATGATTATGGCAATTTTAGGGGGTGATGATGCTGGAGGAGGTGTCATTTGGGCTCCACAAGTTTTAGAAGATGCAAAAAATCATGGGCTTGTACTGTCCGAAAAAGGTAAGCTCTATGATACAAAAAAAGGTGAAAGCTTGCCTAATAATATGAACCCAATGCCGCCACTAACAGAAAAACAATTATCTGAATTTCCAGAGCTCAAAGGGGATGATATTATTGCTAATCATGTTGCAAGATATTTAGACCTTTTATCTTTATCTAAAGATAATCCTGCTAAAGTTATTGGTGAAAAGGCTAAACTGGTAGACAAGCCTGGATTTGAAGTTGAGTTTATTTCTAGAAATTCACTTTCAAATGCCTCTCAAAAATCAAATAAAATAAATGTTTTGATGCCCGTTAA
This sequence comes from uncultured Alphaproteobacteria bacterium, assembly GCA_902560505.1. GTDB lineage: Bacteria > Pseudomonadota > Alphaproteobacteria > Rhodobacterales > Rhodobacteraceae > CACIJG01. Next base: position 4,431 of record CACELY010000054.1, read on the forward strand.
GGGTCATTGGAAGTTCTTTTCCAATACATTTGAAACAGTTTTAAATCCTGGTGACACTTTTTCTGTACCTGAAAATCTAGATTATACATTAGAACCTTCAATGACTGGGGAAAGTGGTTTGTATAGGGTAATACCAACGGACGATCCAGCTGGTGCAACATGGAGGCCATAAAGTGAAATTACTAACAACACACGTAGGATCTCTTCCTAGATCTCAAAAAGTCGTAGATTTTATTTTTGCTAGAGAAAAAAATGAACCTTTTTCAATTGATGAATTCGATGACGTTATGAAGAAAGCGGTTGAAGCAACTGTAAAGAAACAGAAAGATTCCGGTATTGATATAGTCTCTGATGGAGAAACAAGTAAAATTTCCTATGCTACATATGTCAAAGATAGATATACAGGGTTTGATGGTGATAGTCCAAGGAATGCACCTCAAGACTTGAAATTATTTCCACAATATTTAAAAAAGTTAGCTGATGATGGTGGAACCCCTCAGTACGCACGCCCGATGTGCGTGGGTGAAGTAAAATCAAAAGAAAATAATGAACTCCAAAAAGACATAAAAAACCTAAAGTCGGCTATGAAAGTTAATAATGTTGAGAGAGGCTTTATGAATGCTGCTTCACCTGGAGTTATTTCTCTTTTTCTTCAGAATGATTACTATCCTAGTAGAGAAAAATACCTTGAGGCCTTAGCGGATGCGATGAAGCAAGAGTATGATGCAATAGTTGCTGAAGGTCTTACGCTACAACTTGATTGTCCTGATTTAGCATTGTCTCGACATATGCTATTTAATGATCTAACTGATGAAGATTTTATTAAAATTGCAAACCTCCATGTGGAGGCACTGAATCACGCTTTAAGAGACATTCCCTCAGAAAAAATTAGAGTTCACATCTGTTGGGGAAACTATGAGGGTCCGCATGTTTGC
>CACELY010000055.1 GCA_902560505.1 uncultured Alphaproteobacteria bacterium
TCGGGAGGTCAGAGGCAGAGGGTAGCTTTAGCGCGCGCTATCGTAAGAGAGCCAAACGTTTTTTTAATGGATGAACCTTTATCGAATCTTGATGCCAAGTTACGAGTATCTACTCGCGCTCAAATAAAAAATCTGAGCCATGAACTTGCCGTCACAACTGTCTATGTTACTCATGACCAAGTTGAGGCTATGACACTTGCCGACAGAGTTGTCGTTATGAAAGAAGGTATTATTCAGCAGGTAGGTAGTCCTACAGAGATATATGACAACCCCGCCAATGCTTTTGTAGCAAGCTTTATAGGCTCTCCTGCCATGAATTTGATTGACGGAGAGGTTAAAAATAAAAAATTTACTGCAGATTTGACCTCAGTGAGTGGATTAAATGTAGAAAACTCAAAAGTCACGTTAGGCTTTAGAGCCGAAGACGCTAGCGTCGTGAAAAGCGGCGGACAAATAAATGCTCCAATTTATACGTTAGAAATCTTAGGTGATGCAACTATGGTCACCGTTAAGATTGGACAATCATTGGTAAGTATAAAAACAGAAAAAGATTACAGAGCGAATATTGAGGATTATGTTTCAATTCATATTCCATCAAAGAAATGTCACCTGTTTGATCATAAAACGGGGGATCGAATTGGGAGATAATTTTTCCCATAAATTCTCGAGAAATCGAGACAAACCTAGTGCTTTTAATATGAAGCACAAAACTATCATGGAGTTTTATTATGATTAAAAATATTATGCGGTTGGTTGTAGCAAGTGCTATAGCCGTTTTTGCTGCCCCTATTTTTGCTGATGGTCACGGATGTAAAATATCGGCAAGGGTAAGCATTGTAGGTAACGAGTTTCCAGCAATCCACGCAGTTGCAGATGGCGCAAAGGTATGTAAAGGATCAGAAGTTAAAGCTAACTTGACAGCTGATCACCAAAAAATAAATGTTGCTGGTATGAGTGGTAATCCAGCGGAGTATACTTCCGCCATTATAGCCAATTCATCAATAGTTGCGTTAATGAATAATGATGTGATTAGACCATTAGATGATCTTGTTGCAAAACATGGAAAAGGCCTAAAGAAAAACCAGCTTATCACAATTAATGGTAAAGTTATGGCCATTGCTTTCATGGCAAATGCACAACATTTAGTTTATCGTTCAGATATTTTAGAAAAAGCTGGCATATCGGCTCCAAAAACCTATGAAGAAATGCTCGCTGGAGCAAAAATCATAAAAGATAAAGGTTTAATGGATTATCCTCTAGGAGGTGCATATAAAGCTGGCTGGAATTTAGCTCAGGAATTCACAAATATGTATATCGGTCATGGAGGTGAGTTTTTTAAGTCTGGTTCAGCTGAAGTGTCAATTAATAATGCAAAAGGAGTAGCTACCCTTGAAATGTTAAAGGCTCTTTCCGCATATATGAACCCAGATTTCTTGACTCATGACTCAAACGCGACCTCAGCAGAGTGGAAAGCTGGTAATGTAGCTATGATGAATATGTGGGGATCAAGAATGGGTCCTTTAATGGATCCTGAGCAGTCAACCCCAACCGTAGTAAAAACAACTACACTAGGAGATCCTATGACTGTTGGAGGAGGATCAACTCCTGCAACAACACTTTGGTGGGACGGTTGGACTGTTGCTAAAAACATCTCAGATGCAGAAGCTGAAGCTACGTTTAAAGCAATGATGAATGGTATTAATCCTAAAAGATTAGACGATAAAATGATGCCATTAGCTGTTTGGCTGATCGAAGGATTTAAGCCTGGTCCAGCAAATGTAGGCGTTGCTGCTGCAGCAAGAATGAATGCAATTCCATATCCTATGCTACCTTATCAAGGACTTCTACACTCAGCTCTTGGTAGTGAAATTGTAGACTTTATGCAAGGTAAAGAAGATGCAGCCACTGCTCTTGCAGACGTTGAAGCTGCTTATACTGCAGCCGCAAAAGAGAAGGGTTTTCTTAACTAAAAGCGATCTTGTATCAGGGAAGCTTAATGTTTCCCTGATAATTTTTTGGTTCCAGAGTTTATTTAATGAAACATAAAACTTTTTTTTGGTTTTTTTTGCCTACTGCATCTGCAATGCTGCTTTTTATTGCTCTGCCAATTTTTTCAATTGTCATTCAGTCACTATTTACCCCTCATGATGCTGTAATTATCGTGACAGAGAACTGTGATCCTTTTGGTTGCAAGCAAGAAACAACAATTGATCAAGAAGCAACGAGAGATTTAAGGAAATCCGAACCATTAGGAAAGTTTGTTGGTTTAGAAATTTATAAGGACAGAGGCCATCTGGCAGTAAACGAAGTAAAAGAAATATGGATAGAATCCAATAATTTCACAGAATTTAAAAAAAATATCGGAAACTTACCTTTTTATAGGGCAATGGCTTTCACTTTGACATTCACGTTCACGGTAACTCCGTTAATGCTCGTTTTTGGTTTTATCATTGCTTTGGCTGTGAATTCTCTTCATCACAACTTAAAAGGGTTAACTATCTTTTTCTCTCTTCTTCCAATGATCGTTTCTCCTTTGATAGGGTCTCTTGTCTTATTTTGGATGATAGACAGTAGAGGAATAATTGGTGAAGCACTGCAATATGTATTCGAAGACCCTGATCTATCTCTAAAGGCATCCACTGGTCTAACTTGGGTTATGTTGATAGTTTATGGCGTTTGGCATGCTGCTCCTTTTTCATTCGTCGTCTTCTATGCAGGATTACAAACCTTACCAATGGACACTATAGAGAGCGCTAAAATTGATGGTGCGTCAAGATTACAACAAGTTTGGTATGTAGTGATACCTCATCTAATGCCGCTTATTACTTTTGTAGCATTGATGCAATTAATGGATAATTTTAGAGTCTTTGAACCAATAGTTGGCTTTAGTGCTGAAGCACATGCACAATCTCTTTCATGGTTTATTTTCAATGACTTAGGAGGAGAAACTAGATTACTTTCGTCTGCAGCAACATCTTCAGTTCTAACAATAATAGGTGTCTCTATTCTATTATTTCCTGTTTTGATTAGAACTTGGCGTGATTTCAACGAAAAGAGTGCAAAATGATAAATCGCTCTCTTAAACTTCCTATCTCGCTCAAAGTTTCCATATCAATATTTATTGTTTTTTGGCTAATTATTGCAGCTTTTCCGTTCATTTGGACTCTTTGGGGATCCTTTAAGATAGAAGCCGACTTCTTTTCAAAAGCAGATTGGATGAACGCTCTGTTTGCCCCACGTACTATTGCTGAGAAAGGTGGGGCCTTTACGGGAGATGGTTATTATGGAGCTTGGGTGCAAGAGAACTTTTGGCAAGCAGTCATAAACACAACTTTGGTATGCTTCTTTGTTGTAGGGACGTCTTTAACAATCGGGACACTAGGCGGGTATGCGCTTTCTAGATCATCTTACAAGTATACCTTTTGGCTGCTGATAACTGCTCTCATTTTTAGAGCTATGCCTCCGATAACGTTAGTAGCTGGTTATTTGCTACCATTTTATGAGTGGAATTTGTGGGGACATTTAGCAACCACTGTTATAGTCTTGGTCGCCATCAATCAGCCTTTTACATTGTGGATGCTGCATAGTTTTTTTCAAAAAATTCCGAAAGAATTAGATGAAAGCGCAAAAGTCGACGGATGCACGCAGTTCCAGGCTTTTAGGCACGTTATTATACCTGTGATGTGGCCTGGTGTTATTACAACAGGACTGTTTAGCTTTTTATTGGCTTACAATGATTTTGCTATAACATCTATGCTCTTATCACAAAACAACCAAACCATGGTGCCCAAGATAGCGAGTTTTATGGGAACTACACAAACTGAGGGAAATGTAATGTTTGCTGTAGCAGCAGTTGTTTCGACTACTGCACCCTTATTTATTATGGTCATGTTTTTTCAGAGGCAGATTGTAAGTGGACTGACTGCTGGAGCAGTTAAGGGATAAATTTTGAGAAGAAATAATTGAAGAAAAATTTTTTATTAATTTTAAAGGTAGAGGTTTAAAAAATGGCGGTAAGAAAAATTAAAAACAGTAAATCAGAAGGTGAAAAGCTTGAAGAGGATTTTAACGTAAGGACTGTGGTCGAAAAAACATTGAAAGAAGTTGAAGTGAAAGGAGATAAAGCTGTTCGTGAGCTTTCAAAAAAGTTTGATAACTTTGATCGACCAAACTTTTTGCTTTCAGAATCCGAAATTGACGCCGCAATGCAAAAAGTTTCTACGCGTGACATGGAAGATATCAAATTTGCTCAAAATCAGATTAGAAGGTTTGCGAAAGAGCAGATGAATAGTATGAGTAATGTAGAGGTCGAAACTTTGCCAGGAGTAGTTTTAGGTCATAAAAATATCCCAGTGCAATCAGTAGGGTGTTATGTTCCTGGAGGCAAGTTTCCAATGGTTGCCTCTGCGCACATGTCAGTTTTAACAGCTTCAGTTGCAGGCGTGCCACGTATTATCTCTTCCGCACCACCTGTAAATGGTGAACCTCATCCGGCAATCGTTGCAGCAATGAAAATGGGAGGAGCCAACGAAATATACGTGCTAGGTGGTATTCAAGCTGTTGCAGCAATGGCTATTGGCACTGAAACGATTAAGTCAGTCGATATGCTGGTTGGACCTGGAAATGCATTCGTTGCTGAAGCAAAACGCCAGTTATTTGGGAGGGTGGGAATTGATCTTTTTGCTGGACCCACTGAAACAATGGTTATCGCAGACGAAACTGTTGACGCTGAAATGTGTGCCACCGATCTTCTCGGCCAGGCAGAACATGGGTATAATTCCCCGGCTTGCTTGATAACTAACTCAGAGAGCTTAGCAAACGAAACCATTAAAGAAATTGAAAGACTTTTAAAAATTTTACCAACATCTGATACCGCTAGTGCCAGCTGGAGAGACTATGGTGATATAGTGCTATGTGACACTCACGAAGAGATGTTATCTGTTGCAAACGAGATGGCCTATGAACATGTACAAGTAATGACTGATAGAGACGATTGGTATTTAGAGCATATGCATTCCTATGGTGCATTGTTCTTAGGTCAAAGAACTAATGTAGCGAACGGAGATAAAGTGATTGGCACAAATCATACCCTTCCTACGAAAAAAGCAGGTAGATATACTGGGGGATTATGGGTGGGTAAGTTCTTAAAAACACATAGCTATCAAAAAATTCTGACTGATGAAGCTGCTACAAAAATTGGCGAGTATGGGTCGCGTCTATGTGTTCTTGAAGGGTTTATTGGGCATGCAGAACAGTGTAACTTAAGGGTAAGGCGCTTTGGAAGGAAAAATATTCCTTATGGGGGTTCAGCAGATTAAT
>CACELY010000056.1 GCA_902560505.1 uncultured Alphaproteobacteria bacterium
CACAGTCCTTATTTGCCTCAGACAATAGATCGTCCACTATAATAATTTCTTCAGCATCCATTACTTTTGGAAGCATTAACGCGGGAGGTGGGTTTTTACTTTTTAAAACGGCGTGCAGGTCTTCTAAGCCAAATTGCGTACGAATACTATTAATTCTAAGAATACGCTCAACGTTTTCAAAGTCTTTGTCATCCTCGAAAAGATTTAAGGCATGCTTTCTGGCCTCGGCTTTATCATGGGGTGCAATACCATCCTCCAACTCTACACATACCATGTCAACACCACAGGCAAGAGCTTTGGGAAACATTTCAGGTTTTAATCCAGGTGTAAAAATAAAACTTCGTCTCGCTCTAATAGTCAAAATTATTCTCCTTTGGTATACAGCTTCTTTAGTTCTGAATCTGAGTCTAAAGCTCTATCAGACCATTTTTCGAATACGCGTTTTATCTTTCCAGCTGGGAGATTTAATTGAGCCATGGGTATCCCACCATTTACTACTTCCCCATAATATTCAATTAGATTACCATCAAAGCGGAAATAAGCCATGCCGGGTACAGCTACTTTTAGGTTTTCAGAACCGGTTAGTGTCGAGGTAAAAGAGAATCGATATCTAGCGTATCCTTTACTATCATTGCTTAAAAGGTCATACATTTCCCAAGAAAAATTTTTAGCATCTCTATGAAAATGGGTTGAAAGCATCATAGCAATATTTCTTCTTCCCTTAAATTCACCATAAATATAATCGTCATAGACTCCATCGACAGTAAATAGAGAGGCTAGTTTTTCTCCATCGTTATTTTCAACCGCGGTTGTAAAAGTTTTTACAATTTCACTAAATTCCAAAGTTTAGACCTCCACCGCAAATCTTAACAAGGGAAGTCAAATACTTATAGGGAAAAATTATATTTATGTTGTATGATTACTAAAGTTCTAATTTTGAATTATTAAAGAGGGGGCAATGATGCGATTTGAGACAATTACTTTCGAGACTAAAGATAGAGTCGGAACACTTACAATGAATAGGCCTGAGGAAGCGAATGCATTGAACGCTCAGATGGCTAGGGAATTATTTGAGATCTCGGTTTTGTGCTCGAGAGACAAGAACTTAGGTGCTCTGATTGTTACCGCAAATGGTAAAATGTTCAACGCTGGAGGCGACCTCAAGGAATTTGATAATCCTCCAGGAGGTAGACAGGATGAACATCTCAGTCGTGTGGCTTCTGATCTTCATAATGCAATTATACGTCTTCAATATATGGATGCACCGGTAATTATGGCTATCAATGGAACTGCTGCAGGTGGGGGCTTTTCTCTCGCTCTGTCAGGAGACTACATTTTGGCATCTGATAAAGCAAAATTCGTCTCAGCGTATACCGCTTCAGGGTTAACCCCCGATGGATCATCAACGTATTTTTTGGCCAAACATGTCGGATTACTAAGAGCCAAAGAGCTATTTCTAACCAATAAAATGTTGTCTGCAGATGAGGCTAAGCAATGGGGCTTTGTAACTGAGGTAGTAGCTCATGATAACTTAGCCACAAAGGCAAATGAGTTAGCAATTCAACTTGCTTCCGGACCGACTAAAGCCTATGGAGGAGTGAAGAGAATGCTTTTATCATCGTTCTCATCTCCGATAGAGTCTCAACTTGACAGTGAGACTCGACATATTGTAGGCACAATGGACACTCATGACGGTCCCCATGGGCTAAATGCGTTTCTAAATAAGGAAAGACCCAGGTTTACAGGTAGTTAGCTTTTTATCCGGTTAATTTTGTCTCGGCCCGTGTAACTAGATAAATACCGCCAATTACCAGAAGGCCTGCTACAAATAATGCGCTTGATAGTTGTTCTGATAGAAGTAACCACCCGAAAAAGATACCCATAATTGGGGTTAGAAAAGAAAAGCTTGCTACGGTAGTCGCAGAATAGCGCTTGAAAAGCCAGACCCAGAATATAAAACCTATCGAAGCAAATAAGACTTGGAATGAAAAACCGGCATAATGCAATAGTGTAAGATCTCTAACGAAGTCTCCATAGAACATAGAAAGAATGATCAGCATAGGGGCAGATACAAGGAAAGCATAAAACATTAACGTATCAGGTGACTCAGCACTGACCCTGGAATTTTTCGAATAAAACGCAAAGTAAGCCCAGCCAATGGAGCCCAATAGCGCGCAGAGATCGCCGATAATAGAAGCCCTTAATCCTCCCGATACTGTTGAAGAGCTTACGGAAATAATTACTCCGGTAATGGCAGCAAAAAGTCCAACTGTTTTCCCTATAGATAATTTATCATTTTTAAGTAAAAAATGATTCATTAGGGCCAGCCAAATTGGCATTGTATAGAACATGATTGTTACTCTAATAACAGATGTCAGATCTAGTGCTATATAGAGAAACATGAATTCAGCCCCAAAAATAATACCATAGAATATGATTGCAGGCAGTAAGCTTTTCTCTACCTTAATTCTCTTATTCGTCAAAAACAGCCAAAGCAATATGAGAAAGGCGGCAAATAGAGATCTTAGACCAGCGCAAAAAACTGGTTGCAAACCGTCATTTACAACTTTCATTACAACTTGGTTATATCCTGAAATTAATGAGAAAAGGCATAGACCAGCTATGCCAAAAGTGTCAAGATTTCGTGATTCTATTTTCAATATACTAAACTAAAACTAACTACCATTCCGCTACTATATAAAAGTTTTGACACATTACCTATAACAAAATATGTATTGTTGGGTGGTACCCTCGCATACTTGATTAACACCAAATTTTATAAAAAATACAGGAAACATCTTGAACGCAAAAACACCTTACTTTCCAGATAGTTTTTATTCGTTAACACGCCTAATCATAACTCTATTTATTGCTATAGTCGGAAATGCCGGAATGTGGGCCATAGTGGTTATTATGCCAAATCTTGGAGATGAATTTCAGGTAACGAGATCAGTTTTATCTATTCCTTATACGTTAACTATGCTTGGTTTTGCATTAGGAAATGTGTTTTTAGGGAGAATCGTAGATCGCTTCGGTATAACTCGGGCTATAGTACTGGCATCAGTACTTAATGCATTTGGTTATGTTTGTGCCTCAATTTTTGACTCATTTCTTGCTTTGGCATTCTTTCATCTTTTTATTGGGCTAGGCACAGCGGTAAGCTTTGGTCCATTATTGGCCGACATTTCTCTTTGGTTTAAAAAATATCGTGGTATTGCTGTGGCGATTACTGCGAGTGGAAATTACATTTCTGGTGCTATCTTCCCCATTTTACTTGGTGGTTTAATCAGTGATTATGGCTGGAGGATATCCTATTTTTTTCTTGCTTTGTCGTGCGTATTAATAATAGTACCCGCATCATTTTTTCTACGAAGACGTTTGGATAAAAAATTTAGTGATGAGCAAGAACAGCTGGCGAGTGCAATGTCAACTTCTTCTCGTTTTAAACCTTTAACGCTTCAAATAACTCTTAGCATTGCAGGAATTTGTTGTTGTGTTGCTATGTCAATGCCACAAATTCACTTGGTTACAATGTGCGTTGATCTGGGTTACGGGTCACAGGTTGGAGCAGAAATGTTATCTTTAATGTTACTAGGGGGTGTGATTTCAAGACTTATTTCAGGGGTCTTAGTTGATTTTATTGGTGGTGTAAAAACTTTATTGTTGGGATCGTCGCTTCAATGCATGGGATTAGCTTTGTATTACCCCACAACGGAGATGAGTTCTCTTTATGTGGTGAGCTTAATATTTGGTCTGTCTCAAGGTGGAATAGTTCCAAGTTATGCAATTATAGTAAGGGAATACATGCCACCTCAGGAGGCAGGTGCGCGTGTAGGAATTGTTATAATGGCAACGGTTATAGGTATGGCTTTTGGTGGCTGGATTTCTGGAGTGATTTTTGATGCGACTAACTCCTATCAACTTGCCATTTTAAATGGGATAATGTGGAATTTAATAAATATTTTGATAGTAAGCTCGCTACTAATTTTTGGAACAGCTAAACCGCTTAAGAGCAAGATAGCCTAACAGTATTTTTCGGGTCCAAACCACTGGCCGGTTGAATAACGATCACCATGAGCCCATCCGACAGGCAATATATTTTCAATATCTTTCATGTTACTATCTGTGAGATTCAGCTCACAACCATCTATCATCTCTTTTAGATGAGTTACTGACCTCGTTCCAGGTATAGGGAGAACATGTGTATCCACCTTTAAAAGCCAAGCAATTGCAAGACCTGATGCTCTACACCCAAGATCGGCAGCATATTCACGGAATTTTTCTGTGGCTTTTATATTATTAGAAAGGTTCGGTTCTATAAAACGAGGATTTGCTTTGAGAAACTCCATTTTTTCAACCGTTTCTACATTATGCGGCTTATCTGTTAAGAGGCTTCTGCCGATTGGGCTAAACGCCACTAGTGATGTGCCTAGACTTTTTGTTCTTTGTATAAGACCTAGTTCTGGGTATCGGGTGCTAAGGGAATATTCTGACTGTACAGCACCGACGGGATGAATTGATGCCGCTTTTTCTAATGAAGTTGGAGCAATTTCTGAAAACCCAAATTGCTTGATTTTTCCATCTTTTATAAACTCAACTAAAGTTTCTGTTACCTCTTCAATTGGTCTATTTGCTTCTCTTCGATGGACATAATAAAGTTCAACGCAATCGACTCCCAGGCGTCTTAGTGAATTATTTAATTCTTCAGTTAAAAACTCTTTTGAATTATCAAAAACAACGGTGCCCTTATCATCAAAATTTTTTCTGTCTATGCCACCCTTTGTTGCTATTTTGAAAAATTGCCTATCTTTTGGATTCAAGGTATTTAAAAACTGACCTACTCTTTCTTCAGATAGGCCCATTCCATAAACTTTTGCAGTGTCAATATGATCTATTCCGTTATCAAGAGCCATTTTTAAAATCGCGTGGCTTTCTTGTGTATTTGTTGGACCATAAAAATCAGAAAAGGACATCGCACCTATCCCCAACGCACCAACCTTCGTTCCCGTATTGCCAAGATTTCTTTTTTCCATTATGTTTCCTTTACACAATTAATTAACACATTTAATTAGTGTTTATTAATCAGAGATGCAATGTTTGACAACAAATTTTTGGGAAGATTCATGAACTGGAGAATTTATTTATCAGGAGAG
>CACELY010000057.1 GCA_902560505.1 uncultured Alphaproteobacteria bacterium
GCTATAAATGTCCCTGGTGGAGATTACACTTCTAAATATCTAGATAAGGAAGAAAAAATAAGTTTATTGATGGCCAGAATTGAAGCTAGATTAGGGGAAAATAAGGTAAAATCCTTCTCCCAACACCATAGTCACATACCAGAGAAAACCTTTTCTTTAGGAGAATTTAAAACAAAAAGAAAAACAGGTAATCAATGGAAGAAAAGTAAATTTATAAGACCAATACTTTTATATTCACCAGATCTCATTAATGCTACTTTGTATAGAGATGACCATCTGAATCAATTTAGTTGGAGAGGAAAAAAGTATAAAACCTTCTATGTACGTGGGCCTGAAAGGATAGCGTCTGAATGGTGGAACAAGGATAAAGGAACAAATTTTGGATTACGCGACTATTGGGAAGTGACAACAACGTGTGGTGCAAGGTTGTGGATGTTTGAAGAAAAGAATAAGATTTCAGAAAATAGATGGTTTGTACATGGTAATTTTTGCTAGTTGTTTAGGCTGTGAATAAGGATGCAATTTCAAAAAAATAACGCATTAGATACTAAAGCTCTTGGGCTTGAGGTTTCTTTAGCGGTAGCAAAATTTGTTACTGGGAAAGAGAACATGCACTATGGCGTTTGGGACAACCTAGATCCTTGTCTTGAGAATTTGGGTAAGGCTCAAGAACAGTATACAAAACTACTGTTCAAATACTTTCCAAAAAAGAAAAAGCTGAAGATCCTTGATATTGGTGGAGGTGCTGGAGAAACAGCAAAGAAGTTAATATGCTTGGGCCATAACGTCACTGTTATTGTACCTAGCGATATACTAAGCAAACGATGTTTAGAAAACACAAACAACAAAGCCAAAGTTCATAATATAAAGTTTGAAGATTATGAACCCAAAAAAAATCAGACATTTGACTTGTGTCTATTTTCAGAAAGCTTCCAATATATTCCCGCAAAAATTGCATTAAAAAAAGCTAAAGGACTACTAAGCAAAGGCGGGCAAATATTAGTTGCGGATTGCTTCCGCTCTGAGGTCAAGCATAGCAGTCACAACAGAAGACCAGGAGGAGGACATCCTTTATCAGAAATGCTGAAACTAATTAAAGATATAGATTTAAATATTATATCAAAAAAAGAGATAACAAAATCTGTTGCTCCATCTTTAGACATAGAGCAAAAATTTTATAATGTGGTTGGCGTTGGAATAGACAAAGTACAGCAAGGCTTAGTAGCAAGCCATCCTTGGAAAATGAAACTATTTAATCTGGCCTATAAGGCTATAGTAAGTAAGAAAAAGCGCAAACGTTTACACGATAGAATTTACGGAAACATAAGAAATTCTGACAATTTTATTAAATTCAATCACTATATGATCTTTCAACTGTCTTCCAATAAGGAAGGTTGAATAGCTTAATAAGATAGAGCTTTTAGTTGTCATATTCAGAGCTTTGCATAACATCTAATTTCAGCTTCCTAGAAGGAGCCAGCCATCCTGAAGAGTATGTGGAAAGAGCAATAGAATTTGGATTAAAATCTATAGCAATTGCCGACAAAAACTCCATTTCTGGAATAGTGAGAGGGCTTAGGACTATAAAGGAAATCGAATATGATACTAAAAGTAAACGCTCTCCTCTAAAGCTAATACCAGGGGTTACTATCGTCACAACTCATAGAACTGAAATAACATGCTTAGCTCAGACACGACAAGGATGGAAAAACATATGTAAAGTTTTAACTACTGGAAAGGAGAATTCGAAGAAGGGTTGTTGCCATATTGACTATGAAAGTATTCTCAAAAACCAAGATGGCATTATATTCTTAGCCCATATTTCAGAAAAAAATCATACCCTTTCAAAGAGACTTGAGTGGTTGAGATTTATCCAAACACTCAAGAGAAATAATAGTAAATCTATATACATAGTTATGGCGCCCAGATATGACGGTTTGGATGAAATACGTTTTTACAAAATCAATAGGTTTGCAAAAAACGCTAAGTGTGGAGTTATAGGGTCTTCTACTCCTCTAATGCATCATGGCTCCAGACGAAAAGTCAGAGATACTTTATATGCAATAAAAATGAAATGCACCATAGATGACCTGGGGGTTGAATCAAGCATTAATGGAGAGCAAAGAATGCGATCACCCCATGATTTTATAAGTATATTCAAAGATTATCCTGAAGCGATACACAACACTAACTTTATAAGCGATAGATGTTCGTTTTCTTTAGACGAACTCAGCTATACATACCCTAAAGAGGTGCTCAAAGGAGAGAACCCCGATACAATATTACATGAGCTAACCTTTAATGGATTAAATGAATATTATGCAAAAAATATTCCTGTGAAAATATTGAAGGGAGTAAAAAAGGAACTTCTGTTAATAAAAAAACTCAAATACGCTCCCTATTTTCTCACAGTGTATGACATAGTGAAATTTGCAAGAAGTAGAGGTATTTTGTGTCAAGGCCGTGGCTCTGCTGCTAATTCCATAGTTTGTTTTTCTTTGGGAGTAACGTCCGTTAGCCCAGAGATTGGGTCTATGGTATTCGAGCGCTTTATATCAGAGGCAAGAAACGAACCCCCTGACATTGATATTGATTTTGAGCATGAACGCAGACAGGAGATAATAGACGAAATATACAGGAAATATGGCGATAGAAGAGCTGCCTTATGCGCTACAGTCATCCACTACAGAGCGAAAGGAGCGATAAGAGATGTCGGCAAAGTAATGGGGTTAAGCAAAGAAATAATATCCTCGATGGCTGAAAATATTGTTGGATGGGATAGACATAAGATACCTCATTACAATAATACCAACTTAGAAGGTAAGAATGACCATACTAGAATATTGGAGACTTTGGCCCTCAGCGACCAATTGATAGGCTTTCCTAGACACTTAGGTCAGCATGTAGGGGGCTTTATAATTACTGAGGATTATTTGGATGAGATTACATCTATTGAAAATACTGCTATGGAAGGCAGAAGTATAATAGCATGGGATAAAGACGACATAGACTTTTTAGGTATACTAAAGATAGATATCTTAGCTCTTGGGATGCTGACATGTATAAAGAAATCTTTTGATTTAATAAAAAACCACCATAACCGGAAAGTTAGCCTAAACAATATTCCACATCGAGATACACGCGTCTTTAATATGCTTTCCAAAGCAGACACTGTAGGGGTTTTTCAAGTTGAAAGCAGAGCCCAAATGAACTTCCTTCCAAGATTAAAACCACAATGCTTTTATGATCTGGTAATACAAGTTGCCATCGTCAGACCTGGGCCAATTCAGGGAGATATGGTTCATCCCTATATAAAAAGAAGAAATGGACAAGAAAAAGTTACTTTTCCTTCCGAAAAACTAAAAGAAATTCTTGGTAAGACTCTTGGCGTGCCACTATTTCAAGAACAAGCAATACAAATTGCAATGAAAGGTGCGGGATTTTCACTGAAAGATACTGATAGACTAAGAAAATCATTAGCAACGTTTAAGAGAAACGGTACTGTTAGTAAGTTTAAAAAAAGATTTATTGATGGTATGCAAAAAAATGGATACGACAAGGATTTTGCTACAAAGTGCTTTTCTCAGATATCGGGGTTTGGTGAATACGGATTTCCTGAAAGTCATGCTGCAAGCTTCGCTATTCTTGTATATGCGTCGGCTTGGATAAAATATCATTATCCTGATGTTTTTGCCTGTGCTTTACTAAACTCTCAACCGATGGGATTCTACTCCGCTTCTCAAATAATACGTGATGCAAAAAATCACGGGGTAAAAGTTAAAGAAATATGCATAAACAAAAGCGAATGGAACCATTCTCTAGAAAATTACGGCGAACCTTGTTTTAGTTTACGGCTGGGGTTCAGGCAGATCAAAGGACTTTCAAAAAATGACGTCGATAGAATTATTAAAGAGAGAGGCAATGGTTATAATGATCCCCAAGATTTATGGCATCGTATTAGACTGAGCCCAAGTATTATAAAGCTGCTGATTAAAGCAAATTGCTTTCACTCTCTTAATAAGAACAGAAGACTATTACTTTGGGATGCTCAAGCTATAAAAAAAACAAATTCTTTAGCCCTTTTTGAAGGTTATTCTGAGAAGGAATACTTACAAGAGAAAAGCGTCAATCTTCCTAATATGACTTTAGGTGAAGAATTGATTTTAGATTATCAATCTCTACGGTTAAGTCTATCTACACACCCCGTAAAACTACTAAGACCCTTTCTTAATGAGAGCTTCATAGAAGAGTATTGTAGCCGTACTATCTAACGGGTTTAACCGCAATAGACGCTAACTATCTTCTTCTGACTGCCAACAATAATACTCAATCGTTTAGGGTTAGTATTCTCAATACTTTCATTTCTATCTAAGAAAATAATCCTAGTATTGGATGGGTACTCCATTGCACCGAGCGCCGATTCAGGTTGTCCCACTAAGAAGCTCAAATTACGTGCTATGCACTGACCATCATCTGTTAGCTTGACCTTATTCCCAATTGTTGGTCCAGTGTAGTTCCCGGTAATATTGGGTTGCTCAAAACTAGTTTGAGTTGTTTGACAAGCAACTGTTAATAAACAAAGAGTTATAATAAAAAAATTTTTGACCACAGATATCCTCATTAATTTAATTCACTTTAAAGCTTCTTACGATTAGCAATCAGATCATCAACGACAGCGGGTTCTGCTAAAGTAGATGTATCACCTAAATTGCTAAAATCATCCTCAGCGATTTTTCGCAAAATCCTTCTCATGATCTTACCTGATCTAGTCTTTGGAAGACCTGGAGAAAATTGAATAATATCAGGCTTTGCAATAGGACCAATCTCTTTTCTA
>CACELY010000058.1 GCA_902560505.1 uncultured Alphaproteobacteria bacterium
AGAGAAGTCAGCGGTCATTCCGTCGGTGCTACTAACCGCTCTTAGGACACAACTATACTCGTGTGTCCGAGCGTCACCCATCACCCCAACGCTTTTAACAGGCAGTAAGATTACTAATGCTTGCCATACATTATTGTATAATTTGTGCTTCCTAAGTTGTTCAACGAAAATATTGTCTGCTTCTCTGAGAAGACTTAGTTTTTTCGCGGTTATTTCACCGGGGCATCTAATGGCTAAACCTGGTCCGGGGAACGGGTGCCTGTCTAGAAACGTTTTATTGAGATTTAACTCAGAACCAATCCTTCTAACCTCATCCTTAAAAAGTGTTTTTAATGGTTCGATTAACTTAAGGTTCATTTTTTTTGGTAACCCTCCGACGTTATGATGACTCTTGATAGTTGCTGCTGATTTTCCATGCACTGACGTCGACTCAATAACATCAGGATAGAGAGTCCCTTGTGCCAGAAAACCGATATTTTTTAACTTTTTTGCTTCTCTTTCAAAGACATTTATAAAAAGCTTTCCTATAATTTTTCTCTTCTTTTCAGGATCGATCACACCTTTGAGATTCTGTAAAAAAAGATTTTTTGCCTTTACCGTTTTTAATTTAATTTTGAAGTGCTTTTTGAAAAGGAACTCGATCTGATTAGCTTCTTGCTTTCGAAGAAGCCCATTATCGACAAAAATACATGTTAAGTTGCTTTTGATTGCCCTATGCAATAAAAGCGCTGTGACTGTGCTATCCACACCACCAGATAGGCCACAAATTACCCTTTCGTCCCCTATCTCGTTTTTAAGTTTTTTGATTAAACTTTCCTTTATCTTTACAGGAGTCCAGTTTCTTTTAATGTTTGCAATATTTACAAAGTTTTCTAAAAATTTTTTTCCGTTTACCGTATGAAATACCTCGGGATGAAACTGGACACCAAAAACCCTCCTAGCAGCATCTCCAATTATTGAAAATGAAGAGGTATCCGAGCTTGCTAGTTCTACAAACCCTTCTGGTAATTCGGTTACTGCATCACCATGGCTCATCCAAACTTCCTCTATGTTATTTTTGAATAAATCTTGAAGCAACAGAGATCTATTTTTGTTCTTTCTACGAATTATTGTTTTTCCAAACTCTCTCTTTTCTGACTTTGATATTTTACCACCTAACAGTTTGCAGATAAGCTGGTGCCCATAGCAAATGCCTAATATTGGGATGTTTAAGTCAAAAATTCTTTTTGAAACTGTAGGGCTCTTCTTTACTCTCGTAGAGTCTGGGCCTCCAGATAGTATGAGAGCTTTTGCCTTGCCAATTGACTTGGTGTTTAGAATATCTGCATCCCAAGGAATAATTTCACAATAAACGCTAAGCTCTCTTATACGCCTTGCAATGAGTTGAGTGACTTGACTTCCAAAATCAATAATTAGGATCATGACGAATTATAGGCTTTTTAATCTATAAAATTGGTGTTATTGCTACCAAGATTAGGTAACATTACACATGGTTGCAAACAAAACATATTTCTGATTGGTATTTTATATTGAATAGAGCGAAAAGAGGTACAGGCGGAAGGGCTGCTAGACGTGAAGCTAGAACCACTCAGCTAATAGAGTTTTCCAAATATATTGAGAGAAAAATTCCGAATTTCGAAATACTCAATGAAGAGGCTTTGGAAGTAATTGAAGATAGCGCTGAAGAAGTTCTGTCAGAAATTGGGGTTAAATTCCCTGATAACGCTTTTGCGTTAAAATTATGGAAAGAAGCTGGAGCTGATATAAAAGGAGATTTGGTGAAAATACCTAAAGGTCTAGCGCGCAGCCTTTGTTCTACTGCACCGGCTACATTTACTCAGCATGCAAGATCCAAGATAAAGAATGTTGAAATAGGAGGAAAGAATTTGGTGTGTGCGCCTGTGTATGGCCCCCCATTTATTAGAGATCTTGAGGGTGGTAGGCGCTACGCTGAAATAGCAGATTTTGAGAACCTCGTAAAATTAACGTATATGTCAAAATGGGTTCATCACTCTGGAGGAACTCTTTGTGAGCCAACAGATATTCCAGTAAATAAAAGACATTTAGACATGCTTTTTGCGCATATGACACTTTCAGACAAGCCATATATGGGTTCGGTCACTGCACCTGAAAGGGCAGAAGACTCCGTTGAAATGAGTGAGATTATTTTTGGTAAAAAATTTGTTAGCGAAAATACCGTTATGACATCATTGATAAATCTCAATTCTCCATTGGTATTAGATGCGACAATGATGGGTGCCCTGGAAGTATACGCGAGAGCGAACCAAGCATGTATTATCTCCCCTTTTATCGTTGGAGGTGCGATGGCGCCCGTGACAGTGGCAGGGACACTATCACAAGTGTTGGCGGAAGTCTTAGCAGGAGTGGCTTACAGTCAATTAGTAAGAAAGGGTGCTCCTGTAATTTTCGGTACTTTCGTTACATCTATCGATATGAATTCGGGTGCGCCCACTTTTGGGACACCGGAGTCTTCAAAAGTCTTGTATGCAGCAGGACAATTGGCAAGACGATTAAAAATTCCCTTCAGGTCTGGTGGAGGGCTTTGTGGCTCAAAAATTACAGACGCTCAGGCAGCATATGAAACATCTAATAGCCTTCACGCCGGGTTAATGGGTGGCGTTAATTTTATGTTGCATTCATGTGGTTGGTTAGAAGGTGGATTAGTTGCAAGTGTAGAAAAATTTATAATGGATGCTGACCAATTAGGAATATTAAACTCTCTTTCAAAAGGTATTGACGTTGAAGAAAGAGACTTGGCGTTTGAGGCAATTAAAGATGTTGGCGCAGGAGGCCACTTTTTAGGATGTGATCATACGCAAAAAAATTTCAAATCAGCTTTTTGGCGCTCAGATATTTTGAATTACAAGCCATTTGAAACATGGCAAGAAGAAGGTGAAAAAGATTTAACCTTAGAAGCCAATAAAAAAGCTAAACAGCTTTTGAAAAAATATGAACCCCCCGAACTTGAGTTATCGAAAAGAGAAGAGCTAAAAGAATATGTGCTTAAAAAGAAAAGCTCTATGCCAGATGCTTTTGTTTAGTTAACAGTTACAAATTGCTTTAAAATCGTGCTTTTTTAGAGAGGCTCCACCTACGAGCAAGCCTCCAACATTGTCTATTGAAATTATTTGACTACAGTTTTCTGAATTAGCTGATCCACCATATAAAATGGGGATATCAGTATTAAAATGTTGGTTTAGTTTTGTTTTGATGTACAGGTGAGTTTCTTTTATTTCATTCTCATTAGGTATCAATCCAGTTCCTATTGCCCACACAGGTTCATACGCGACTATAACTTGTGCGTAAGGTTCAATCTTGGCTAGCGATCCATTGATCTGACTATCAAGTGTTTGTAATGTTTTGTTGGCTTCCTTTTCTGAAAGTGTTTCTCCAATACAGACTATAGGGGTAAGTTTACTCCTAATTGACGCCTTAACTTTCTTAAAAATCACATCATCAGTCTCTTTAAATAAAGTGCGACGCTCAGAGTGTCCTACAAGAACGTGTGAAACACTTTTCTCTCGCAGCATTGATGCTGATATTTCTCCTGTGAATGGTCCTTTATCTTCCTCACTACAATTTTGAGCACCAATTTTTATAAAATTAGGTAAAGTTGTTTTCGCTGTATCTAAAAGCGTAAATGGTGGGCATATGATAATTTCATTATGTTTCGCACGCGTTAACTGCGAGAACTCTTTCATGAGTTCTTCAGATCCATTCATCTTCCAATTAGCTGCTATAATCTTGTTATTATTTTTCATTGTCTAATTATATTCAGCTTACATCAAACTTTATAGACTCTCCACACCCACATGTTTCTGAAACATTAGGATTTTTAAATTTAAATCCAGATTCCAATAGCCCACTCTCATAATCTATTTCGGTTCCAAATAGAAACATTTGAGCTGTTGGTGCTATTACCACCTTAGCGCCGTCTACTTCAACTATCTCGTCGGCGTCAGAGATTTCATTTACATACTCCATTGTATATTCCATCCCAGCGCAGCCTCCTTTCTTGAGACCTATCCGCAGTGCTTTTCCAGTACCATCCTCCATTATCTTTCTGATATGGTTAGCCGCTGATTTACTTATGCTAAGAAAGTTACTCATTAACAGATTACATAAACCCTAGTTCTAACCTTGCCTCATCGGACATCATTTCCATTCCCCACTGCGGCTCCCACACTATCTCTACGTGCACAGACTTAAGCCCATCTATAGGCTTGACGGCATCAGATACCCACCCCGGCATCTCACCAGCAACTGGACAGCCCGGTGCTGTCAATGACATTAGAATCTTGGCATCATTATCTTCGCTTATCTCTATTGTATATATTAAACCTAAATCGTAGATATTAACTGGAATCTCGGGATCATAAACTGTCTTGCAAGCATCAACTATCTTACCATAAAGAGGATGCTCAGTAGTTGATGGCTTTAATATTTGCTCCTCGCCTTTATATTCTGGTTCGACATTGTTGGTATTATATGACATTGTTGCTCAGCCTTTATTTCTAATATATTTACAAGCTTGCAGAAATTCAAGAGGAATTAAATTATGAATATAAATCACTTTTCTGTTTCTCATGTTGAAGGAAAGTCTAGAGCTGGATTATTAAAAACTGCCAGGGGCTATATTGAAACTCCTGTTTTTATGCCGGTTGGAACTGCTGCGACTGTGAAGGCAATACTTCCCGAGACGCTTGAAAAAATAGGAGCTCAAATTCTTCTATGCAACACCTATCACCTAATGCTTCGGCCTGGAGAAAAAGTAGTCAACCATTTAGGAGGTTTGAATAAATTTATGAATTG
>CACELY010000059.1 GCA_902560505.1 uncultured Alphaproteobacteria bacterium
GACTTGCTAGAGTTACTAATGAAATGGGCGCAGGAATAGCAATGAAAGGACTCGCTACTCTTTTTGGTTTGGGTGTGGTCTATTTCAATTTAGATATGGGTGCATGGCGAGTAGATATTTTTCAAATTACGGCGGCAAGACTTGCTGAATTAAGGGACTCGGGTGTCGAAATTACTCAGGGCTCAGCTAATTGGCTTGCGCAATCCGGCATAAGTGCGACAGATTTCCCAACACACAACTTATTTGCAGATGTAGGTAATGTTATATTTTCCTTAGTTATTTTAGCTATTATTTTACTTGTTATTTGGGGTCCAAAAATGAAATCTTCATCAGACTAGCTAAATGAGGTAATAGGAAAAGCATATCCCTATTACCTCTAACATTTTTTTACTAATATTTTTAGATCTTAACTAACACACTGCCTTTTCTACCAGGCGTTAATGTAGCGTCATGAGACTGTGCAAAATCATTAAAATCAAAGACGTGGCCTATTGCCATCTTTAGTGCGCCATCGGAATGCGCATCGTGCAAAGCTTTTATTGCTCGATCTCTATCATCTTTTGGCAATATATAGATTAATGCTATATTAATTTTCAATGCTTTAAACAGATAGGGGCCAAAAGGAAATGTTGGATTCATATTCTTAGCACCTCCATACAAAGAAATTTCGCCATTTTGTTTAACAATCTTATGTAAAAGGTTAACATTCTCCCCAAATTCCACTTCTATAGCTCGGTCAACTCCTAACGGACATATATCTAAAATCTTTTTGGATAAATCGGAGTCTCTGTAATCAAATACATGATCTGCACCCGCTTCCCGAATATGTTCGAATCCATTTTCAGATCCGGAGGCAATTACATTAGCACCAGACCATTTGGCCAACTGTATGCACGTATGTCCTACTGCTCCTGCTCCCCCTGATACAAATACTGTTTTTCCATTCAGTTCCCCATCTCCTAAGGTGCAATAAGATGCAGTAAGCCCAGGAATTCCTAAACATGCCCCTGTTTCAAAAGACATATCCTCGGGCATTTCGACAGCTTGAGCACTTGGAACCGTAATATACTCTGCTGCAGTTCCGTTTGGTCTCTGCCATTGACCGTTCCAAATCCACACTCTTTGTCCAATTCGACTTTCCTGAACGCCCTCTCCAACAGCGGTGATAACCCCTGAGCCATCGGAATTTGGAACTATCTGCTCAAACTGTGGTTTAGTAACTCCAGGCCGATTCCCTGCTCTTGACTTTGCATCTGATGGGTTGGAACCAGAGAATTGGAGAGAAACTTGTACCTCACCGTTACCTGCTTTTGGAATCGGAAGTTCTTTTAATTTTAAAACATCAGTCGATATTCCGAACTCACTATAGGTTATAGCTTTCATCATACTCGTGCCCATCTTTAATATTCCTATTCTTTTCTTTATGTTTAAATTAGTAGCAGAGGGTTATTCTCAGGAGACTTGAATATACTACATGATTAAGTGAAATGTAATTTGATTGTTTTAAAAAATGAAAAGTAGGGCATTAATAGAAACTGAAATTAATTCTCAATACTCAAAAAGGTTTGAAAAGTTTGGGCCTACAGCTAAAGGAGTTTTTTGGGCTTCAACTGCGCGTCAGGAAAAACGATTTGATCTAATCCTCAAGGAAATTCAAAAAATTTCAAGAAACCATATTGTCTTGGAAATAGCTGACATTGGTTGTGGATACGGTTCCTTCGCAGATTATCTAAATAGGAACCATTATAAAAGTAAATTCAACTATGAGGGTTTTGATATTAATCCAAAGTTTATAAAACATTGTCGTAGTAAGTTTTCGGAGGAAAATCTTAGATTCATGATCGATAGCAAACCATCATCAAAAAAGGACTTTGTAACTATGTCTGGTACTTATAACCTAGCTACAACAACAAACGTTTCATTATGGGAACAGTATCTATTTAGTTGCCTGTCTGAATGCTGGTCTTACACAAAAACTGCTATGATTTTTAACTTACAAACATCAACAAAAAGTAAAATTTCTTCCCAAAATATTTACTACGCAAATGCGTCAAAAGTCATCGATTTTTGCGTGTCAAAGTTAGGTCCAACTCGAATTGTGAGAGATAATAGTCTAGAAAATGATGCAACCTTTACAGTCGTTAGATAAAAACTTGCTTATTCTTTTTCAGTTTCAAAAAGAAGTGATAGTTGTCTGATATTTTCTTCTCCACTTTGATCCATTAGAGTAGTTGGATAATCACCCGTAAAACAGTGATCTGTGTAACTCGGGCTTTTGGGATCTCTTCCATCTTTATGACCCATTGCTCGGTATAGGCCATCAATCGATAAGTAGGCAATACTATCAACGTCTAACATATCCCTTATTTCATTAAGCTCGTTATTTGCCGCCAGTAAATTTTCTTTTACAGGCGTGTCAATCCCGTAATAATCTGGATACTTTATAGGCGGTGCAGCTATGCGCATGTGTACCTCGTGGGCTCCTGCATCCCGCATCATTCTTACAATTTTTATAGATGTAGTGCCTCTAACCAGTGAGTCATCAACTAAAATTACCTTTTTCCCATCAACTAAAATCTTATTCGCGTTATGCTTTAGCTTGACCGAGAATGCTCTTATAGACTGCTGAGGTTCGATAAATGTTCGGCCAACATAGTGGTTTCTAATAATACCGGTTTCAAAAGGGATCTCAGACTGTTCTGCATAGCCTATTGCAGCCGGCACCCCACTGTCTGGAACGGGAATAACCATATCAGCCTGTACAAAAGACTCTTTAGCCAGTTCTTTACCAAAGGCCTTCCGACATTGATATACACTTAATCCTCCTACGATACTGTCAGGTCTTGAGAAATAAATATACTCGAAAATGCATGGCCTCGGTTTGACTTGTGGAAAGGGTTTAATACTCTCGATAGTATTGTCAGTTATTACCACAATCTCACCATTTTCTACTTCTCTTATAAACTTCGCTCCAATAATGTCTAAAGCGCAGGTTTCTGAAGTCAGTATATAGTTTCCGTCTAATTGACCAAGCACCAGAGGCCTAATTCCCAAAGGATCTCTTACTCCGATCAATTTTTTATTAGTTAATGCAACTAAAGCATAGGCACCTTCGATCTGAGAAAGTGCATCGATAAATCTTGAAATTGTATTACCTTTTTTTGATCGGGCTACCAGTTGAAGGATTGTTTCTGTGTCAGATGTCGATTGAAAAATGGCACCTTCTTTTTTCAACTCGTGTCGCAACGTGAGACCATTTGTAAGGTTTCCATTATGAGCTATTGCGAAACCTCCAACGGTAAGATCAGCAAAAAGTGGTTGCACATTTCTAAGAACTGTACCCCCAGTAGTTGAATAACGAACATGGCCAATCGCTGTATTGCCAGAAAGCCTATCTATAACGCTTTGCTTCGTGAAATGTTCGCTTACTAAGCCTATTCTTCTTTCTGCATGGAAATGGTTTTTATCGAACGTAACAATTCCCGCTGACTCCTGTCCTCTGTGCTGTAGGGCGTGTAATCCAAGCGTGGTTATTGCAGCTGCATCATCGTGCCCATATATCCCAAAGACACCACATTCGTCTTTTGGCCGATCATCGTCAAACTGATGGTACACATATCCTCCATTTTTAATAACCTTGTTACCTTAACACAATGAGGCTAAAGACAAATCACTTAAATTAGAGGTGTTATAAATTTTCCTTTACAACGCGTTTTTTTAGTTCTAATCGAGAACTCAAGAAGGAATTTATAATGTCATCACCTGCGGTCTCGAAAGAGCAAAAAAAAGATAAAAAATTTTTACTAATCGTCTTAGCAGCATCATGTCTAGTTGCAGCAATGTTCGGGAGCCGAAACTCACTTTCACTTACAATTGAGGGTATTGATCAATCTCAAACGCTAAATTATCTGCAAATCAGTTTCGCATTTGCGCTTGGCCAGCTAGTGGTAGGCGCTATATCACCATTTGCTGGAATGATAGCGGACAAATATGGGTCTGGTAAAACTTTAACTGTGGGTATTTTACTGGGTCTTTTAGGTATTATCTTAATACCTTATTCAACTACAGCATTTACTTTATCGATTTCACTAGGTGTTATTTCTTCTATCGGATTAGGTGTTGCTGGACTTCCTGTAGTGCTTGCCTCAGTAAATAGACTTATTCCCCAAAATAAAGTTGGAATGGCATTTGGTTTGGTAAATGCTGGTCAATCCTTGGGGCAACTAATTTTAGCTCCACTCGCGGGATTCATAATTGTAAATTTTGGTTGGATTTTGTGTATTTTATTTTTATGCACAGTTTTATTGTTGGTATTGCCTTTTTCTTTTACTCTTAGATCAAGGACAGATACGAAACAGCCTGGTGGCGTTCAAACAAAAAGCTTGTCAGAGACACTAAGAATTGCCTTTAATACCCCAAGCTATATTTATTTGGTTGTAGGTTTCTTTGTGTGTGGATTTCATGTTGCCTTTATAGCTACCCATATGCCAGGTGTCATACAGGTTTGTGGGTTACCACCGACAGTCTCTGGCTGGTCGTTAGGCCTTATTGGTCTTTTCAATATTGTAGGAAGTATATTTGCTGGTTGGTATATATCAAAAAAGAGCATGCGAATTTTTCTTGCTTATACGTATTTTGCTCGATGCATAATTGTGCTTTTATTTCTTGCATCACCTAAAGACCTAACATCCGTTATTTTGTTTTCTGCTGCCTTAGGGCTAACCTATTTTTCTGTTATTCCGGCAACTGCTGGGTTGGTAGGAAAAATGTT
>CACELY010000060.1 GCA_902560505.1 uncultured Alphaproteobacteria bacterium
TGAAGGGTTATTAAGTGAAGAGACTTTGGTCTCCCAGATTATTCCCGAAACAAAGGGAAGTGCTTTCGAAGATGCCTCAGTGCGCAATTTATTGGACATGAGCGTTTCTTCTAATTTCATAGAAGACTATGAAGCAACATCCGGTATTTTTCTCGATTATCGACAATCAACCGGTTGGAACCCACAAGACATAGACGATACATCACATTTAAAATCATTTCTTTTTAGCTTGAACAAAAATACCCACAAACACGGTGAAAAATTTGAATATCATTCAACAAACACCGACATGCTCGGAATTATAATAGAAAAATGCACTGGCAAAAAATACGCACAGTACTTTTTTGAAAAACTTATGAGACCTCTGGGTGCGCAAGACGATGCTTATGTGACACTGGACAGAATGGGTACGTCAAGATCCGCTGGAGGGGTATGCATATCGGCAAACGATATAATGAGTATATGTGAAATGGTTCGATGCTATGGAAAAAATAGTCACGGCGAGCAAGTATTTCCTGAAAACTGGATCAAAGATATACTAAATTCAGATTCTAATAAAAAATTCAGTCTTGATGGACACTATGATATTTTTCCTGAAGGGCTTTATAGATCAAAATGGTATAGGCCCTACACTTCAAGAAACGTTCTTTTTGGACTTGGAATTCATGGCCAGTGGATTTGGATCGATTTTGATAAAGAGCTTTCTTTTGTGTGCCTGAGTTCAGAGCCTAAACCTATTATGAAGAATAATATTGATCAGATGTCTGATATCTTCAGTCAAATTACCAATCAATTGGTTTAACCCTAAGAAGGAATATCATTGAAACTAAATCTTGGAGGCATACCTCTTTTTTTGTGTGCCATATTATCATTTGTGTGCATGAATGCCCTTGCCAAGGGAATGGCTCTTCAATATCCCATAATTGAGGTGGTTTGGGCGCGATACCTCAGCCAAACAGTGCTAACAATATTGGTATTCAATAAAAGTTTGAAAACAATTGTGAAAACACAAAGGTTAAAAATTCACCTTTTCAGATCGGCTCTACTTTTTGGAGCGACCATTTTTATTTTTGCCGGTTTTGCTAACTTATCTTTGGCTGCAACTATGGCGATTTTTCAAACCGCGCCGTTATTGGTTGTTATTCTATCAGTAATTTTTCTAGGCGAGATAGTTGGGTTTAAGAGATGGTTAGGGGTTTTTGTTGGATTTTTCGGAGCATTAATTATTATACAACCAGGAACAGATACCTTTTTAATCGCTAGCATTTTTCCACTTCTATCAGCTTTATGCTACGCAGGTTATGCAGTTTCCACGCGTCACCTCGGTACAGATGAGGATCCTAGAACAAACTTCTTTTATACTGGCTTAGTGGGAACTATTGTTTCCACACTAATTTTATTTCCATATTTCCAAAAAATAGAGCTATTGGATATTATTTATTTTACCATGTTGGGGACACTTGGTGGTTTCGGTCATTTTTGTCTTATTTTAGCACTCAGAAAATCTGAAGCATCTCTGCTTGCTCCATTTTCGTATTTTGATTTAGTCTTCTCAGCTTGCCTTGGCATCATATTTTTCACAGAATACCCAAGTCAGAGTTTGATTATTGGTGCAGTTATCATCGTTGGAGCAGGAATATACACTTGGTATCGAGAAAGGGTACAGTCACATAATCAAAGTGTCTGAGAGCGTGACCAATCCCAATATAATTCTCTTGCCAGCTTTGCTATAGACCCGACTTGGTAGTTCTTATCTTCGAACGCAGTTACAGGCATTATCTTGGTCATATTTCCTGTCATAAATACTTCCTCGGCTTCTTCAAAATCTTTAAAAGACAGAACAGTTTCTGAAACCGATTTGCCATATTCTCGTAAATTTTTTATATGTCTTGCCCTAGTAATACCTGCCAAAAAGGTACCATTTGGGATCGGTGTTAATACTTCACCGTCTTTTACCATAAAGATATTGGCTGTAGCTGTCTCAGCGACATTGCCAGCAGCATCGGCAACTAAGGCATTTGTAAATCCTTTAGATCGTGCTTCGGCTAACATTCTTGCATTATTGGGATATAAACACCCCGCTTTTGCATTCACCACATTATCCTCTAAAACAGGTCTTCTAAATTTAGTTCTGCTGAGCGTTGCAGAAACGGTTGCTGCGGCCATTGGAATTTGCTCAAGACAGATTGAAAAAGCGGTACTATTTTCTTTTGGCAACACTAACGACTCGGCCCCGTCAAGCGCCCAATACATTGGCCTTATATAAACCGATGTAGATTTATCGAAAGAGCTAAGCCCCTCTTTAATTATTTCCACCATTTCTTCAGGTGTGACAGAGGGATCAAGCATCATTGCCTTTGCTGAATTATTTACTCTCTCACAATGTAAAAGTAGGTCAGGTGTAGAACCTTCAAAAAAGCGAGCTCCATCGAAGACACTTGATCCTAACCATGCCCCGTGATCAGCAGCACGTAGAATATACTTATCACCATCATGCCATGTGCCGTTGAAATAGGTTTTGATATTTTCCCCAGAAGCCATATTCTAACTTTCTTTTTTTTATTCTGTTAATAGGGCGGCTCTATTGAGGTAGATACTATACTCGATATTACTAAAATAAAAGCTAATATAATGATTTCCCTTCCAATTGACTTCCTTAGTTTAACTGCGTTAGCCTTTCCGTTTGACTGAAGATTAGGAACTAACTTGAACTTATTCATTGCTCCAATTCCCAACAAGATTGAAACTAGCGACAGTTTTAATAAGAAAACCTGCCCATAGGTCGAATATAGAAGGCCGTTCAAACTACCAACCAAAATTGTTCCTAGACTAACCCCAGCCACTAACAGGACTAAGATATAATAAACGGCATAAATGCCGAATTTATGTGCTATCTGAAACAGATTTTCCTCTTCAATATCTCTATAGGTAGAATAACGTAGTGGAAAAAATGAGCCCACCCAATAAGATATAGCAAGTAAATGCAAAACGATAAGAAGCTGTGAGGTATAACCATTAATTGTCGAGTGTCCGTATACGGAAAACGAAATTAGAATACAGCTAAAGCCAGCAATAACAATAGTCCAATTTTGTTTTGGCAAGAAGTAGCCCCAGAAAGAAACCAATATAAACCCAAAAAATAATACAAGAACCGCTTGTCCGGCCTTTGATGAGAAAGCTATACTTATCATCAGGGGATCAATGGTACTGGCCAGATCGCCCCCTAAATTTCCAGCGACCAAAAGAAATAATAATGGGGCTACCATCAACCCGGCCAAAGACAATTGGAAAATTAGTTTTCGACAATAAGTAAATGTTGCCGGGGAAAGCATGGATTTAAAATGAAGGATGAATAATCCGGTGCCAACCATTAACAAAGACAATACGTAAGCCGAAAACTTCCCAAGTGGTACTAAAACGGTCCAAAGTTCCATAATGTTTTACTCACCTTTGACTTCGAAGCTTAAAGTACCCTTAAGAACATGACCATCTTCCCCCATAGCACGCCAGCGAACTTCGTAAGACCCGTTACTAATCTTCGGTAACTTGACCACGTGACTTTCGTACCAAAGCTTGGAGGGCTTATGATTTAATTTCAGGGGCGAAGGCTTTTTGTCTTTTTCTTCAGCCTGTTTCAAAATTTCAAACTTTATTAATTTAGCCGGCGATTTAAATATCATCTTATATTCCGTAGGGGCTTCTGTCAGTACTGCTCTATCGATTGGATCCACCGAATTAAGAGGTGAATGGCCGAGCGCCAGTGTTGGTAGCATTATCAATATAAATATTTTTAAAATCGTTTTTAACATTGTGATACCTCAATTATTTATTCATTTCGTTAATTTTATCGTGTTGCAACTTAATTTCCCTGCTCCATGTACTTTTGATAAAAGACAAAGAAGCTAATATTTCTTCATCTGAGAGAATGTCTTTATATGCTGGCATATTATTAGGATATTCTTGCCCAATAATTTCCTCTAACCCGTATTTGGTCATTAAGAAGAGATACTCATCTGGGTGATGCCATGTATGGCCAGTTTCATCATGTGGAGGTGCCGGCATGTAACCGGCGGCGTCTGGTTCTCTCCATCGCTCTTGACCCTCCAAATTAACACCGTGGCAAGAAGCACAATTATTTTTATAAACTAACTTGCCAAGATCTACCAAATTTTGATCATCTGGCTTTAGAGAAATGTCAGCTCTAACAGGGCCATCAAAAAATAGGCTCGGTACGAAGTAAAAAACACTCCCTAAAACAAAAAGCAAAAATAGGATCGGCATCGCAAACTTTCTCATTTTAATGACAGGCTTTTCCTAAAGCTTTAAGGCGCCAGTAGTTATATGGAAGGGGCGTTATAAAACCAACTATTAGCATCATTGGAATTACCCACCACGTCAACTTTGCGCCTCCAGTTGCAATGAAATCAGTTAAGTTCATGGCAGCCTCCATTGATATCATCGAGATTAGAGACATACCTATAGCTGTTTGAAAAGCCGCCTTTAAAGGCATTTGTCGAAACAGAATTAACGTTTCAAGTAAAATGGATGTGATTAAGCCATTAATGATAGCTAGGGTCATTATCGCTAAAACGGGCCATGCAATACCCATAAATTGAAAATACGCTATTGTTCCAAAATCTCCTATAGAGCAGCCTAAAAGGCACCACATTGTGTTATATGACGCCCGTCTCCAAG
>CACELY010000061.1 GCA_902560505.1 uncultured Alphaproteobacteria bacterium
TTATTTTTGGTTTCATCTAATTGGTCCCTCTTAATGAACCCTATTACCAATAAGAGCTTTATATTCAGGTGCTATTAAAATAATATCACCAACATTTTTGCCATCGACACCAAGTACAAGGACCTCAGAAATAAATGGTCCAACTTGTTTAGGCTCCAGATTTGTTACAGCTATTACCAACTTTCCTACAAGCATTTGAGTTGTATAGAGAGCCGTAATCTGAGCAGAAGAAGTCTTAATCCCAATTTCTTCTCCAAAATTTATCCATAGTTTGTATGCTGGTTTTTTAGCTTCCCTAAAAATATCAGCTTTAACGATCTCTCCCACTCTTAATTCTGTATCAAAAAAATCTGGCATTTCTAAAAGTATCAAAATTTCAGATTTAAAGCATTAATTAAAAGCTTAAACTTTACTTAGTTCTTTTGATCTTTGTGCTGCAGCTTTTATTGCTGCTGAGAAAATCTTTGGCAGACCATTGTCCTTGTTCATTAATACGGCTAATGCTTCATGAGTCGTTCCACCAGGACTGGTTACGTTTTCCCTCAATTTTTGGGGCTTCAATGATGAATTGACTATTAAGCTTCCAGCACCATCGATTGTATGCTTTACCAATTTAAAAGCTTCATCATAAGAAAGACCCAAATTAATACCAACCTCTGTCATCAACTCAGCAATTAGAAAAATGTAGGCTGGGCCGGAACCTGAAATTGCCGTGACAGCATCAAATTTTTTCTCTTCAACAAATTTTACTGTTTCCCCAAAAGCCTCTAATAATAAAGCCAAATTCTTTGACTGTTTTGGTTCAACCCATTTATTCTCTTTAACTGCTGTAACGCCTTTTAGTATCTCTGCGGGTAAGTTAGGCATTATCCTTACAATCGACTCACCTTTTCCAATTATATCCTCAAGTCTATTTATTTTAATCCCAGCAAGCATTGAAACAAAAGTAACGTTTTTTTTGGAAAGCCCTTTTAGCTTTAGTTTAATCTCATCTAGAGACTGTGGTTTTACTCCTATAAAGCAATAATCAAATGATACATCTGCTTTTGTATTTATATTCAGCCCATGTTTCTTTTTTTCAAGTAGCCACTCAGAGGGTTTCGGATCATCCACATAAATATCTTGGGGCGATATTGATTTTTTTAACCATGCATCTAAGATTGCAGACGCCATCTTGCCACAACCAATAATTTTAATTCGTTGATTAATTTTCTTATCTGCAGTCACTTATATTTACCTAAGCGTAACCTGCTATCTTTCCAAACGCTGCCGAC
This sequence comes from uncultured Alphaproteobacteria bacterium, assembly GCA_902560505.1. Lineage (GTDB taxonomy): Bacteria > Pseudomonadota > Alphaproteobacteria > Rhodobacterales > Rhodobacteraceae > CACIJG01. The sequence continues at coordinate 1,275 of CACELY010000061.1, forward strand.
ATAGCATCTTTTGGCATTACTTCTCCCCAACAGCTCTTTTGAAAGGTCGGATAAAATTTTTCCGCTGTTTCAACAGAAGATTTTATCCAATCTCTTAACTCTGTATTGGAGATAATTAATTCGTCCGAAAATAATATGTTAGTAGTGTAATTCATTAATTGTTCTACATTATCATAGGTGAAGCTACCATCAACATCACTGCCATTCACTAAATTGATAGTTTCATAGAGCTTTACCAGTTTTTTTCTTGGTGGGATCATTTCAAATGTACAAATCGTTTTAAAGAGGTTTCTGGATACATTCCAGCTAGCACTGATAGTATACTTTTTCCAACCTCCGTCTATCCTAACGATTATCTCATTATCATCATCTCTAGCGAATTCCCAACTTTCTTCATGCGCTATTAGTTCCAAGGCATCTATTGGATGCGTTTCATCTAAAAATATAATTGACGTTGCTCGTGTCATAGGGTTACTGCTCCTCTTTTTCTGTCAGTATACCCACAAAATTTAGAAATCTCTACTACAATTAGGTATTCTAGCCTCATCTCCACTATATCTTGTAAATATTAGCTTTTTAAATTTTTCTTTCTTTTTGTGGACGGCTTACTTTTATTCCTTAATTCTTCCACACTTAGCTTAAGTGCTTCAAACTCTTCTCTTGTAACAAAGTCCCTGTCCGCTAACCAACCATCTAACCAGGTCTTGAAAACATTCTCTGCTTCGTTTTTGGCCGAATGTGCTGCTCCAAAGGCATCGGCCATAACTTTAGAAAGATTATCAATAAATGGGTTTTTAAATTGCATCGATTCTCCTTTAAATTTTTATATTTTAACGTTAAACAAAAATATAATTGGAATTTTATTTTTTTGGAGGAAAAAATCTTTCAATATCCAAATATAAGTGAGACCGCTTTTACTTTAAATTTATTTGGGTTGCATCTCAATGTACAATGGTATGGTTTATCATATATAGCCGGTATACTTTTAGCTTGGTTTTTTATGGCAAAGCTTGTGCAAATTAAAGACCTGTGGTTTGCCAATAAGAGTATTATTGAAAGATCTGAAGTAGATGATTTAATAACCTACATGATTTTGGGTATCATTGTAGGGGGTCGGTTGGGGTATTGTCTCTTTTACGCACCTGCATACTATTTTGATAATCCCATTAGAACTTTGTATATATGGGAAGGTGGGATGTCATTTCACGGAGGCTTTTTAGGAGTGTTAATAGCTGGCATTCTATTTGGCATGAGGAAAAAAATTAGCTTGTTGTCTTTAGGTGATTTGATCGCATTTGCATCCCCTCCTGGATTATTTTTTGGCAGAATTGCAAATTTTATTAATGGCGAGCTCTGGGGTAAACCAACAACCTCAACATTTGGAATCCAGTTTACAAAAGGTCAGGGGAAATTTTGTCCAAGCTCAAATGAAATACCCTGTTTCAGGCATCCGTCGCAATTGTATGAAGCTTTCTTTGAAGGTATCGTTTTGATGCTTATTTTTTATTATCTTGTTTTTTTCTATAAAGTGCTTAGAAAACCAGGCATCATTTTTGGCTCTTTTTTGCTAGGATATGGTGTTATAAGGTTTTCGATTGAATTTCTAAGAGAACCTGACGCTTTTTTCATAACCAATGAAAATCCCTATGGATATGTAGTCGAGCTTTTCCCAGGTGTAGGAATATCAATGGGACAACTTCTCACAATTCCAATGATTATTTTTGGACTTTTAATGATTTTTTTGATCACTAAGCAAAATCTTGATGCAAATTGAAAAAAAGATAAAAGATTTAATTAAAAAAAGTGGTCCAATAAGCATATCACAATATATGGAAATATGCTTGTGGGATGACAAAAATGGATATTACACATCCAATCAAGTATTAGGGGGAGATGGTGACTTCATTACATCTCCAGAGATCTCTCAAACATTTGGTGAGCTTATAGGGTTATGGGCATTGAGTTTTTACCAAGAATTCATAAATAAAAAACGTCTATCTATAACAGAGCTCGGGTCTGGTAGAGGAACACTTCTAAAGGACGCCATTAGAACTATTTATAAGGCTACCAATAATAAAATAAACCTTGAGATAACAATTTTGGAAAAATCCGAGAGACTGATAACTTTGCAAAAAGAAAACCTCAAAAATGAAAAAGTTAAGTGGATATCAGATATCGAAGGCTTGAGTTTAGAACCACAAATAATTATTGCGAATGAATTTTTTGATGCCCTTCCTATAAACCAATATGTGAGAAGTACCGAAGGCTGGCACGAAAAAAAAATAGCAATAAAAAATGATGAACTTTGTTTCATCTTAGATAATAAAATCTGGGTGCCTAGTGACAGTATTTTTTCAGATTTTAAAGTAGGCGATACGCTTGAATATTCTGAACGGACTATCTCGATTTTTTCAAATATTTGTAATCATTTAATCAAATATGATGGTGTTTTGCTTTTGGTAGATTATGGAAACATTTCAGGTATTGGGGATACCCTTCAAGCCGTAAATAAGCATAAATTTAAAGGTGTTTTGGAAAAACCAGGGCAAAGTGATTTAAGTTCGCACGTTAATTTCAGGCTCCTTAAAGAGATAGCTATTAAAAAAAATTTGTATGTTTCGCCGGTTAAAGAACAACGAAACTTTCTGCTCGAACTCGGAATAAAGGAACGCTTCAAAAGCTTAACCAAAAATGTCAGCTCAGCCTTAGCAGAAACAGTCGAATCCGAGATAAAGAGACTCATTGATCCCGATAAAATGGGTTCTCTTTTTAAAGTTATTGCTATAACAAAAACTAAAAGACATCTAGAAGGCCTGAACTGATATGGTAAAAATGTTCAAAAGCAAAAACTTGCAATCTGTAAAGCATGGTTTTTTTGGTAGATCCGGTGGAGTTTCCACTGGCATATATTCGAGTTTGAATCTGTCAGAAAATACGACCGATTGCAAAAGCAATATTTATGCAAATAGAGCGTTGGTCTTGGATGCGCTTAATATTTCAAGTCAAAAAGTTTTTTTTCCAAGCCAACAACACACAAATAACGTGGTATTTATTGATAAAAAATCTGACTTTGACAAATTAAGTTACGAGCCAGTAGATGCTGTCATAACCAATCTAAAGGGTATTGGGATTGGAATACTAACCGCCGATTGCTCTCCTATCTTGGCTCATGAAAGTGAA
>CACELY010000062.1 GCA_902560505.1 uncultured Alphaproteobacteria bacterium
TAACTAGTTTATATGGAATGGGTGATACTCCCGCTATAAAGACAGCTAGAGAACCATTTTCATTATAAAGTTCTTTGAAACTGTTAATTTGGTCCGTCAAAGCGAAGTACTCGGTTATATGTACTCCTATTTCGTCCCAAAAGATAAAACCTATATAGTAACCGGTTATACCACCTAAAACAGAGAAAGCAGTGCATAGCATACAGTACAAAAAAAACTTTTTTTTATTTGCTAGTACTAGAGCGATTAAAAATGGGTCGGGGGGTATCGGAAAAATGAAGGCCTCCGAGAATGCCCAAAGACATAATATCAATAGAGACATTTTGCTGTTTAATGCTCTTTTTATGTTTATACGATTTTTGAGCTTGGTATAAATAATGAATTCCTTAAATAAATTGAACTCTTGACTTTTTAAGTTGAAAGCAAGTTAATGCAAGTATATTTTTATCTTTGTGCCCAAGTGGCGGAATGGTAGACGCAGCGGACTCAAAATCCGCCGGTAGTGATATCGTGAGAGTTCGAGTCTCTCCTTGGGCACCATCATAATAAAATATTAGCTTTATTTGCTTGGCTTTTATGAAACTTAGTCAAGTAGGGTAGACCAAATGGTAGACCAAAATGAAGCATATACATTTCAAAAGCGAGGAGTGTTTTATTTTTCTAAGCGAGTGCCATCAGACTTAAAAGATTTATACAAAGTAAAGCGTTTAACCTATTCGCTTAAAACTAAATGCCCAAAATTAGCTAAGACTCAGGTTAGGGATGCCATACATAAGTTAGCGTTGTATTGGAATAAAGTAAGGATGGATAATGAATTGCCATGCAGCCAATTTCTTGTATCTAGCACAAATAATCAAAGCAATGATTTAAGTATTAAATTTACAGAGGCGGCCCACCTGTACTTAGGGTCAAAAGGTAAACATAAAGGTGTTACTTTTTATAATTCAGTTCAGAGAGTCACTAGATATATAATAAGCTCAATCGGAGATAAAAATCTAGCCAGTTATACTAGAGCCAATGCAAACTCCTTTAGAGATTATCTCTTAAAGAGAAAGTTAGCAGGAAGTTCCATTACAAGAATATTAGCTATCGTAAAGGCTATCTTTAACTTTACTAAAAATGAATATGGTCTGAACTTAAAGAACCATTTTAGTGGACTCCAATATGACCGATTTGCAAGGGTAGGGAGCAGAGAACCTATTCCAATAGATGACATAAGAGCTATACAAAAGAGATGCATAGAGATTGATGATGAGCTGAGATGGCTTGTTGCACTCATATCAGATACAGGAATGAGGCTGGCAGAGGCAACTGGTCTTTTGGTTGAAGATATTAAACTAGAGTCGGAGGTACCATTTGTTTCGGTGCAAAGCCACCCTTGGAGACAATTAAAGACAATGGGGAGCAAAAGAGATATTCCTTTAGTTGGCAAAGCTTTGTGGTCAGCCAATAGAATTAAGGCAATGTCGGAAAGCAAATTTGCGTTTCCAAGATATAATACTTCAACCTTCACTAGCACAAATACTGCCAGCGCTTCGCTTAACAAATGGTTGAGAAGTGAAGGCGTCGGTCAGCATACCATGCATAGCTTTAGACATTCATTGAGAGATAGGTTGAGACATGTAGCTTGTCCTTCTGAAATTACTGACCAGATAGGTGGTTGGTCTAATAAAACGGTTGGGCAGAGCTATGGTAATGGTTATAGACTTTGTGACTTAAATATATGGATGCAAAGACTGGTATGGAACTTATCTAAAGGGTAATTTATGAGTCCTTTGAAGAAATTAAATTTTTAATTATGAAAAGGAGAATACACTCAAGTTAATTCGGGTCATCAAGCCTTTTTTCTGGAAAAATAAATGAAACTAAATAACAATAGTACATTCATTTATTCGAGTAAATCAATGACACTTATAATTGAACAAATAATGGTATCACAATCAACGATTGTTAAAAGTGACATCGAAATGTTTAATGCCAAGACTTATGCAAAGGTTAGAAAACAGAAGTGGAATGAGCATCGCAATGCAAGTAAAAGTTCGCACTACGTGCCTTTGCCTTCAGGAGGTATCTCCATAAATCAATTATATTGTAAGTACTTCAGTGAGCGTTATGCCGAGTTTGTTTGCTCCGACCCAATTCAAGACGTGCTCGATTTCGATTTGTGGTCTGGAACTAGTAAGCGTTATCCTTTTCACTCCTCGTATTTACCTCTAGGAATAAGCATTACCGAAAAAAGTGATGCGATGGCTTCGACTACTGCCCTAGAAAATTTGGGTGCGATTGTTCTAGGTTATCTAATCGAGTGTTCTAATCCACCCCATAGGCCAATTGCCAGACCAGTGCAGAAAGCCCCAGATTTGATTTCTCTTTCGACAGACGGGTTATTTTTTTTCCATGAGGCTAAAGCTACTGCGAAAGATAACAGAGATAACATACCAACGCTAGTTGAAGAGGGGATTACAGAGCTTTTGGCAGGCGTATGTGATGTCTATCGCATTGTTTCAACTTTGATAACCAAATTTAGCCCTCTGACAGTAAAGGTTTTCGTTACTGAGATGAGAGAAAAAACAGGGCGAACGAGGGATTTTCTCACAATACTGAATTCTCTTGAGACAACTCTAGAGACAGAAGGAGCGATGGCTAAGATTTCTACAAGCAAATTGCTTGATAAAATTTTTGGTCAAGACCTATCAGCAAGAATTAAAGAAACCCATCCACACAAAATCAGAATGATAGATGAAAAAATACGTGAAATGTCTCGTAAAATTGACGAAAATAAGAACGACCAGCCGATATTTATAAGTCAAACAGATTTGAGTTGCAATTCAATTGAAGGTCCCTTGAATCTGCCAAGAATTGATATGTATGAGGCAATATGAGTAATGCAAAAAAACACAAAAGATGGGTTGATGAAGTCATTAAAGGGTTGGAAACTCTAGGGCTAGAGGTAACCGAAGATAGACATAAGAAACATAGAGTAGTTAAAGGCTTCATAGAGGGGAAGCCCTTTACTCAAACTTTTTCATCAACCCCAAAATCGTACGTTAGTGCCGCAAGGAATATTTTGCAAGAAACTAGAAGAAAACTTGTTGAGTGTGGAGTGCAGGTTGAAAAAGTAAAAGCGGCGATGCCAACTCTAGGGTTGCTCACTATGGAGGTAATTGAAAAAGAGAAAAGAGAAAAACAATACAAAGCATTTATGAGAAGGTTATCGGAATTAGAAAGAGAACTTAACTCAACTGACACTGATGCCTTCTAGAAAATAAAATAAAGAACTATTTCAATGGGCGCCGTAAACAGGAAAATAAAATTGATGGTAGCCACAATTAAATTCACTAATTAGCAGTCTAAGTTTTATCTTCTAGTCTCGACTTGAACACAATTTGGGCATCTATAATCCTGAGTTTTTTTCAGAAAATGCAAATTTACCCTTTGATTTTGCCACTCTTTATACCCACAACCGTCACACGCTTTTCCCTCATATTTAGCATATTTTCTAGTTTTGTAGATTATCTCTGTATTAGGTATAGGTTGTAATTTTTCTACCATCTATTTTTTCCAAAAAATGTTTTTAGTTATAGATTACCTTAAAATATCTTGTTGTTGCAAAATGTTTAACCGTAGCTCATAGTTTAGGCATGAGAATAATTCTTTTTATAGTCTTAATTGTTTTGGTTAGTTGTGGTCCTATTTCAAGGGTAGACAGAAGCGACAACACCAAATTCGTGGGAGTTCTTGATAGGGATGTTATATTCCAAAAAGGAAAGAGGTTTGTTGTCAAGGGAAACACCTATGATGTTGCCGTTGACAAGAAAGGAAGGAGGTTTGCAAAGTTATATGATGGAGTAGATAATATAACTGACGGATTTTGGGTTCAACTGAACGAAGATAATTGCGTAACTCCAGAAACAGGATATAAGGCTAGCTCATCACGTATACCCACGTTTTATATAGTAGTAGATAAGAGCAAGTGGAAATTTAAACCAAGCTCATTCTGTTACAAAGTCAGAAAGTTGGGGGAATAACGCTTTAAAGCTTTTTAAAGCAAATTTTACAAATGAGTGTCTAGCGACCATTTGTTTTAGAAAACAAACCTACTTATTATGCTTTTTTGTCTTAACCTTAACACGCTTTGGCTTTGCTCCTAGCTTAGTCAAAAGTAGGATTGTTGCTAATGTTGCTACGAATATTATCATTCTTTATATGTAATAGGCCTTGGTGCTTTTACAAGTATTGAGTGCCTTAAGGTTTAATTTGATAGCCCATATCCCATGAGATGGCATTCAT
>CACELY010000063.1 GCA_902560505.1 uncultured Alphaproteobacteria bacterium
TAATATTATCTCTACCTTATCAATTAATGACTCAATATTGGTATCTTCCTCTAGCACTGGTAAATATGTTCAAGAGAAAAATTATTCTGATAGCGAGATATTGGAAAACTATGGCATTCAATATCTTTTAAGAGGAGATGTTCAGGGTGCTGAAGGAGCCTATCGCGTTTCCTTACAAATGACTGATCTCAAAAAGAGTGAGGTTGTATGGTCAAAACTTTTTGACTTTAAGGAGTTAAAAGAACTTTTTCCTGTTCAAGAAACGATAAGTATAGCCATTTTGGAGCAGATGAGAGTTAAGACAAGCGGATCACAGTTAACCCAGAAAAATTATTTCACTAACCCAGAAGCGTATAGACATTTTCTCAATGCATGGGCTGCTTTTGACCTTAAAACGGTGGAGGGAAGTGAAAAAGCCGAAAAGCTATGGAAAAAGGCCATAGAGCTAGATCCAAACCACCGACGATTAAATTTTATGATGGCATGGGTTCATTGGAGAAAAGTCACTATGAGAATATCTGATGATCCCAAAAGAGATATGGAAAAAGCCTATTCCATTGCATTAAATACAATTGATGAGTTTCCTGATTGGGCAACGCCTAAAACTTTAGCAGGCATGATCGAATTATTTTTAAAAAAGTATGACGAAGCATGTAGTAGAATACCCACATTGATAAAGGAAGTAAAAGATCTTTCAGATTTAGCCACAGCCAATATAGTTATTCACTCCTGTGGTAATCTAGGAGAAGCAATAGAAAACTATGAAAAAATAATGTTGTCGAATCCCCACCATGCGGCATGGATATTTTATATGTACAATCACGCTTTAATTGAAAATAAACAATATGAGAAATCTGAGAGCTTCGCTCTTGCGAAATTAAATGAAAAGCATAATTGGAGTGGGGTTGACCAAACATTATATTTGCAGCTCGCTTATCTGTATGAGTTGAAGGGAAGTAAGAAGAAAGCAAAAAAAATGTTCGAGCTACATAAAGCCATCGACGGAAAGGGTAAAACAGGTGAAATTATTCATAAAGAATATATTACTGCGCGCGATAAAACATATCTTAACGAGTTAATATCTGCCCTCAAACCTTATGGGCTAACGGAAAAATAAAAAACAATTTTTACAAGCATACATCTTGTAATTTTTTTTTCAGTACCCATCTGTATAATGTGGACGCCTAATAGGGTCTACTCACATAAATCTTGCTTAATAAAGGAGATAATAATGAATAGTTTAAGCACACTAAGAAGTGCCTTACAGGCATTTGACACTAATACCTCACCCTTTGCCGTTGGCTTTGATAAGACGTTTGATCGCCTTTGGGACTACGCAGCACACCAGAGTGACACTAATGTAGGATTTCCCCATTATAACATCGTACAACACGATGACTATAAGTACACAATTGAAATGGCATTAGCCGGCTACAGTAAATCTGATATAGACGTTGAACTAGCGGACGGCGTTTTGACAATCAAATCAATGAAAACAGTTGAAGAAAGCGATAATAAAGTCTATCGGGGTATCGCTTCCAGAAATTTTACTCGTAAATTCACTTTAGCCGACGACATAATCGTTAAAGACGGGGCTTTAAAAGACGGAATGCTCTCAATAGAATTAGAGAGAGTAGTTCCAGAAGAAAAGAAGCCACGTCTTATAAAAATTAAATAAAATTAATAGGGAGGGGGTAACAGCCCTCTCCCACTTTTAAAGTTATAAAACTTCCTTCGCAAAATTTGCAACTTTGTTCCAGTCAGTAAACTCATACGTCTGGCTTGTATCTGTTGGACCTTTTGTTATAAGCATAATAAATCGAATAATTAGGCGATCAAAAAACCTGTAACTAGGATAGTCAATCCTTCCTGCAAAAACTGCTAATTTATCCGGTTGCCACCCCGATAATTCTAAGAATTTTTTCATATAGGGATTAGTATTTGGTTGGTTTTTTTCCTTTTTTCTAGCAACAACATTTACTGTGAAAAACGCAGTGGATTTTTTTTGTAGCTCATCTCTGTTTTCTTTAACAAACTCATAAACTAGCGGATTATGTTTTCCATATCTAATGCTGGCTCCAATCACTATTTTTGAGTATTGAGCCAAATCAATCTCGGGAGCGTTTTCTATTCCACATAGAGTTATTTCCGATTTCCTCTTTGAGAATTCAATTATTCTGTCACAAATCCTTTTTGTTTGCCCATCTGTAGTGGAATATATAATGAGTATTTTTTTCATATTCTGAAGCCAGTACTTTCCTTAACCATCGTATCATCTTATTACAAATACTTAACTAAAAATTCTTATATATTTTATATCTTAACGTGCTATGATAGTTCTAATTTTGAACTAAAAAAGGGGGTAAAAAATGAAAATTATATCAGTACGAGAAATGAGTCCTTCAGCGGGCAAAGAGGCTCTCATGGAAGAAAGAATAAGACGTGCATCAGGAGTTATGGCGAGACATGGTGCAGTATCTAGAATATTCAAGATTGGTGGTGGAGCAGGTGCAGGAAATTATTTTTTAATGAACCTTTTCAATAGCTTCTCTGATGCTGCTACTTGTTTTCAGAAATATTCTGCGGATCCGGAGCTAGAAAAATTATTTGCGGAGAGAGCGTTAAATCCAGCGGGAGAAATAATGGGGCCTGAATTATATAGGTCTGTCTACGGAGATCCACCTGCGACACCCGCTACAATACTAGTTAATCGTGTTTATCATGTTCCCAGAGGAAAACAGCAAGACATAATTGCTTTAGCCCCAGAGTTGGATACGTTAATGAAAAAAGTCGACGTTTCAATTGGAGTTGTTGTACCGGTCATAGCTTCTGACCATGAAATGATGGCTGTAACGTATAGATTTTCTTCAATCGATCACTGGGGTAAATCTCTTGATGAGATGGTAGAGAATAAGGATTTCCAAAATTTAATCACAAAGGCAAATGAAATTGGAACTCTGAAAATGACTCGAATTATGAATTTGATGTAACTGCAAGCAATGACTTTTAACCATTATGGGCGCCTTTTTATTTTGGGCGCCCTTTTTTTTCATATTTGTTAGTTCCTTTATGCGATAATGCCCGTAGCAGATAATTTTTACTGATAGGCAAATAATTAGCAGTTTATTTATGTTATTATTCTTCCCAACTTTAGGGATTTTGTCCGAATTAAGGCCTTGTCCTTAAAAGTTGGGCGATTATAGGACATATGGATATCTGAGGTATTAAATACTTTCCTTCTACACACGCGGATGCAATTATACGAGTTGCTTTATCGATTCCTCCTTGGCCCATTCCGCGGGTATTAAGGCAAATTTCCAAAAAATAAAGCTTAAAAGATCTCTATCTCATTTTAAAAAGAGATAAAATTTAAGGCTAAATAGCTTAGATATATCTCCCTTGTGGGAGAGCTTGGTAGATATTTTGAAATTGTCTAGCCCCACAATTATTCTCTCCAGGCTTTAATTGTAACAAAAATTCTTATAATATAATCAATCAAGAAAATTAATTATAAAGATGCTTTAAAATTCGACAGCTTCACCAGTCTATTTATTGAACTTAAAAAAAGTGACGTTACTATTAAGATACAACTTAAATTAAGGGGGTATCAAAATGACTGAATTTGAAATTTATAGTTTACAATCAAGTAGTTTTATCAATAACGATGGGTCAATAGGTATCTTTGAATCGAATAGTATAATGCGTGCAGTAGCTCGTAGTTCAAATATTACATCACTTTATGGAGATTATGATCCGTATTTACAATCCCGAATAGACAGTTTTCTGGATGCTAATCTTGTCTTTTCAAGAGAATTTCAGGTATATGTTTTAGAATTAAAGTCATTAAATGATCAGTTCTATAACAGAATGAAAGCAGCCTATTCATTCTATATGGGTGGTATAGAAAATGCTCTTTCAACAGGAAAGTTTATCTCTGGATCCTATTTGACGATAGCTGATATCTCTTTTGTCTGTGACGTAGCGCAATTTTTGAGAGAACGAGATCGCCGGACCATTATTAATGAACAGGGATACGAGCTTATATCAAAAAATTTTGAGGAAGATTTTCCAAAGTCGCGTAAACACTTAATGAATTTATATAATAAAGATGA
>CACELY010000064.1 GCA_902560505.1 uncultured Alphaproteobacteria bacterium
TTCCGGCACATATACCACTTCCGGCAAACGCAACAGGTTTACTTTTAGAGGTGTCATCAATTTTCCCCAGTTCTATCTTTCTGAGTAAAACATGTGCTTCCATTACGTACTGAAAGATCTTAGATGCAGGGTCAGAGCCGGAATTTCGTTTTAATGCCTCTAATGTTGAAAGATCCATTCCCCCAGAAAAATCCACCTTACCTGAGGTAATTATAATCCCTTTTATTTTTTCTTCAGATAATGCTTCCGTTACTAATTTTTGAAAACTTCTTAAACCATCCTCAGTCATTGTGTTCATGGACTTATCTCGACAATTCCACGTGATTACAGCGATGTTATCTTTATCTACCTCTTTGGTAAAATCACTACACATAGTGTTTCCTCACTAAACCTTCTCTATTATTGTTGAAGCGCCCATTCCTGATGCGACGCACAGGGTAGTAAGTGCTGTTGACTTTCCAGTTCTTTCCAGTTCATCTAACGCGGTTCCCACAAGCATTGCTCCTGTGGCCCCTAAAGGATGGCCCATAGCAATAGCTCCTCCGTTTACATTTACTTTTTCATGTTCCACACCAAAATGTTCCATAAACGATAGTGGTACAGAGGCAAAGGCCTCATTTACTTCAAATAAGTCTATGTCTTTTATGCTCATTCTACTTAGCTTAAGAACCTTTTCAGTTGCGGGAAGGGGTCCTGTAAGCATAATTGTAGGGTCTGTTCCAATTTTCGAAGTTGCCACAATTCGTGCACGGGGCTCCAGCTCGTTTTTCAAACCAAATTCTTTATTTCCTATCAACACAGCCGCAGCTCCATCAACGATTCCACTTGAATTACCTGCATGATGTACATGATTTATTTTCTCAAACTCTGGATATTTAAGTAACGCCACAGCGTCGAAGCCCGGCATTACTTCTCCCATATTTTTGAAACTTGGTTCCAATCCACCCAAAGATTGCATTGTGGTCTCTGGTCTTATGTACTCATCCTCATCCAAAATGGTTAAGTTGTTTTGATCTTTAATTGGCGCAATTGACTTTCTGAAATAGCCTGATTTTCTTGCGGCTGTGGCTCTTTTTTGGCTTTCTACCGCAAACGCATCAACATCATCTCTGGAAAAACCATATTTAGTTGCTAAAATGTCGGCTGAAATACCTTGTGGAACAAAGTATGAATTCATTGCCAAAGTCGGATCAACTGCGATCGCTGCCCCATCTGATCCCATGGGCACACGACTCATCATTTCCACTCCTCCAGCAACGTAGGCATTGCCAGCAGACCCCTTCACTTGGTTTGTAGCTAGGTTTACAGCTTCTAACCCGCTCGCACAAAATCGGTTTATAGATAGTCCAGGAGTGGACTCACTATAATTAGCCGCAATAACAGCGGATCTTGCCAAACAGCCTCCCTGTTCTCCAACTTGTGTAACATTACCCCAAATCACGTCTTCTATCTCTTCGGTATTAAGACTATTTCTTTCACGCAATTCCTCTAAAATCTTTGCTGATAGTGTGACAGCCGAAAGCTCATTCAACGACCCTTTTTTACCCTTTCCTCTAGGGCTTCTGACTGTGTCATAAATATATGCCTCTTCCATCTGTTAATCCTTTTCCATTTAAAATTGATTTGCCGCCAAGCTCATTACTTGCTTTTCTCCAGTTAAAATCTTGTCTAATCTAAGCTTGGTTTCGGGAAGTTGTCGGTTCATAAAATAGGAACCTGTTAAAATCTTTGCTTCAAGAAAGTTTTTATCACTTAAAGGATTTTTGAGTTGCTCTTCAGCGGACTGAGCCTTTTTAGACCAAATAAACCCTAGAGAAACTAGTCCTACCAGGTGGAGAAAATCGGTTGCACCAGATACGGCACTGAGTGGGTTCTTTAACCCATTTTCCATGAAAAACAACAGCGCTGCCTGCAAATGTTCGATAGATTTTTTCAATGGAGCAATAAAATCATTTTCAAAATCTTTAGAATGTTCTTCTTTAATAAAATTCTGGACTAGTTTAAGGTACTCGCGCATATGTTTTCCACCATCCATAGCTAGTTTTCTGCCAACTAAATCAAGAGCTTGAATGCCATTCGTGCCCTCATAAATCATCGCAATCCGACAATCTCTAGCGTATTGGCTCATACCCCATTCCTCAATATAGCCATGTCCACCAAAAACTTGCTGGGCGTTTATAGTATACTCAAAACCCTTATCTGTAACATAACCTTTGATTACCGGGATCAACAGACTTGCAATCCCCTCTGCATTTTTATCCCCGTCTCTCTTTGCTCTATCTAGAAGAACCGCAGCCCATGCGATAAAGCCTCTAGCACCTTCTATAAATGACTTTTGCTCCATGAGATTTCTTCTAACATCTGGATGAACAATAATTGGGTCCGCGCTCTGGTCTGGATTGGCTTTTCCTTGAATTGCTCGTCCCTGTATTCTGTCTTTTGCATAATTTAGTGCCGCTTGATAAGCTATTTCAGCTTGAGCTAACCCCTGCATTCCTACCCCTAGCCTAGCCTCATTCATCATTGTGAACATTGCTTTAAGGCCTTTGTTTTCCTCGCCAACGAGATAGCCCGTTGCGCCATCATAATTCATAACACAGGTGGCGTTACCTTTAATACCCATCTTTTTTTCTATTTTTCCAACTGATAATTTATTTCTTTCCCCCAATGAACCGTCATCATTGACTAGGAACTTTGGTACCACAAATAATGATATACCTTTTACGCCCTCTGGAGCATCTGGCGTTCTAGCTAGGACTAAATGTATAATATTTTCTGATAAGTCATGATCGCCAGAGGAAATAAAAATTTTCTGGCCCGAAACTTGATAGGAGCCATTCTCAGTAAGAATTGCTTTTGTCCTTATCAAACCTAAGTCTGTACCACAATGAGGTTCGGTTAAATTCATTGTTCCAGTCCATTCACAATTGGCTAATTTAGGCAAATACATTTGCTTTTGATCCTCAGAGCCGTGAAGAAAAATAGCAGAATATGCTCCCCTAGATAGGCCACTATACATTGTTAAAGACATATTAGCACTTGTAAACATTTCGTTTGTTACTGTGGAAAGTATCAAGGGTAAATTTTGCCCACCAAACTCCTCTTCAATATCAAGAGACAGCCAGCCGCCTGTTCGTAACTTATCAAAAGCAAGTTTGAAGCTGTCTGGTGTACGTACGATTCCGTTTTCTAATTTACACCCTTGCTCATCCCCATCTTTGTTTGATGGAGAAATCACCTCACTCGCTAATTTACCAGCTTCTTCAAAGATAGGTTTAGTAAATTCAGGTGATAAGTCTTTATAGCCCTCAATATCCTCTTTTTCTATTTTAAGAAAATGGTGAAGTATAAAATTGTAATCTTCTAATGGTGGTCGGTATAAATGCATAGTTTGTCTTCCAAATATTAAATTATAGGTCTCGTGAGTCCGCGCCTCTTTTAAGAAGCAAGTCTTTACAAAGCTGAAGTTGAGTTTTTAAGTCTTTTATAGCTAGTCCTAACTCCTTCTTCTGTTGTTCCATTGAAGATAGTCTTTTCAAGCCAAGTTGGTAGGTTTGCTTGATTTGTCTGGTACGATGATCTCCAAAATTATACAAATTGAGTAGCTGTCTTATTTCCTCCAAGCTAAAGCCAAATCTCTTGCCTTGCATTATTAATTTCATTCTTCCTCTATCACTCTTAGTAAACAAACGATGTTGACCTCTTCTAATTGGAAACAAAAGCTCTTTTGATTCGTAAAATCTTAGCGTTCGAGCACTTACCTTGAATAGTTTGCACATTTCAGTGATAGTGTTAACTTTATCTTCATTGCTTTTTGTAGAAATCATGTTCATTGTCTTACCTCCAGCTGATTATTTCTTTGACGTTTACGTCAAGTATAACGCATAAAAAATATTATTAAAATGTTAAGATGGTCAAATAAATTTTTATCGCTTTATTTTTTGGTGAAACAAAAATGTCCAGCCAGCTTTTAAATAAAATCGATAAAAAAATATTACGTCTGGCTTACCCAA
>CACELY010000065.1 GCA_902560505.1 uncultured Alphaproteobacteria bacterium
GATTTGCGCAAAAGAATAAAACATCGCACCGTAGGCAATGATCTGACTTATACCCAGACTATGAACTGGAACAAAGCCTCCCAAGGTACGTTTCATTCCTGTAATATTTTTAGTTTAGTTTTTCTTAGGGGGTCTTTTATCAAAGGAAGTTAAATGTTCAGGAATGTGGTGATAGTCTTTGATATCACAAGTAAATATTGCGAAATCGGGAGAAAAGACTTCAGGTGTATCAAGAGTACCCACCTTAACAATAAATGAGCCTGGTCTCGAGGGACTAATGCTTCCAAAACCAGTTCCACACTTATCGCAAAAAAACCTCTTAACTGGTGTTTCTAGATCTTTTCTAGCGAAGACCGAGGGTTTTCCTTTTGTAAACTGGAAATCATCCTCTGAAAAAACCATAACGATATTTGCATTTCCACCGGTTATATACTGGCACTCACGACAGTGACATTGGAAACTAGCTTGCAATTCTCCATTAATTTCATATTGAATATCACCACAATAGCATCTTCCTCTAAGTTCCATAACGGACTCCCCTCGTTGCCTAATAAGAGTTAAAGTCTATCACTCTATAAAGGCTCTAGCAATAGCCCCAATTGAACAGTAAAAAACGTCTCTTTCCCAACCAGGAGAAAGAAACATGCCATTTGCTGTCGTACTCTCTGTAGGCACCCTTCCTTTTTCTTCGCCGGTAATTGTATCGAAAACGACAATATTGTCATAGCCGGTACGAAAGTCATTCACTGCAATCTCCCTCGTATCGCTGTACATTACCATTTGCATAGAAATTCTAGTAGGCTTTTCCCATAATTTCTTAAAACCCAGATCTTTTGAGTAATTCAAACCCGCTAGCAAGCCATTTCCTGTGTCAAACGCTATTGCGACTTTATGAATGGGATCAAATGCTGGGGGGCTAAAAATGCTTCCTCGTTGTTTATCAAAAGGCTGTACAAACTCTAATTTTTTATCATTTTTTATATCAACTCGAAATAATTTTTGTGGCGATGATGATAACCCTTGAAAAACAGACCCTCTAGCTGGAAGGTCTTGACCAAATGGTCTTGTAGAAAATATAGTCACATTAGCTCTGTTATCGCCATTATCTAAAAACCAACATCCGCCATCACTTATACAGCTATCCCAACTAAAACTTTGTTCCTCATAATTCAGTGTTCTATATTTTGGCATCCAACTCTGATCTAAAGTCAAGCTCCCTTTTTCGTATTTGTATCTAAAGAAAGTGTCTCGCCCTGGAACATATATCCATTGTGTTCCCTGTGTATCAATATCCATGGCTATTCTACCCATCGAGTTTTCATCAATGGCAATTTCATCTGCAACCTGATTAAGAAACTCTGGTTCTAAAATAACAAATTTTGACTTTGCATCCCATGCATGCTCGATATTTTTCATGACAAGGTTTCCATCTTTCATAATCAAAAAACTGTTATATGCAGAGTTTTGTGGTAATTTTTTTGAAGCTACCACTTTACAATCTGGATCCAGTTTATAACAATAATTTCCGTTATTGAGATAGAGATAGCCATTTTCATGCACAACAACACCACCACACCAAGTATGGCCTCCAGATGGTAAATTAGGTGAACGCGAGATACATTCTAGAGAATGAGGATCTATCTTTTCTAAAAAGCCATATTTTTCAGTAGAATTAATATGGTTGTTTCCCATCAAAAAAACTTCTCCAGGATCTCTAAGAACCATCATTACATTCCATTCACCATTTGCCCTTGTTTTTTGAGATAAATATTCGCCGTTGCTAATATTTAATCCAGGTGATCTAGGTATTTTTTGTCTTCTAGGACCGCCACATTCAGCGGGCCAAGGGCTATCATAGTACCCTTTTATTTTTTCGTTTGAGTCTAAATTTAAGTGCATTTATTTCCCAAGATATGCATATTTGTCTCGCAAGACATGTTTTGTAATCTTACCTCCAGCGTTTCGTGGCAGGCTATCTACGACGTGAAATGTTTTTGGTATTTTAAAACCAGCCAACTGCGACCTCAAGGATGACCTCACCTCTATCTCTGAAAAATTATCGCTATTAACGATGACTAGAGCTATAACAGCTTCTCCCCACTTGGGGTCTGAAACCCCAATTACAGCACAGTCGATAATGGAAGGTTGCAACATTAAAGCATTTTCAACTTCTGCAGGATAAACATTTTCTCCACCTGTTATAATAAGATCTTTTATCCGATCTCTGATAAACAGATATCCCTCTTCATCGAGATACCCAGCATCACCTGTGTAAAACCAGCCATCATTTATTGCCTCGTTAGTCGCCTTTTCTCTGTTAAAGTAGCCATCCATTATTTGATCGGTACGGCATATAATCTCCCCGATAGTTTTGGCAGGAACTTCATTATCATGAGCATCAACTATTTTTATCTCTGAGTTGCTGAAACATTTTCCACATGATTCTAGCCTTCTGTTTGCTTTTAATTCGCTCGGGTCTAAAGACATAAACATGCCAGTTGTTTCAGTCATTCCATAGACGTGAGTAAAATTTGAGTTCGGAAATATTATTTGCGCACGCTTTAACGTATCAACAGCCATTGGTGATGCACCAAAAACAATGTTTTTAACATTTTCAAATACTTTATTATTTTTTTCAGCAGCTATAACTACCATTTGAATTACAGCTGGAACCATCAGAGTGGTTGCTACATTATAGTTCTCAATAATATCCAAAATCTTCTCAGGATTTATATCTACCAGTAAAATATTTTCACATCCTGATGCAAGCCCAAAGAAAAGCCACGCACTTCCCGCTATATGAAACAGTGGCATACAAACAAGATTAACAGCGTTGGGATCGAATGGCCCTAAGTTATTTATTCCATTAGCAATTAAAGACATAATTCCTTTTTGAGAAATCAAAGCGCCTTTGGGATTACCTGTTGTCCCCGAAGTATACATTTGAAAAAGTGGGGTTTTAGTAGCTTTATTTTCAGATAATGATACATCAAATGCACCTGGACTTTTCGACTTTAATAAATTTCTTAGTTCACTTATTCCAAAAGAAAGGTGTAAGTCAGTTTTGTCGGCATTAAGTTTTTCTACTAGCTCTTTAAATTCCTCACCAAAAATAATAATTTTTGAGCCAGAGTCTTGTACTATGAACTTTACTTCTTCATACGCAAGCCTGAAATTTATTGGAACCATAACAAGTTCAAGAATGGATGAAGCGTACATTAGCTCTATAAATTCAGAAGAATTTTTTGCCAAAAAAGCTATTCGGTCGCCAGATGTAACTTTATTTTTTTTTAATAATCCAACAAAAGATAATACTTTTGATAATATGTCAGAGTTTGTATAGCTTATACCATCTATCGATAGAGACACATTGTCTGGATTTTTTTTTACGTGATAATCTAAAATATTATGGACTTGAGCAAGCTTTTTTATCTCTTCCATAGTTTACCCAAAGATTATAAGGAGCGCATTTAGTTAACTGAAAGCTCGGTAGATGTAATTTCCGAGTCATAATTATAAACAAAAATTCCAGAAAAATTGGTCTCCTTGTAAACAAAGGTATCCTTTAGCTCACTAAAAAACCCTGTCGAATGCTCTTCAAATTTTTTTAAATCGCCTCCAGTTTCAAACTTTAGTGATATAGAAACACTTCCTTCGGAACAACAGGGAGTAACACAGTTGGAGACAAAGCTGAGATTAGCTGATTTTGAATGCCTCGGGACAAATATCCATCACTACTTTCAGAGCTAAGATTTTCTAATTCTTTAACTAATATTCTCTTCCCCAGAAGCTTATTTTGTATCTTATCGGTTTTAGATTGCGTCCCCAGAAAAAC
>CACELY010000066.1 GCA_902560505.1 uncultured Alphaproteobacteria bacterium
TCATAACGCACAATTTAAAGATTGTTAAAAATTTGGCTGATCGTTTATATATTATGAAAGAAGGGGAAATAATTGAAAGTGGTAAAACCAAAGATGTTTTTAAAAAACCAACTCATGCATACACAAAAGACTTAATCGAGCCTAAGATTAAAATTATAAAATCAAGATTAAACACTTCAAAGACTCTATTATCAGCTGAAAACTTGTCAGTTAAGTATAAAGGCCCTAGAAGCTTATTTAGAAGCTCGTCTAAAGACTTTTGTGCCTTAAATAAAGTTTTTTTAAATATTAAATTGGGCGAGACACTTGGAGTTGTAGGCGAAAGCGGTAGTGGTAAAACAAGCTTAGCTCTATCAATACTTAAGTTGGTAGATTATCAAGGAGATATAAAATTGCATCTTCCTGAACCTCGTCTCAGAAAAAAGGAAAGACTTAAAAATTACAGACGTAATGTTCAAATTGTTTTCCAAGACCCTTTTTCTTCACTCTCACCAAGACTTTCAATTCGTGATATAATCGGTGAAGGTATTATTTCACATCGTATATTTTCTAAAGAACAGGTAGAAGAAAAAATACTATTAGCTCTGAGTAGAGTAGACCTTGACAAAGATACTCTAGAAAGGTATCCGCATGAGTTTTCTGGTGGACAACGACAGCGTATCGCAATTGCAAGAGCGATAATTATGGAACCGAAGCTCCTAATTTTAGACGAGCCAACTTCATCATTGGATGCGGCTATTCAAAAACAATTAATTAAGTTGTTAATTGATTTGCAAAAAGACCTTAATTTATCTTATTTATTTATAAGTCACGATTTAGAGTTAGTTTCAACTATTTCTCATAGAATGGTTGTAATGAAAGATGGTATGATTGTGGACGAGGGAACTCCGGCAAGACTATTAAGGTATTCAAAAAACGAATACACAAAAAGGTTAGTAGAAAGTTCAATTTTTTAAAAAAGGATTTTGAGATGAACTATGACGAACAAAATATTTTTGCAAAAATTATCAGGGGTGAATTGCCTGCTGAAAAAATTTATGAGGACGAAAAGGTTTTGGCTTTTATGGATATAATGCCTAGGTCGCCAGGTCATTTTCTTGTTATACCTAAGGCGAGTGTTCGGAATATTCTGGATATTGATAATGAAAGTCTATGTGCAGTTATTAAAGTGGTGAAAAAGCTTGCGATTGTATCCAAGAAAGCAATGAATGCAACGGGTATAACTATACAGCAATTTAGTGAGGCTGATGGAGGTCAAGAGGTCTTTCACTTGCACTTTCATGTTATACCTAGATATGAAGGCAAACCCATGGATAGACCTGGTCAAATGGTGAAAGACATGTCGATTTTATCTTTGCAGGCTAACAAAATAAAGGCCGAATTAGGGGCTTAGTTAGATAGTCATGTATGAATATAGTGGAAGGGCTTTAGTATTTGGTGCTAGTGGTGGTATAGGTAAAGCGTTTAGCAGGTTCTTGGAGAGTAAGCTCGGTTCAGAAAATGTGGTAAAGATAAGCCGATCCTTTGATGGGTTTGAGATTTCAGATGAAGAAAAAATATTTAAACTTTCTGAATCAATAGAAGGTTCATTCAATTTGATTATCAACGCAACAGGGGTTTTGCAAACTACTGAAGAGGGGCCTGAGAAAACGATTAATGTGGTTAAACAAAAATCAATGATTGATATGATGACGATTAATGCAATAGGGCCCGCCTTATTATTAAAAAATTTTTCTAAAAAATTGGATAAGACAAAATTTAGTGTATTCGTAAATCTATCTGCCCGAGTGGGTTCTATAACGGATAATAGACTTGGGGGTTGGATTTCATATAGGTCATCTAAAGCTGCTCTAAATCAAATCATTAAGACTTCTTCTATAGAGATAAATAGGAGAAATAAAAATGCTATTTGTGTGGGCCTTCATCCGGGTACAGTTAAAACAAAGTTTACAGAAAAATTTCAAAATACTACTAAAACCATTTCTCCAAAAGAGTCTGTTGAGATGATGATGAAAGTTGTTGAAAACCTTTCTGTGGATGACAATGGGTATTGTTTTGCCTATGATGGAAAGGTAATTCCTGCGTGAACTTTCCATTCTAACTTTCAGTTTTAGGACTTGCACCGCCTCTTTGTTAATTGAAAGGTTGTTTATAGTTGATAAGTGAAAACACTAAGGGAGCATTTTTAATCTCTCTCGCAGCAGCTTGCTATGTAATGAGTGATATTTTCATGAAATTTCTCTCATCTGAAATCTCAATGTTTCAAATAACCTTTTTAAGGGGACTATTTGTAACCTTCTTTCTTTTTTCTTACTGTTATATGAGTAAGGCATCTTTTTTTATAAAAGAATGGAGAGATCGAATTGTAATAATAATTAGATCAATTTTAGAAGTTATCATGACATATGCATTTTTGACAGCTCTGTTCAACATGAATGTAGCCAATGCTAATGCTATTCTTCAATTAATTCCTCTCATGGTTCTGTTGGGATCATTTATTTTTTTACGCCAATCACCAAAGACACACGAATGGATTGCTGTCTTGGTTGGATGTCTTGGTACACTTATAATTATTCGCCCGGGATCATCGGATTTTAACTTCTTTACGATTCATGCATTAGTTGCAGTTTTTTGTTTGTCAGCACGTGATCTATTAACTGTAAGATTGAATAAAAATATACCATCAAATGTAGTAGCTTTTTATAGTGCACTAATGCTGACCATGGTTAGCTTTTTATTAAGTGAAGACACTCATCTTTTTGGAAAAGTAGATAATTCTTTATTTATAGTTTATACAGCTATATTTGTTTCTATCGGTTATACAGCCTCGGTTTCTGCCATGAGATATGGCGAAGTAACATTTGTTTCTCCATTTAGATATACCGCCTTACTATGGGCTAGTGTAATGGGGTTTATTTTTTTTGGTGAGATACCTAAATTTAGTACACTTTTTGGAGGATCTCTTATAATCCTTGCTGGAATCTTTATTTTTTACAAATCAAAAGACAATAAGAAAACTTTATAAAAACTATTTATTTAACTTTAGATGTCAAACCAGGAAACTCTCGAACATATTTTGGATCTTTTAGATGACGAAGAAGGCATTTCATTTAAAAGAATGTTTGGTGGGTATGGACTATTTAAAAATGGGCTGGCTGTTGCACTGATCCTGCGCTCAGAAATTTTCATGAAAGTAGATCAATCAAATATAAATGATTATAAGTCTGCCTTTTCAAAGCCATTTACATACAAGAAAAATGGGAAAGATATATCCCTATCAAATTGGTCAATTCCCTCTGAAATTTTAGAAGATAAAGATTTATTTATTGAATGGTTTTTGAAGTCCTATAGGGTTGCTCTTGATAAAAAAATAGGAAAAAAAGTTGA
>CACELY010000067.1 GCA_902560505.1 uncultured Alphaproteobacteria bacterium
AATTGGAAACCCACTACCTAAGTGGGCTTCACCATATTCTTTAACGATGTCTTCGCCAGATGCATGCTTATTTCCTAAAAAACCAGTCACTTTCGCTTCTTGCATAAGCATTTCCATTTCTTTTTCAGGAAAAACTGGTACAACTTTAGGAAAAGTATACCAACCAATTGGATTAGTATAACCAACTATTTCATGATGACCAGTGGGCGTATCCTTCCCTTTAGAACGCGCTTTAGCTACAGCATAGGACCCAACAGTGCTATCAGTATTAGGTAGGGTTAAACCAGTTGATAACCTTGCAGCACTATAGATACCTAAAGACTCAAGATTAGGCACGTTTAATGGTCCCTTTCGTCCAATATCCGCATCACCATTTGAACAGGCCGAAGCAATAGAACCGAATGTGTTTGATCCTTCATCATTATAGAGATTGGCATCGGGAGCGCCCCCAACACCCAAAGAGTCCAAAACGATCAATATAGCCTTACCCATTAAACAACTTTTTGCAAAATCGGGTTCCTTGATTTCGCCGGTCCACTCTCAGAAATAGAAAAACAATCATTAATTTCTTTTTCCAAAGAAGCAGTTAACAATTCGCGAGAACCATGCAAAAAAAGAAGAGATGTTTTTTTATTGACCTCTTCCCCAGATTTCATCACCTTTGTAAATCCAACAGATAGGTCAAGCTTATCTGAAGCCTTCTGCCTTCCTCCACCCATTTTTACAAGAATATCACCCAATGCTTTTGTATTAATTTGAGAAATAAACCCTTCCTTTTTTGCCTTAACTGGTATTATAGAATTAGCTCTCGGAAGTACCTTTTCATAATTTGATAAAAAGTTTTTTGGCCCGCCTAAGGCCGATACCATTTTTTCAAAGCACTCGGCTACATGACCGGATTCAAGTCTAGAGTAGATTTTCCGTTGTATTTCTGATGGGCTTTTTTCCGAGTAAACCATCGAATATAATTCGACAGATAAAGCTATTGTTGTGTTCAAAAGGGCATATTCATTTTTATTTTTACCTAATAGAACTTCGACTACTGTTTCTACTTCTAGAGCATTACCTATCGATGAGCTAAGAGGGTCGTTCATGTTAGTTATCAGGGCTTTCGTATTACAATTTGATGCTTTTGCTATGGAAACCAAACTTTCAGCTAATTTTTTTGCTTGCTTTAAATTTGCCATCAATGCACCTCTACCAACTTTAACATCCAGAATTAGATTGTTTATTCCAGAGGCTAGCTTTTTTGAGATTATCGATGCCGTAATTAAATCAACTGAGTCAACTGTACTAGTTACATCTCTTGTAGCGTAAAGAATTTTATCGGCAGGTACTAACTTAGAAGTCTGACCTACAATAGCGCAGCCTACCTGCGATACAATTCTCTGAAACGCAGTTTCACTTTGCTCTACCTCGTATCCAGGTATCGAAGAAAGTTTATCCAAAGTGCCTCCGGTATGCCCTAAGCCCTTGCCAGAAATCATGGGCACAAAACAACCTAAACTAGCCATTAGGGGGGCAAGGATTAGAGAGACCGTATCACCCACTCCTCCAGTGGAATGCTTATCAACTATTGGCCCATCTAGATTCCACTTTAGAACCGTCCCACTATTCTTCATTGAATTGGTTAAATTTACTTTTTCATGTTCGGTCAAACCATTTATCCAAGATGCCATCAAAAAAGCACCCGTTTGAGCAGGATCAACTTTATTATTAGACAATTCTTGTATAAGCCAATCTATTTCGGCGGGAGTCAGTTGCTGTTTATCTCTTTTCTTTCTAATCAAATCTTGAATAAACATAATTTAGCCTTTAGCGCTTACTTTATTTCTTTGTGTAGCAAATAGATTCCGAACAATGTATACTATATTATTACCGCACTATTCTAAACTAACAATTTGATTTATATAAATGTGATGGACTAAAAATCACACAAAGATTATGAGATGCCACTAGACAAAAATTTTAATAAAGAAAAAATGGATGCCGTGATTGTAAAAAATGAGGGGATACCCTTTCAGCTAGAGGCTATTAACGAAGTTAGGATTAATAAAAGCGCTGTAGAAAAAAGATGCGCTTCGGCGACCGACCGTCGCACAGTTAAAAAACATAACCAGGTCGCATGGCTACTTAAGGCTATTACATGTATGGATCTCACTACGTTATCTGGTGATGATACCGAGAATAGGGTAGTTCGACTTTGTAATAAAGCCAAGAACCCTTTACGCAATGACCTTCTGAAGAAGCTTGGTATAAAAGATTTGAATATAAAAGTAGGAGGAGTCTGTGTTTATTACCAATTCATAAGAACCGCATTAAATGCTCTTCGAGGGTCCACTATACCAGTAGTTGCTGTGTCCACAGGGTTCCCAGCGGGACATACTCCAAAAAAAACAAAAATTTTAGAGATAAAAGAGTCAATAAGAAGTGGTGCGCAAGAAATTGATATTGTTATTTCAAGAAGGCATGTTTTGTCTGGAAATTGGAAAAAGCTTTACGATGAAGTATCAGAATATAAAGAAGCGTCCGGTACGGCTTGTCTGAAAACTATTTTAGCTACTGGTGAACTAGGGACATTAAAAAATGTTAAGAAGGCAGCCTTTATTTGTATGATGGCTGGTGCAAACTTTATAAAAACATCTACCGGTAAAGAAAGCATAAACGCAACATTACCCTTTACTCTGGTTATGTGCAGAGCAATTAGAGAATATTGTGAATTCACGGGGTTTGAAGTAGGATACAAACCTGCAGGAGGAATTTCATCAGCAAAAGATTGTTTATCTCACATGATGCTAGTAAAAGAAGAGCTTGGCTCAAAATGGCTAAACCCTCACCTTTTCAGGCTCGGTGCTTCATCTTTGCTTTCCGATATCGAGAGACAGATAGAGCATTATGCGACAGGTCAATACTCTTCATTCAATAGACATGGCTTAGCATAAGCAAATGACAAAGATTCAAGATTCTTTTAAAAAAATGGGTTATGAAGAAGCTCTTGAGAGTGACAAAGAAGCTCTGGAGTGGATCACTGAGCACAAGGGCCAATTTGGGCATTTTATTGGAGGCAGATTTACTAAACCAAAAAACTTATTCAAAACCATTAACCCTTTTAATAAAAAAGAAATCGCTAAGGTTTCGCAAGGAACTATTACTGACATTAAAAACTCTGTAAAAGTTGCAAGATCGGGCCTCGAGAATTGGCAATCGCTTAGTTGCTTTCAGAGATCAAAATATCTTTATGCTATAGCAAGATATATTCAAAAGGAATCGCGAACAATCTCTGTTTTGGAATCATTAGAAAATGGA
>CACELY010000068.1 GCA_902560505.1 uncultured Alphaproteobacteria bacterium
CTATTTTTACCCTCGGTTAAGACCATTTCAATCCATGAATATGCTTTTTTACTTTCTAAAACTCTTGCAACTATGGGTTTATAGTTTAACCCCTCCAGTGACACACCTCTTTCTATCTCGTTTAAATTTGAATTTGTTAAGTGACCCTTTATTTTTACTTTATAAACCCTTTCAAACTTGTTTTTTGGTAATTCAAGATATCTTTTTAATTCTCCATTGTTAGTTAAAATCATCAATCCTTCAGAGTCATAATCTAGCCGACCTATAATCATTAGGTGTTGTAATCTACCATCAATAAGGTCAAATATGGTTTTTCTACCAAGTGCATCTTTTGAAGTACTTAGGTAGCCTCTTGGTTTATAAAGCATATGTAAGCTTGTAGAGATTGACTGACTTACAATTATACCGTCTAATTTTAGGACGTCTTTTTTAGTACAGTTTCTCCAAGGCTCCACTACAGTCTTTCCATTTAAAGTTACTCTCCCGTCTAGGATTAATTTTTCAGCCTGTCTTCTTGATGCCAAGCCAGCCTTTGCTAGACGTCTAGATATCCTTATCTCACTTTTGATTGACATAACTACAAATTAAACATACATCGATATAAACATTCTCATCTTTATACACGTTATGATAAAAGACGAAAATATGGAATTAGCAATCAAAGAAGCAAAAAATGCTGCTCAGAGAAATGAAATACCTGTGGGAGCAATAATCAAAGAGGCTTCAGGAGAAATAATTGCAATAGAAAGCAATAAAACAATAGAATTATGCGACCCCACAGCTCACGCAGAAATAAATGCAATAAGAACAGCCTGCCTGGCACGTAAAGACCTTTATTTATCTGATTGCACTATGTATGTAACACTCGAACCATGTTCGATGTGTTTAGCCGCTATAATTAATTCAAGGCTAAAAAAGTTAATATATGGGCTGCCGTCTTTTAAATATGGTGCTTTCAGTTCAAATCATTCAACTTGTCAAAACATAGAAAGAGCTGTTAAAAATACTGAAGTTTATGGTGGATTTTACCAACGGGAGATCTCACAAATAATGAAAGAATTTTTTGAAGTTAGAAGGGTAAGGTTCAATGGAAATAGATACTGAAACAGTGTTTAAAATCGCAAGACTGTCTCGAATAAGGATCGATGAAGACGAGTCAGATGATATCCAAAAGGACCTTAATAGAATTGTTGAATTTGTAAAAAAACTAGGTGAGATTGATATTGACGGAATCGATGAGTTCAACTTTGGCAAAACAAATATAGAGGATATGAGGAAAGATAGCGTTACAATTTATAATAATACCAATGAAATACTTAAAAATACGAGAAATAAAAATCAAGATTTCTTCACCGTTCCGAAAATAGTGGAATGAACGAAGTGAAACTAACACAACTTGGCATAAAGGATTCAAGAGACTTACTGAATAAAAAAGAAATAAGTGCGACGGAGCTAACTAAAGCTTATATTCAAAACATAGAAGAGAGCTCTAAACTGAATGCATTTATTGAAAAAACTTTTGACAAAGCTTTAATGCAAGCATCAAAGGCGGACAAAGTCATAGGCACTGACTCCCAAAAATCTCTATGTGGAATACCTCTTGGTATAAAAGACTTGTTTTGCTGTAAAAATGTTAAGACACAGGCCGCGTCAGATATTTTGGAAAACTTCATACCACCTTATGAAAGCACAGTTACACAGAAACTTTGGAACGAACAGGCTATAATGTTAGGCAAACTTAACATGGATGAATTTGCCATGGGTTCATCAAATGAAACTTCAACCTATGGGCCGGTGATTAACCCCTGGAAATCCACTGGCTCACATGATCCTCTAACACCAGGAGGTTCTTCAGGGGGTTCTTCAGCTGCTGTAGCTGCAAACCTATGTACTGGAGCAACAGGCACTGATACTGGAGGATCTATTCGTCAACCGGCATCCTTTACTGGGACAGTTGGACTAAAACCTACCTATGGTAGATGTTCAAGATGGGGAATCATAGCCTTTGCGTCTTCTTTTGATCAAGCCGGACCTATTACTAAGAACGTGACGGATAGTGCAATAATGTTAAAAGCTATGTCAGGTTTTGATCCTCTAGACAGCACTTCGGCAAAGATTGATGTCCCGGATTATGAGCAGGAATTAGCTAAAGATATAAAGGGATTACGTGTAGGACTTGCTAAAGAGTATAGTCTCCAAAATGGTGACTCAGAAGCAAATAGGAAATTGGAAGAAGCTATCAAAATTTTGAAGAATATGGGAGCGGAAATAGTTGAGGTGTCATTGCCACATACCGAATTTGCTTTGCCCACATATTACGTTTTAGCGCCCGCTGAAGCATCATCAAACCTTGCTAGATATGATGGCGTGAGATATGGGCACCGAGCCAAACTTGATACAAATGACTCAATTTTAGAGCTTTATGAGAAAACTAGATCAGAGGGCTTTGGGACGGAAGTTAAAAGACGAATTCTAATAGGAACATATGTGCTCTCTTCTGGTTATTATGATGCTTACTATAAAAGAGCGCAAAAAGTCAGAAGTTTAATCAAGAATGATTTTGACGAAGTTTTTAAAAAAGTTGATATAATATTAACACCAACAACGCCTACTTCCGCGTTTCCTTTAGGCTCAAAAGGTACGCAAGACCCCGTCGAAATGTATATGAACGATATATTTACTGTACCTGCCAATCTTGCTGGTCTCCCAGCCCTCAGCTTGCCAGTAGGATTAGATGAACTTGGGCTCCCACTAGGAGTGCAACTGATTGGTAATAATTGGCAAGAACCATTGCTTTTAAATACTGCATTCAATCTTGAAAATACATTAGGGTTTGAAAATAATCCAAAAAAATGGTGGGCATAGTTGGGCAGGCTTATCTACTTTTTGTGTATTTTGTTACTTTCTGGCTGTCAAACAGACATTTCCAGTAAAGATCAAGTAGTGAAAGGAAACTCTGATTTAAAAATAAGCGACGGGGTCTTAGATCTCTCTCGATATTCTCAAGAACAGCAAAAAGTTGAAAGAGAGCAAGCAGCTAAGCTTCGAGAGGAGCTAAAAGCAGGAAGAGTGGTTTTAGAAGAAACCCATAAGGAAAAAATAAAGCGCCAGTCGGTAAACTTAGCAGTTTTTGCCCGAAGCGTATCCAACAAATTAGGCGAAAAAATTTATTACAGAAATTTTATAAGTAGTGGTACTGCCTCAGGTTGCAAAAAATTCTCTAATAAAAACGCTGCACAAATTT
>CACELY010000069.1 GCA_902560505.1 uncultured Alphaproteobacteria bacterium
GAACTGTTTTAACCTAGAGTGTCTTTAAGAAAATTTATTTGCTAAAATCAGAAATGCATACCTGTAGAAACATTTACCCTATCAATTTGTAGAGCAAAAAACCCCATAAAATCAATTATTTATTCGCTAGTAACGGATTGTGTTGCAACGACCGTCCTGTGATTTAGTCATCAGAAATAAGTCTCTTTCCAAAAACTGAAACATCATCTGTTTTTTATAATCAATACTTTCATAAAAGTTACTTACTTCAACATTATCTGACCTAACCAAAAGGTTTACTTTTGGACAACCTAATTGCTTGATTTTTTTTTAACCTTTTCTACCAATAATTTTCCAAAACCTCTACCACGAAAGTCAGGACTTACTGCCAGGTAATCCATAATGCTACGATGACCGTCATACCCACCCATGATAGTTCCTATTATCTTATTTTGATATTCAAGGGCAATATTTTGAGGAGTGATTTTGGATTTGGGAAATAGTGACTAAGGGTTTGAGTAGGTGATTCACTTTTCAAAAGTGAAAGTAATTATTGCTCCTTCATAGACATAAAATGCCTTGTTAGAACCATCTACTGTTATGAAAGGATACAGCACTTTCCTATCTACAACTTCACTTCCATTGCATGTAATCCGATGAACAAAGACTTCTGTATTTTCATTCATCAGACCATTTTCTGAAAAAACTTTAGAAAACGCTTTCTCTTGATTGACGAGTTCAAATTCCTTGTTTAAAAGGAATTCTCTAATTGTATGAGTGTTATAAGTTGCAGACTGCCCTGCGTAATCACAGGAATAGAACACACCATCTGCCCACCCTTTGTAAAATTCCTGATGCTTGCCGAGAATATCTTCCTCCTCGGCGTACCACAACTCCCCAAAATATTCAGTAACCGTCCATTTGGTATCGAGGAATTGAGCATATGCTATTGGAGGAAAGGTCAAGAGCATCCCTAGAAGCAATCTATTAAAAATTTTAAAAAACAAAACTACAAACTCTCTTTATGGGAATATAATGTCCTATACGTTAAGGCCTGTTAAATAATTTACTTTTTCTCAAATCAACCAAAACCAACCTGACAAATACCATCGTAAATTTTTATTTTATTACCATCGACTTTAATTGCTTTTCCAAGAACTCCCATATCACTTCCAAGAAGGTAAACGTTTCCATGCCTTGTCTTCCCAGCAAGAAAAATTTTTCTTTTATCTAGATTTTCGACAAGATTGTCTCCAAGTTTTAACTTAAGTCCTTCTGTTCCAAATAATTGCATGATTGCTATAAAGTCATCACTCGCTCCAACCCATTCACCTGATTTAGAATATGTTGTCCCAGAAAGAAAATTGCAGGTTACTGATGCTGCAGAAGTTTTTTCTGAAATCAAGAAACAGAATAGTCCTGCAAGTAAACCCGATATTAGTTTTTTCATAAAATACTCCTTTTCAAACCACTCGTTTTCGGAGAAATTATATACTCACCTACACCACTATTCCACAGTGACTGAGTAAGTCAGAATCGCTTCTTTTGTTGTACGTCTTTCTTTCGTTTAAATCCCCACCACTTTTTTACGTCCATTTCGTTGAAATTCAAGCATTTTTGTTCGTTAAAGACTTAAACAGAAGCTTGATTAGATAGCAAACATTCCCGCCATTTACAGATAAAGATTAATGCGTTCTTCTCCTTTTATTAAGTTGCAATAATTTCAGCTTTTTAATATTCTATTCCCAAACGTTTAGAGTATTTAAAATGAAAAATTTATATATCTCGTGTATTGGCATTCTACTCCTCACAGGTTGTGTAACTGAGAATGGCAGTGGTATGAAACCCACGATGGGATATGGGCACAATATTCACAATATTCACACTAGTACCGTGCATGGCTCGGATGATAGAAGTTCTAACTCTCAAAATTCTACAATAGGACAAACAGTTCCCGACAATCCTACTAGTGAAGGCATGGGAGGAGGTAATGGTTACAGCCCGCCAGATCCGGGAGGTAGTGCTCCACCAAGCGGGGGTGAGCCACCGGGGCTCCCCGGAGGATGATCAATCTTTCACCCACTCTAACTTCATCTTACTGAACTTCATTTTAGAAGTGTAAGACTGTCGTTCTAGTCGTGCTTGTCGTTCTGCATATTGTTTAAAAACTGCATAAACATTTGAGTTCTTCCATTCCTTATTTTTCGCTGTTCGAGAACCTTCTGCATTCAATAACTTAGCAATCGTTCTATAGCCTTTTCTACTATCATGAAGCGATTTAATACGATTATGAGTGTATTCTTGTTCATCACTCCATAAATGCTTCAAATACTGTGTAATCAGTGTATTTGTGCTAATTTCGACTGAAAATGTAAGATATTGTTTATATTCTTCGCTTAAGAAGAAGCAATTCAAACTCACTCTACTGTGACTGAATAAGTTTGAATTGCTTCCTTCGTTGTACTTTTATTCTTCATAGTGCTTAAGTTTGCGACTTTCTCTTTTTAAGCAATAGTTGTTTAACCTGACAAATTTTTTATTTTGGAAGACTAATAACATCTTTTTAAAAAATACCAATGGCCTTTATCATCATCAATATTGCCTTGGTAGAGGACTTGTTAGCAAAGGTGTAGTTTGGAGTCAGCCAGTGCTACACCTTTCCCGTATCTTGCTAAATTTGACTAGAAATTAATCCCATATCCGACAGAGAAACCAGTTGTTTTTACATTTACTGTTTCAACATCAGCTTCATAGCTTGTGTAGGTAGCTGTAAGTGCGCCGAAGCCAGTGTCATATTTTAAACCGAGTGAGTAAACAGGTTTGAAGTCTTTGGAGTCTCCAGATATACCCCCTGCAAATGACATATTTTCACTTATAGCTGACTCCAAGGCTGCTCCAATATTCAAGCTGCTTGATTTCGTACTGTAATCTGTTCCACTAATTCTCGTTTTCAAAGTGTTATCAGAGGATGTCACACCCAAACCGAGCCTCGATCCACTTGCTCCCTCCAAGTCAAGATCATTAAAAAGGTTATAAAAAATACCAAAAGTTGTATTGGTTAATTCCATATTTATGCCTGATAAATCACCTTTTAGGTTTGAAGTTCCTCCTGTTACAAAGACATTTTTAGACAATGAAATTCTAGCCGACAAACCTACACCTGTTAAATCAAGCTTGGCGCTATCAGCACCAACAGTATAAGTTGTAGATGAGGAATTATAATCTACTGT
>CACELY010000070.1 GCA_902560505.1 uncultured Alphaproteobacteria bacterium
GATAGCAAGGGCATTAAAAAAACTAAAAATATGGCCTTTATTAAATGGTTACAGAAATAAAAAAACTGTTAACATCAACAAGATAATTTTAGCAGTCTTATCGCTGCAACGCTATGCTCTAAAGGAGAAAACTAAATTAGTTGAATTGGAAATAAACCCTCTTTTAGTAAAATCAAATCAGGTTGTTGCAGCTGATGCACTTATAAAGGAAAATTATTAAACGGTACATAAAATGATAATCAAGACAAATGAATTAAAAACGAAGATCAAAGGAGCAATCCTTGAGGTCACACTCGACCGCCCTAAGGCAAACGCCATCGATCTGCTTACTAGCCAAAAAATGGGTGAAATATTCATGGAATTCAGGGATAATTCCGAATTACGCGTAGCTATCTTAAGAGCTAAGGGAGAGAAGTTTTTCACTGCAGGTTGGGACTTAAAAGCAGCTGCTGGTGGTGATGCTGTAGATGGGGACTATGGAATCGGAGGTTTCGGAGGACTTCAAGAACTTGGGAATCTTAATAAGCCTGTGATTTGCGCTGTAAACGGTATTTGTTGTGGTGGCGGATTAGAGATAGCTTTGTCTTGTGACCTTATTATCTGTTCAGAAAATGCTACCTTTGCATTACCCGAAATTCGTTCAGGGACCGTCGCTGATGCAGCCTCTATTAAGCTTCCAAAAAGAATACCGTACCATGTTGCCATGGACCTTTTATTGACAGGGCGGTGGTTTGATGCCCAAGAGGCAATGTCGTATGGATTAATAAAAGAAATTGTAAAATTTGATCAGCTGAGAAAAAAAGCATGGGACTTGGCCGAGCTTTTAGCAAGTGGACCACCTCTAGTTTATGCAGCTATAAAAGAAATTGTGCGTGAAGCAGAGGATTTAAAATTTCAAGATGCCCTAAACAGAATAACTAAAAGGCAATTTAAAACTGTTGATCATTTATATTCGAGTGAGGATCAAATTGAAGGTGCTAAAGCGTTTGCTGAAAAACGAGACCCAAAATGGAAAGGAAAATAATTTACCAATTTCAATTTATGCAATCCAAATAGGATGTATATTTATTCTTAAGAGGTGGAAGTATGAAAGATAGATATCAAGTTGTTATAATAGGTGGCGGAGTTGTTGGCGTTTCTGTTCTATATCACCTAGCTAAAAATGGTTGGACTGATTGCGTTGTTATAGAAAGGTCCGTTTTAACTGCCGGTTCTAGTTGGCATGCTGCAGGTGGGGTACACGCACTAAACGCTGATCCGAATATGTCAGCATTACAGGGATATACCCTAGATTTACTTTCAAAAATTCAAGAAGAAAGCGGTCAGGATATTGGCTTGCATATGACTGGAGGCATAACAATTGCAAGTACTCCTGATAGGTGGGAATGGCTTCAATCTGCATATAGAACATATCAAACTATTGGTATAGAGGACGTTTATCTTATGACCCCTGAGGAGATTAAAAACAAATGTCCGATAATGGATACTAAAGGAGTTTTGGGTGGACTTTGGGCTGATAGAGAGGGCTATGTTGATACAACAGGCACTGTTTGGGCATATGCTAAAACAGCTAAAAAATATGGAGCTGAAGTTATTGAGAATAATAAGGTAAATGAATTAAAACAGAGAGTTGACAGTTGCTGGGAAGTGCATACTGAAAAAGGAACGATAGTTGCTGAGCATGTTGTGAATGCAGGCGGTCTTTGGGCAAAGCAAGTAGGACAGATGGCAGGATTGAATTTACCAATTTCACCTTTAAAACATCATTACTTGGTTACTGAAAGTATTCCTACCATTGAAGCGATGGATTTCGAAGTTCCCATGACTGTAGATCTTGAGGGTTTCACGTACATGAGACAGTGGGATAAAGGTATTTTAGTTGGAATTTACGAGATAGATCATGAGCATTGGGCTATTGATGGAGCACCTTGGGACTTTGGGATGGAGTTATTTAAAGAAGACTTTGATAGAATAGAAAATGAGTTGGCTCTCTCTTTTGAAAGGTATCCAGACCTAAAAAATGTTGGGATAAAAAATTGGGTAAATGGAGCATTCACATTTTCTCCAGATGGCAACCCTTTGGTAGGACCTGTGAGAGGTCTAAAAAACTACTGGCTTGCTTGTGGTGTTATGGCAGGCTTTCTTCAGGGAGGTGGCGTTGGAAAAACACTAGCTGAGTGGATGATCTTTGGTGAAACCGAAGCTGATCCATGGTCTATGGATATAGCTAGATATGGTGAATATGCTTCAAATAGAGAATACATAAAGCAAACAACAGGTCAATTCTACAGCAGGCGGTTTGTTATGAGTTACCCAAATGAGCAGTTGCCAGCAGGCAGAGATCTGAAACGAACAGCTGTGTGGGATATTCAAAAGAATAATGGGGCAATCTTTGGAAACAGTTGGGGGCTCGAGATTCCATTATTGTTTGGACCAAAAAATTTCAAAGAAACACCTAGTTTAAAACGTTCAAATGCTTTTGAAATTGTAAAAAAAGAACACCTTAATGTGAGAGAAAATGCTGGGATATTAGATAGTTCTGGGTTTAGTCGATTTGAAATAAGGGGACCAGGCGCTGAGATGTGGCTCAATCAACTTCTAGCTACGGATATACCAGGCAATAATAAAGTCAAGCTTGCAGTAATGTTAGGGCATGATGGAAGACTAAAGGGAGATCTAACATGCTTCAACTGGGGAAATAATGTTTTTTGGATTATGGGAAGCTATTATCTACGAGAGTGGCATTTAAGGTGGTTTTATGATCATTTACCAGGTGGTATAAAAAGTATTCACGCAGATGGAGAGGTATCGCTTCTAGATATAAGTGATAATATTGGAGGCTACGCAATTTCAGGTCCAAATTCTAGAAAATTGCTTGAAAGATTAACAAACTTTGACGTATCCAACGAGAATTTAAAGTTCATGTCATGCAATGAAATCGACATTGGATTAATTAAGACAAAAATAGCACGCCTGTCAGTTGCAGGTGAACTCGGTTACGAGATAAATTGTCATGCTTTAGAATTGAACGCTCTACGAGAATTACTTATTTCTAAAGGAAAAGACCTAGGTGTCCAAGAAT
>CACELY010000071.1 GCA_902560505.1 uncultured Alphaproteobacteria bacterium
TTACATTAACTATTATTGATCGTGAATTATAAATAAAATGGGACAAAAAAGATTGCAGCACAGTTTTTTAGGGAAATCTTTACATTGGTTTTTTGTTCCTTTATTCGGGTATGGGGTGTTCAAACAGATCGAAAACAAAGAACAATTAAATGATTTAGGGCTTCTTATATCAGAAATGCTTTTTGCGGTGGCTTTTTTGCTTTTTTTAATGTTTCGGTTCATTTATATGAAGAGAAGAAAAACTGCGCTTCCCTCTGAGACATCAAAGATACAACTAATAGCAGCAAAACTTGTCCATACCTCGATGTATTTTGTTCTTACTGGAATTGCAATATCCGGCTTGGGAATTGGAACCCTTTTCTGGCTGGGTTATAAAGATGGCCTTTTGCTTGAAACCATAATTTGGGTCCACGAACTGCTTTTCTCCACAATATTATGGTTGATTTCCATTCACATCTTGGCGGCAATATATCATCGAATCCAACACGATTTTGTGTGGAGCTCTATGGTTCCCTTTTTTAAGGAAAAGGTCAAATAAAGAAATAATGAGTAAGGTTTTCAAAGTATGTGAAGAGGATGAGTGGGAGAGCATAAAAAACGAAGATTTTTTTCTAGGGTCAAAAACCGATCGAAACGATGGCTTTATTCACTTTTCTACTTCAAAACAATTAGAAGAAACCTTAGAAAAATATTTTAAGTCGAAAAGCCCTTTGTATTTGCTGGAAGTAAAAACAGATGATTTAGAATTAGTTTGGGAGATAAGTAGAAATAATCAGTTGTTCCCGCATTTATACAGTCCACTGCCGTTAAATATGGTTTCCCAAGTACACAGAATTTTCATGGACAATGAGGGAAAGCATATTATTCCTGAGCAGGTGTTAAAAAATTAGTACCATTAAGTTGAGGAGAGTAAAAATAAAAAGGAAGGGTAATTACTTTTTTTTCCCATAAAGATATGAAAAAAGAAATAACGAGGATTTTAAATTTTTGGTTCAAAGAATGTAATTCAAAAGATTGGTTTAAAAAAGATGAGTGTTTTGATAACCAAATTAAAAACAATTTTGGTGAACAAATAGAAGAGGCAGTGCTTGGATATTATAATCATTGGGCAAAATCTTTAGAAAGCTCGCTAGCACTTATCATATTAACTGACCAATTTACTAGAAATGTCTTCAGAGGAACACCCAAGTCCTTTTCAGGAGACACTCTTGCACTAAACACCTGTTTACATTGTTTAAATACCTTTGATATCAGCCAACAAAATAGAGAAAAAGCACACTTTACTTTAATACCATTAATGCATAGTGAGAATCTAAGAATTCAAGAAATGTCTTTGCCATTATTTCGAGCGAACACTTCTGATAAAGTCTACCAATATGCATTAAAACACAAAAATATAATTGCCAGATTTGGCAGATTTCCACATAGAAACGCTATCTTAGGAAGAACATCGACAGCATCGGAAATTGAATTTTTAAAAAGTGCTGGATCATCTTTCTAGATCCCCAATGTCTAGTACAAACTACTTAAAAAGGGTTTGCGTTCTCAACCAATTTTACAAAAAAGCTTGCTCCTATCGGTGATAGTTCATCGTTGAAATCATATTTCGGATTGTGGACCGCTGCTCCAAAACCCTGCCCTACATGGAAATAACACCCTGGACGCTTCTCTATCATATATGAAAAATCCTCAGACGCCATTATTGGCTTAGCGTTTATGTCGACGTTTTGTACACCCACTATCTCTTTAGCTACTTCAGCTGCAAACTTTGTTTGTCTTGGGTGATTTACTGTAGGGGGATAACCATAGTTGTATTCTAACTTTATTTTTCCTCCAAAACCTCTGCTGTAACCTTTGCATAATTCTTTTAGCCTTTTTACGATCAGCAACTGCGCTTCTTTGGAGAGAGTTCGAACAGTTCCATTGATCATCGCTTCGTTGGGAATAATATTATGGGTCGTTCCAGAATGAAACTGCGTGATGGAAATCACTACTTTTTCCAAAGCCGATAAGTTTCTTGATGAAATAGTTTGTATAGCTTGTACAAGCTGTGTCCCGGTAATGAGTGGATCAATTGTTTCATCAGGCTCCGCTGCATGACCACCTTGACCAACAATTTTAATCGTAAAATCATCTGCTGCTGCCATGTTTGGGCCTATACACGTCTTAAAAACACCTAAAGGAGACCCAGGATCGTTATGGATCCCATAAACCTCATCGATCTGAAACTTCTCCATTATGCCTTCGTCACACATGACTTTTGCTCCTCCTCCTCCCTCCTCTGCAGGTTGGAAAATCAGGGCAACTTGTCCAGAAAAACTCCTTGTCTCGCATAAGTATTTAGCTGCTCCTAAAAGCATAGTAGTGTGTCCGTCATGTCCACAAGCATGCATTATTCCAGTTCTTTTGGATTTATATTTTTTATTTGTCATCTCTGTTAACGGCAATGCATCCATATCTGCTCTAAGCCCAATTGTTTTTCCGTTAGATTTACCATTAATTATTGCAACAATACCTGTTTTTGCTATTTCAGAATGAATTTCATCTACACCAAATTCTTCTAGTTTAGATTTTATAAACTTTGCTGTCTCAAAACATTCAAATCCCAATTCCGGATTAGAGTGCATTTGTTGTCTCCATCCTTGCATCTCGTCAAAGTAATCTGATATCCTATTTATTACAGGCAAAGTAACCTCTAGTTTATGTTTTTGAGCTTATATCAACTAAAAGATATAGTATCATGCTTGCTATATTTGGAAAGGGCTTTTGAAAGGCGAGATCAGAATGATAATTGTTGATCAATCACCAGCTGAAACAAATTTTGTTCAAAACCCCTATGCTTTCTATCGCGATATATTAAAAAGAGGTGGTGTTTGTTTCTGGAAAAATTACAATCAAAAGGCATTTTTTAACTTCAACACCATAAATCAAATTTTTAAAGACAAAAGAT
>CACELY010000072.1 GCA_902560505.1 uncultured Alphaproteobacteria bacterium
CTTGCCCTATTTCTCCTGCCCAAGCTCCTGTTGTATCGTAATCAATATCGCCACGCTCAATCAATTGCATTGCTGCAATGAATTCAGGCTGAAAGAGCTCGGGTCGTCTACAATCAAATGCCAGGGAAGCTAACGAATTAAGAGTATTAAAATTTCCTTGAACGGCTCCAAAATCAGTCTCCATAGCCCAAAAAGCCGTAATCACTTCTCTTGGCACTCCATATATAGCTAAGGCTTTATTAAAAACAGTTTGATATTTTTTGAATTGTTTTTTCCCGTTTACCAATCTGTAATCATTTATTGCTCTTTTGGAGAAATCAAGGAAGCTCAATTTGAAACTTCTTTGTTTTCTATCAAGTTTAATAATGGCCGGGTTAAATTCTGCTCGTCTAATGGTTTTTTTTACTACTTCAGTGCTTATACCGATACCAGTTGCATACCTTTCTGTTTCTTTTAAAAAAAAACTAAAATCCCCTCCACAATTAGTAAACGTGTTGCCCAATACAACTGACGGCAAGCTAAATATCAGAAAAAAAAGTAAAGTTTTAAGATTGGGTTTCATGTATTTAACTACCTCAAATTTAAAACATTTAACATGTTATAGAGACCCGGGGCCTTTTCTTTAGACCACAAGGCTGCTTTTATTGCTCCGTTTACAAAAATATCTCTGGAGAATGCTTCATGTTTAATAGATATTCGTTCCGAGTCAGATGTAAAAGAAACTTCGTGTTCACCAACTACGCCACCACCCCTAAGGGAAGCAAAACCTATTGAGCCTTTTTCTCTACCATCTGATATTCCATCACGCAACCCTACTCTCAATTCTGGCAGGCCTTTTCCTTTGCCTCTAGCTGCCGCTTCACCTAGCATTAAAGCAGTTCCAGAAGGTGCATCAACCTTATCTCGATGATGCATTTCCAAAATTTCTATATCAAAATCTAGGTCTAGAGAAGATGAAATCTTCTCAACTAAGCTGGTTAACACATTTATTCCTAAGCTCATATTTCCTGCCTTAACAATCACTACTCTCTCTGCATACTCACTGAGTTGATTTTCTTGTCCTAGGTCAAAGCCAGTTGTACCAATTACATGAGCAGTATCGGTCTGTGAGCAAAGCTTGACACACTCCAATGAGGTATCTGGCGTGCTAAAATCGATAACAGCTTCCGCACCCTCTAAAGCC
Organism: uncultured Alphaproteobacteria bacterium; assembly: GCA_902560505.1. Lineage (GTDB taxonomy): Bacteria > Pseudomonadota > Alphaproteobacteria > Rhodobacterales > Rhodobacteraceae > CACIJG01. The sequence goes on from CACELY010000072.1 coordinate 1,184, forward strand.
AATTTTAAATCATCCGTTATCAAAATATTATTAGGTTTACCTAGAAGTTTTTCCCCACTATCTTGTCCTATCCAACCATGCCCTTTATGCTCCACACCAAAGTGTAGGTCTATGGCGGAAGATTCAGTAATTTTTTTTATTATTTTAGATCCCATTCGACCTGAAGCTCCTAAAACACTTACCTTGAAACGATTTTTCATATTTTTCCTCAACAAATAATTGAATAATCTTCAATTTAATTTTAGTAGTTAGTATAGACCAATCGTTATACTGGATGAAGCTAATATGCAAAAAAGAAAAAATAAAGGTAGGTTTGGAGATGAGGCTTCACAAAGACAACTGAGGGTTTCCGAATTAATTAAAAGAAACATTGCGAAAATATTAATTGACTCTAACTTTTACGATCAAGATAGGAAGATTTATTCAGCATCGGTTACTGAGGTACGTTGCTCAGCAGACCTCAAAATAGCAACAGTATACGTTCTTCCGTTGGATGATATAAACGCTCAGGACCTAACTGTTTTTCTCGGCAAAAATAAAAATGCCATCAGGCACGCTCTTGGGAAAGAGGTGTCTTTGAAATATTTACCAGATTTAAGGTTTAAAGAAGACACACTTTTTGAACAAATAGAAAAAACTAACAGAATTTTTAGAGCTCTTGAAAAAGATTAGGTAGGCAGTGCACAAGAATATATTCAACGGATGGCTCTTAGTGAACAAACCGGCCGGCATTACATCTGCCGACGTCGTTAGAGTTTTAAAAAGAAAAATGAACCCAACAAAGATTGGTCATGCTGGAACTCTGGATCCTGACGCTACGGGATTGATACCATTAGCATTAGGTGAAGCCACTAAGGCCATTCCATATCTTCTTAAATCAAAAAAAAAGTATGAAGCTACTTTTTCGTACGGTGTTAAAACTGACACAGATGACGCTTCTGGAAGCCCTCTCAAAGCCTCATTCTACGTTCCAAGAAAAAATGAAATATTGGATGCACTTAACTATTATTCGGAGGTCATCTTTCAAATCCCACCTAAAGTCTCGGCCGTAAAAGTTGAGGGAAAAAGAGCCTACAAACGTTTTAAAGCCAACGAGAATTTCCAGCTTTCTGCAAGAAGTATAAAGGTATATGAGCTTTCATTACAATCTTACGATGAAAGTGGTAAAGCCATTGTTCACTTTGAATGTAGCAAGGGTGGGTATGTAAGATCAATTGCAAGAGATATAGGTGATTTCATTGGGTGTTTCGGATACGTAAGAAACTTGAGTCGCCTAGAGTATGGTCCTTTTAAAGTTACGGAGGCATGTCATCTGTCCAAATTATTAGACCTTTCTAAAGAGAGTTTAGAGTCAAATTTAAAAGCCATCGATATAGGCATCCCGAACCTAAAAATTTTTGAATGTCCTATGGATGATTTAAAACAGCTGGAAAATGGTAAACCAATAGAATGTCCAACGACCGTTAGTCTAATCGAAGGAGAAGAGCTCATCGCAAAATATAAAGGAAGGGTTGCAGCAATTCTTTTCAAGCATGGCTCATTTTTGAAAGTAAGAAGAAAACTTAACACTTAACCATTACGATAAAAAAAGGAATATAACAGGTAATTCAGTATTATTTATTTTTTTCTTTATTTTTTTTTAAAATCACACTAATAACTATCCAAACAACTAATCCTAACTGGACGACATCCTGGTAGGATAGAAAAATGGAGAATAACGATGTCGATTACGCAAGAAGAT
>CACELY010000073.1 GCA_902560505.1 uncultured Alphaproteobacteria bacterium
ACATGCATATTTGATCGAATATCGTCCTGAGGGGGAATACGGTTGATAGCACCAATCGGCTCTCCATCAACTAAAATAATTCTCTTATCTCCATTAGACACATCTGGCAAAAATTGTTGAACAATGATTGGCTCTCTTGAGTTATTTACGAATGTTTCAAAGAAAACATTCAAGTTTTTGTCGCCTTCTACCAATCTAAATACACCTGTCCCTCCATTTCCATATAGAGGCTTAAGAATTACATCTTTGTATCTATTTCGAAAATCAATAATTGACCTTAGGCTTCTTGTAATAACGGTTGGTGGCATTAACTCTATGAAGTCGAGAACTAATAGTTTTTCTGGAGAGTTTCTCACCCAATATGGGTCATTGAGAACTAAAGTTTTACCCTTGAGCCTTTCTAACAAGAAAGTCGTAGTTATGTAAAGCATATCGAAAGGAGGATCTTGTCTTAAGAAGACTATATCTACTTCCTCCGACAAATCTATTTTCTGCTCTTTTTGCAAAGAGATAACTGGTTTACCTTCCCGGTCTATATTTACTTTTTGGCCGTACGCAATAATGTTCCCGCTTTCATAGACTAAGCTTTCAGGATTAAAATAGTATATTTGATGACCCCTTTTTTGGCCCTCCTCTGCTAATCTAAATGAAGTATCTCCGTTAATGTCAACATCAGATATTGGATCCATCTGAAATGCTATCTTGAGTTTCATAAATACATACCAATCTAGGTTAATTGTTATCTTTAAATATCGTTAAGGCTTTTTTATATATAATTTTTTTTTTGATATTTAGCTTCTCAGCTAGAAAATCCACTGAATCTTTCATGCTCATCGATTTTTTTAATTTTCTAAGCTGTTCATCTAGGTTTTTCAAGTCAAAATCTCGAGCCTCATTTTTTCCTACTACAATTACAAACTCTCCTTTTAAGGATCTCATTTTTTTTGTTACCTCTATACTTTCTTGTGCTTTAAACCTGGTTATCTCTTCATTTAATTTCGTTAGCTCCCTACAGATACATATTTCAGAGGATGGTCTGCAAGTTTCTGCTAACAGTTCTAACGTTTTTTGCAGTCTCTTGCCACTCTCAAAAATAATCAAAGAAGAGCCTAGATTTAAATACGTTTCTAATAGTTTTTTCTTCTTGCTTTTGGTATTTGGTAAAAACCCCAAAAAACTAAAAGTATCCGTTGGCAAGCCTGATACTGTTAATGCCGCAATAACAGAGGAGGGGCCAGGAACGCTAAAAACCTCAAAACCCTCTTCAATTGTAGTCTTTACCAGTTTATAACCAGGATCTGAAATCAATGGTGTGCCCGCGTCACTGACTAAAGCCACACTTTTGCCTTGTTTAATTAATTCTATTATTTTCCCTCTAGTATGAGCTGAGCTATGATCGTGATATGAAATTATAGACTTTATTGATTTGCTAATTTTCAATAATTTAAATAGTGATCTTACACTTCGAGTATCTTCACCAGCTACGTAATCAGAATTACTTAACATATGTAGTGCTCTAAAACTGATATCACTTAGACAGCCCACTGGAAGTGAAACAAGATATAAGCCGGGCTTAATTTCTGGATACACAAATTCGTTCATACTTATTCAAAAATCTCGCAATTTAATATAACTTCTCAATCTAAAGCTTTCCAGACTTTGTAAATTTTTTAATAATTCTCTCGTGTAGTCTAACTAAATATAATATTACTCTAGTTTATGCAGACAGCAAAGAAGACCATAATCGAATTGGATAGTTACAGAGAAAAGTTAAATAAGGAACTTTTAGATTTAGCTATTCCCAATAATCCAGATGTGAAGACAAGAGCAAAGATAACATCCATTCTTAGAGCTTCTAATGAGCTCATGACCCAAGTCGCTTTTGATTTTCTAAACAAATGCCCTTTTTCAGGCAACGAAGCGAAAAGCCTTTTTTGTAAAAAAACAGATATATTGGTTACTACTGTTTTTAATCTAGTCCATAAAAAATTTCATCCGTTTACTAACTCTTCTGAAAGTCAAAGCTTAGCGTTAGTTGCTGTAGGAGGTTTCGGAAGGGGTGAAATGGCTCCTTATTCCGACATAGATTTATTATTCCTGTCCAATAAGAGTCAGACAGGTTGGGCTAAGAGTGTAGTGGAGTCAGTATTATATCTACTTTGGGATTTAAAATTCAAAGTTGGTCACTCATCTAGAACTATATCTGATTGTGTTCAACTAGGTTTGGATGACTTAACAATACGAACCTCAATGCTGGAGAAGAGATACTTATGTGGAAGTAGAGACTTATTTGAAGAATTAGAGACTACGTTAAAGAAAAAAGTTTTTTCGAAAAAAGCATCGAATTTTGTGGAAGGAAAGCTTTCGGAGAGAGCAGAAAGACACCTTAAGCATGCTAATGCGCGGTATATGCTGGAGCCAAATATTAAAGAAGGTAAGGGAGGACTACGAGACCTCCATACCTTATACTGGATATCAAAGTATATTTATAAAACCGATAACATCCAATCCCTTATAAAGAAAAAGATCTTTAAGAAGAGTGAGCTAGAAATATTTACAGAAGCCGAAAATTTTCTTTGGTTTATAAGGTGTAAAATTCATCAAATATCAGGTTACGCTAATGAGAAATTAACTTTTAACATTCAAGCTGATTTAGCAAAAAGCTTAAATATTGAAGATGATAACTCGAGAAGAGGCGTAGAGATATTTATGCAAAAATATTTTCTGCAGGCAAA
>CACELY010000074.1 GCA_902560505.1 uncultured Alphaproteobacteria bacterium
GAAATCTAAACATAGAAAAAAATTCTGCTGATATTTCAACAGTAACAGTAAAAAACCGTCTTGCATATGTTCAAGCGCTTGAGGCGGCAAGAGCTTTAGAAGAAAATATTCTGCTCAGTGTCGAAGAGGGAGATGTTGGTGGAATTTTAGGTTGGGGCTGTCTGATATGGGCAGGTGGCCCCTTCAGTTGGCTTGATTATATCGGGCATGAAAATGTGGTTGTGGAATGTCAAGACTTATCTGATCGATATGGACCTAGGTTTACCCCACCTAAAATAATTAAGGAACTAGCAAATAGTGGCCGCAAGTTCTATAACTGAAAATAATTTAGGGAGTGAAAGATGGATAACTTAATGCAAGATTTTCCTTTGCGCGTAACCAGTATTATTGATCATGCTGCAAAGTATCATCCTGAAAGAAAAATTATATCGAAAGACACTAAAGGAAGCATTATAGATACAAATTACAAGAATATTTACAGAAATTCAAAAAAGGTCGCTGACGCCTTACAAAAGCTCGGGGTTAAAAAAGGAGACGTGATTGGTGTTATGGCGTGGAATAATCATTGCCACCTTGAGGTTTGGTACGGCATTCCCGGTGTTGGAGCAGTTAATCATAACCTAAATCCAAGATTATTTTCTGAACAACTTATTTATATAATAAATCATGCCAATGATAAAATCTTGATCGTAGATCTAGACCTTGTACCTATAGTCGATAATATAATTCTCGATTGTCCTAACATCGAGAAACTAGTAATACTTTGTTCCAAAGCAGATCTCCCTTCCACAAAATTTTCAGAAGTGATTTCTTATGAGGAACTTTTGTCGATGGGAAGCGAAAATTTTGAGTGGATAAAAGGGGAAGAAACAGACGCTTGTGGAATATGCTATACCTCTGGAACTACTGGCAACCCCAAGGGAGTTGTTTATACCCATCGATCCAATACATTACACGCGCTAACCCAGGCAGCTCCCGATATGCTAAATTTGTCTAGTACTGATACAATAATGCCAGTTGTCCCACTATTCCATGCTAATGGCTGGTCCATAGCTTATACTGCACCATTAGTGGGATCTTCTATCGTTTTCCCAGGCGGTGATTTAAGTCCTTCTTCTCTCTACGACATGCTAGAGAGAGGAGTGACTATTACTGCAGCAGTACCAACAGTATGGTTACTCCTTTTAAACTTTCTTGAAAGCGAGAAAAAGGAACTCAGTTCACTTAAACGTGTGGTAATAGGAGGTTCGTCTTGTCCAAGAAGCGTAATTGAAGATTTCCAAAATAAATATGGGGTAAGAGTGCTACATGCTTGGGGAATGACGGAGCTCTCTCCACTCGGTACTATCTGTTCATTCAAGCCGGAAATCGAAGGTTTAAACGAAAGTGATAAGCTCGACATACAAGAAACAACTGGGCACCCTCCTTTCGGTGTGGATCTGAAAATTGTTGATGATGATGGTAAAGAAATAGAATGGGATGGAAGCACTCAAGGTGATCTTTATTGTAAGGGAGCTGCGGTTGTTAAAAGGTATCTAAAAATGGACAACTTAGCTGTTGACAGTAATAATTGGTTCAATACAGGAGATGTTGCGACAATTGATAAAAATGGATATATGCGAATTACAGATAGATCTAAAGATGTAATAAAATCAGGTGGGGAATGGATATCATCAATTGACTTGGAAAATGCGGCAGTTGGCCATTCTAATGTTGCTGAAGCAGCAGCGATCGGAGTTCCTCATCCTAAGTGGGATGAACGGCCTGTGTTAGTAATAGTTACAAATGACGGGAAAGAGGCCGATAAGGATAGTATAATCACCCATGTATCGGAACGGGTGGCTAAGTGGCAAAAACCGGACGATGTGATTTTTGTAGATGAAATTCCACATACGGCAACTGGTAAAATTTCAAAACTTGAGCTTAGAAGATTAGTAGCAAATTTGGATTATAAACATCCAGATTTAAGATAGCTTGGCCAGTTACTCCAAACTCGAAGTTAAGGGAGAGTGGAAATCTAATTCTGATCGACCCATAGAAGTGCTAGTAGCATTTGGCTCGATTTCTCTAAATATCTTAAATAAAAACGGAGAGCCTGTAAGGCAGTGGGCATATTCCTCCATATTTCTAAAAAACAAAGAAGCGTCCAAATCTATGTTTTGTCCAGATTTGGAAGAAACTGAAAGTCTTTATATTTTTGACCAGGATGCAGTAAACCACTTGATTTTTTTATCTAATAAAACCAATCGAAAAAAATTTTCTAACCTATTGCCATGGTTTTTTATCATTATTTTATTGATTAGTTCCTTTACCTTTTTATCAAGCTACTTTCGAATAGCTATTGAAAAAGTTGCGCTCTCCATAACCTCCGCTGAACAAGAAAGTAATCTTGGCAACATAATGTTAAAAGAAATGTCAGAGGTCTCTTATTGCGATATAAACAAGACCAATGAATATCTTCGTAGCTTAGAAAAGAACTACGTCTCTATAACAGATGATTCTATTGAGCTGATTTTTATGAATTTTAGGACCATGGATAGCATACTGCTTCCCGGAAGAAAGTTATTAGTGCCCTACAGTATTTTAGAAAATGAAGATGGAGCATTTGTTTTAGCTGAAACAATCAAATTGGGCATAGTGGCTACAAAGAACAAAGAGGCAATAGAAAAATTTTTTTCTAAGCAGC
>CACELY010000075.1 GCA_902560505.1 uncultured Alphaproteobacteria bacterium
AAACCCGCCGGTGAACCGCTCGATGTATAAAGAGTACTGGGAAATAAATCTTGTGATAAATACTCCCCTAATTAAAAGATAGGCTACACCTATGAATGGAAGGCTAAGTCCCAGGGAGTAAAATATCATTAAAACTAAACCTCTTAAAACTGATATATCTTGTGCTATTATAGCTAATATTGAGCCAAGTATTGGTCCTATGCATGGAGTCCACCCAAATGCAAAAGTTAACCCTAAAAAAAATGGTGGAAGAAAATTTCCTCTCTGCTTTATATCAAAGTTAAGTCGAAGTTCTTTTTGCAAAAAAGTTAGTCTTAGTAGTCCGATAAAATGTAGCCCAAATACTATGATTAAAATCCCTGACCCAATTCTTAATTCATTTTGATAAAGAATAAATATTGATGCCATTGAATTGGCGGCTAAGCCTAAAAGAATAAAGACAACTGAAAGACCAATTGAAAAGCTAATGGCACTTAGCAAGACACCTTTTTTAACAGTCTCATTATTATATTTGATTTCACTAACGGTTGTCCCAGCCATATATGCCAAGTATGGAGGGAGTATGGGTAAGACACAGGGCGATAGAAAACTCAGTATACCTGCAAATAGACAAAGTATTGCACTAAAAATAATTGACGAAGAAAATATATCTATCCCGAACATACGCCTTTATATAGTATGGTTAGAGCGAATTCCAGTTATTCAGCTGCTGAAAGCTTTTGATTGGAGTGATCACCGGATATGATCTCCTTAAGGTTCGATCTAATCTTATCGGCTTTTTCTATAGCTTGTTCTTTAACGTGACCGAAACCTCTAATTTGCAACGGTAAAAGAGCCAGGTTGATGCAAGCATCATGATTATTTTCATTATAATATTCTATTATATAATCAACATCTCTTTCGTATTGGCTGATTAATTTTCTCTCTGCCAAACGTTCTTTTGTAAAATGGAAAGGATCTAGCCAAGTACCACGTAAGTATTTGCCTTTCGCTAGTACCTTCATTAATGTAAACATCCAGGGACCAAACTCTTGTTTTATAAGATGTCCATTTTTATCTCGTTTAGAAAATAGTGGAGGTGCCAAATTAAATCTCAATTGTTTATATCCTGAAAAGCTATCTTTAACTTGATTTTCCAAATATTCGGTATGTAGTCTAGCAACTTCATACTCGTCTTTATAAGCAACTAGCTTATAATAACCTCGGGCAACAGACGAGCCTAAGTTTTCATTTAAGTCTTTTGCCTTGTTACACAGCTCCTCATATTTTTTTGCCAGTTTTTTACTTTGATACCCCTCAAGCCGCTTTGATCTGTACGCTAGTATTGATTGAAAACTATAATCTGACTGTTTAATATCCTTAACTTTACTATCTTTGAAAAAATCGGGCTGATATACATAATATCTCCCCAATTCAAAAGCTAATAGGTTTCCATCTACAGCGGCTCCATTCAACCTAATAGCCTCTAATAAACTTTCTCTCTTTAGGGGCAATAACTGGGATTGGTACGCCATTCCCAGTAGTACAGTGTTTGAAAATATAGTGTCTCCTAAATAATTTGATGAAATTCTATTCGCATCAATATACCGTACGCTATCAGGACCCACTTTAGCGTTAAGGGCTAATTTCATTCCATCTGATGGCAAGGAAAACTCTGTGTCACGAGTAAATTCACCGGTAATTGCTTCCATTTCATTACAGACAACTTTAGATCTATCTCTCCTTAGAAGAGAAAGTGTTTTATCACCAGCTGTAACTAAAAGATCGCCACCAATCAAAGTGTGCGCTTCACCTGATGCTACTCTGACAACACTTATATCCTCAGGGTTTTCTGCTATTCTGCAATGAATATGAACTGCTCCTCCTTTCTGTGCGAGACCGGCCATTTCCATGACTCCAGCTCCTTTCCCCTCTATATGTGATGCCATCCCCAACAATGCCCCTATAGTAACAACTCCAGTACCACCAATTCCTGTTACAACAATGTTGTATGTTTTATCAATGCTTGGAACTGTTACGTCAGGTATATCAGGTATTGTTAGCTGTTCAGTGGTGCTTTTCTTAATCTCAGCTCCAATTACTGACACAAAACTTGGGCAGAAGCCATTAACACAAGAAAAATCTTTGTTACAGGAGCTCTGGTCAATTTTTCGTTTTCTCCCAAGCTCTGTGTCCTCGGGAAGGATTGAGACACAATTGGATTTAAGGCCACAATCTCCACAGCCTTCACAAACTTCAGAGTTTATAAAAATTCTTTTGTTTGGGTCTGGGAACAAGCCTTTCTTCCTTCGACGCCTTTTTTCAGCAGCACAGGTTTGAATATAAACAATAGCTGTTACACCCAAGGTTGATGCCAGTTCTTCTTGTATTCGCATAAGTTCGGATCGAGGTACCATTTCGCAAAGGTTTCGA
>CACELY010000076.1 GCA_902560505.1 uncultured Alphaproteobacteria bacterium
AAAAATCAATAACAGAACCAAGATCTTCGCATACTTTCGATGCATATACAAACTCTGAAATTAGAAGAGCAGCTGAGACTGGTATTTATGACATAAGGGGAGGGGGGTCTAAAAGAAATTTACCAAACTTTGATGATTTATTATTTCTTGGAGCTTCAATTTCTAGGTATCCTTTGGAGGGCTATAGAGAATCTTGCAATACAAAAGTAATCCTGGGTGACCGATTTAGTTCTAAACCTCTTAATCTTGAAATTCCAATTACTATAGCAGGAATGAGCTTCGGAGCTCTATCAGCACAAGCAAAAGAAGCTTTAGGAAGAGGTGCTAGTTTGGTTGGAACGTCAACAACAACAGGTGATGGGGGAATGACAAAAGAGGAAAGAGGTCACTCAAAACAGCTAGTTTATCAACTTCTTCCTTCTAGATATGGAATGAACCCTGATGACCTCAGAAAGGCTGATGCAATCGAAATCGTTGTGGGTCAGGGTGCAAAGCCAGGTGGTGGAGGAATGTTACTTGGTCAAAAGATAAATGATAGAGTTGCAGAAATGCGAACGCTGCCAAAAGGAATTGATCAAAGATCACCATGTAGGCATCCTGATTGGACAGGGCCAGACGATATGGAGATCAAGATACTTGAGTTGAGAGAAATTACTGAATGGAAAGTTCCTATTTTTGTAAAAGTTGCTGGTTCCAGACCATATTATGATGTAGCTCTAGCTGCTAAATCTGGTGCAGATGTCGTAGTTGTTGACGGAATGCAGGGAGGTACCGCAGCGACTCAAGAGGTATTTATCGAAAATGTAGGTATACCCACGCTAGCCTGTGTTAGACCTGCTGTAAGAGCATTGCAGGAATTAGGCTTGCATAGAAAGGTGCAGCTCATTATTTCAGGAGGAATAAGGAATGGTGCTGATGTAGCAAAAGCAATGGCTTTGGGTGCTGATGCAGTATCGATTGGATCTGCTGCATTGATTGCACTTGGAGACAATGATCCCAGGTATCAGAAAGATTATGAAAAATTAGGTACAACAGCTGGTTCGTTTGATGATTGGCACGAAGGTCTCGATCCTGCGGGAATAACTACCCAAGATAAAAAGCTGGCTAAGCGTTTAGACCCTAAGGTAGGGGGTAGGAGATTGGCAAATTATCTCAACGTAATGACAATGGAAGCGCAAACTATTGCAAGAGCTTGTGGTAAAAATGATCTTAGAAACTTGGAGCCGGAAGATCTGTGCGCTTTAACTGTGGAGTCGGCTGCAATGGCTGGAGTGCCATTAGCTGGAACCAACTGGATCCCTGGCACTTAATTATTCTAAAAAACTTTTTCTAATTTGCTCCAAAGTTTCTAGTTCATTAGTTGGCTTATCCCATCTAATTCTTTTGAACCTTGGAAACCGTAGAGCAATTCCCGACTTATGTCTATTACTCAAAGACATTTCATCAAATGCAATCTCTACAACCAATGTTTTTTCAACCTCTCTAACAGGTCCAAATCGGTTTATAGTTTTTGATCTTACAAATTTATCTAATCTATTTAACTCTTCATCAGTAAAGCCGGAGTATGCCTTGCCTATAGGAACAAGCTCCTTTTCTTTGTTAAAGACACCAAAAGTATAGTCTGAGTAAAAAGAACTCCGCTTTCCATGTCCTCTTTGTGCATACATAATTATCGCATCTACATTCTTTGGGTTTCTTTTCCATTTAAACCATTTGCCGCGTGGTCTCCCAGCAATATAAGGACTAGAAACTGATTTGAGCATTACACCTTCATGTATTTGCTTGTTGGATATATCTCTTATTTTATCTAAAAATCTCCAGTCTTTAAACTCAATTATTTCCGATAAAAACATTGGAGATCTATTCGTGCTAAAATAGGAATTCAGAACTTTTTTCCTTTCAATAAGCGTTTTATCTCTTAAATCATCGCCGTTAAAAAACAAAACATCATATACTTTTATAAAACACGGATTTGTTTTTATAAACTTTTCTGAGGGTGCTTTTTTATTTAGCCTTTGCTGAAGATCGTTAAATGTTTTCGGATTATTGTCAATTCCAGCGAGTAATTCTCCATCTAGTACAAAATTACCTTGTATTGTCTTAATTATTTCTGGAAAAGACTTAGACACTTCATCGCCTGTCCTTGAATAAAGGCGACATCCCTCATCATGGCTTACAATTTGAACTCTAATTCCGTCCCATTTATATTCAGCAACGAAATCTTTTGGATTTGCTGCTATCAAATCTTTTTCCACAACAAGCGGATGAGCAAGCATCATTGGATGAAAAATGTTATAGATTGAAATTTTCGGTTTACTAC
>CACELY010000077.1 GCA_902560505.1 uncultured Alphaproteobacteria bacterium
TAAAGGCAGACATGTGGCCAACATTTCCTTTTACAATGATGTCTACACCCTTCATTGAAATACCACATCTTGAAGAAGCATTTCCTTCGACTAGGATACTTCCCCCATGTCCCGAAGCTCCTGCATATTGGCTTACATCACCGGTAACATGAATGCTACCTGACATCATATTTTCGCCTAACCCTGGGCCAGCTGATCCTTCAACTTTGATATCAGAAAATTTATTCATTCCTGCACAGTAATATCCAACACTACCAACAACTTTCACAGTAATCTGTTTATTTATACCAACAGCTAACGCGTGGCTTCCTTTTGGGTTTCTAATAGAAAAAAAGCTATTTTTATCAGATCCTTGCAAAGTTTTATTAATATCTCTTAAGGACAATTTGTTAAAATCAAGAATATGCATTTTTAATGTCCCCAAAAATAAACAGTGGCGGGCTCTGGTTCCCAGACCTTTGCCATTTCTATTTTTGGTAAAGAGGTTAAGGCTCTATACTCGGACCCAAAAGCTACATAATCAGGGGTCTCTGCGAGAACAGCCGGCTTGCAAGCAATCGGATCTCTAAGAACACCAAAACCGTTTTCCGTACCAACTACGAACGTGTAAAAACCATCAAGCTCTACAAGGGCGCTTTCCAAAGCTTCCTTAAGCGTTTTTCCACTATTCATTCTGTAAGTAATAAAGCTGGCAGCTACCTCAGAGTCATTCTCTGTTTCAAAAGTCATCTCTTTTCTCATCAATTCTCTCCGAAGAGAGTTATGATTTGATAGCGACCCATTATGTACCAAACATTGATCTTCACCTGTAGAGAATGGATGCGCACCAAGTGTTGTAACTGCAGATTCTGTTGCCATACGGGTGTGACCAATACCGTGGGAACCCTTCATTTTAGCTATTTCAAATCTTTTTACTACTTCAGCCGGTCTGCCTACCTCTTTATAAATTTCCATTTTTTTACCAACACTTAATATTCTCAAATTGGGGAAGGTATCATTTATGAGATTGATAACCTTATCTTTTTGCTTCACGTCAAGCTTTATGACTGCATGGGTGGAATGAGTTTCAAAACTGAAGGATATTTCTTTCTTAGTAGATAAAAACTTTTTTAGCTTTTGAAAATCATCTTTAGGAGACTGAGACTGAACCATTATTTTAGCTCTCTTTGCAATTGGCTTCCCAAAAATCGCTAATCCGGCGCTATCGGGACCTCTATCGCTCATACTTTCAAGCATTTTTGATAGATGAAACCCTAGATTAGCAGATATATTGTCTTTTTTTGCAAATAGACCGACTATCCCACACATAACAACCTCGATATATAATTTTCAAGCTTTTGAAAATATTATGTCATAAAAATTTATGTAAATTTGATCTTACTTGAAATTTTCAATTGCTTTTTTTAAATCTTTATACTGTTCACAGTTTACACCGCAAATACGTTCAAGCAACTTCAGATTAGCATTTGCCTTTTCTAAATTTTTGTACTGGAGAAATAACTCGCCTTGATACTCTAAGGCGCCTTTGTGCATGGGGTTTAATTGAAGTGCCTTTTTGTAATAAGCATCACTTTTACCTAATTTATTCAATTTGCGATTAACAAAACCCAAATAATTCTGAATGTCAGCGTTTTTTGGAAATTTTACCTCCAGCGAAATTAATTTAATTTCAGCGTTTTCATACTTTTTTCCATATACAAGCGATTGCACCATATTAAGACCGTTTTTTAATTCAAGCGCGGTTAAGGGGTTTGGTAAGGAATTACTGGTACCCCCTGAATAACTGTTCAAGGATGAACCACTACTTGAAGATGTTCCACCTGAGCTTGAGGTTGGCAACCCTCCAGCACCCACTAGAGTGAAAAACGAAAAAACATACACAGTAAACGTTAATAACCTTATTATCATCTTAGTCTCCTTAGTACTCTTGATATATAGTTAGTCAAATTATTGAAAAAAACAAAAAATGAGTTCACATTTTTGAAGTTTTCTTGTTTTCGACAATAACACATATCATTTCAAACATTATAGCCATAGCAGTATGTGCAGTTATATTATTTGGGCTATCTTTTGTTGGCATCATACAAACAATATCTCCACCAATGACATTCATGCCTCGTGTGAGCCTTACTAAACTTATTGCTTCATCTATATCGAAACCTCTAGAGCTTGCTTCCAAATTTGCAACAGCAGGTGCTATAGTTGGATCAAGACAATCAAGA
>CACELY010000078.1 GCA_902560505.1 uncultured Alphaproteobacteria bacterium
CAAATAAATTTATCAACATTAAATGTTGTTGCTTTTAACCCATCTCTGACCATTGGATTTGCTAGCAGACTAACATACGCTTCAGGCAATACTCGACTCCTGTCTTTTATAACTTCTTTTGCATATTTGATGAATATATTTTTATCTCTGAAGTAATATGAGCCTGTTGATGCTAATTCATCTTTTCTATTAGACGTAAAGGACTCCTTTTCACGTAATTCAATTATATTTCCAAATTTATCAGACTTTATATACGCAAATAAAGTCGATCCGAAATTTGCTGGATGAAATCCAGTAAATGTAGGTATTACTAGGTCAAAATCTGATATTAGTCTTTTGAACTTTGAATAGTTCCATTGAACTAAAAAGTCACAATAATTTACTATAAATGGTTCGTTGGGCATCTTATGTAAAACTGACAAAACAGAATATACAGGACCAATATCATGATCATCTATAACGTGTATTTCCACGCATTTAGATACCTTTTTAAGAATATTATTTAAGTTTTTAAACTTTTTAGTCTGAGATTTAGATATAATAAGATGGAAAACATCCTCTTCTGAAAAACACTCAATTACTTTTTCAATAACATTTTTCTCACCTAGGCTCAGTAAAAACTTAGGCAATTCATAACCTGCGTCTATAAATCTCTGAGACTTTCCGGCCATTGTAATAATGATATTCATCTTTTTAACTAGATCTTTGTCCAATATTCTGCTGACTTAGCAATATACTCACTGGCTTTTTTATCGACCGGGTTTCTTTCACGAAGACTTAGTTCAAGGAAAAGGTCCAAATCTGATGAAAAGTTTTTTCGCAAACATTTCATCATTTTCTCTTTTTTTATTTTACCATTTTTATTATATTCTTCCGTAAATGGCCAATGACCAGATTTGTTAGACGAACTTTGTTTTAAATGTATACAATCTATCGCGTAAGCAAATTTTTCTATCCACGCATAAGGGTCAGTGTCATCTTTGTTCACAGATGAAATGTCTCCATGGTCAACATCGTAACAAATTTTTATTGCACCTTTTGTTTTTTCATCAAATCGGTTTTGTATGTATTCAGCAGCATCTAATGTTTCGCCAAACTCTCTTGATATTGACATTGGCTCCCATATCAATGCAGAAATACCTTTATTTTTAGCATACTCAGATAAGCAAATCCAAGTAGCGATTATATTTTCGAGCCTTTCATTTCGTAGAGTTTGTGAATTATCATCTTCAAGTGAAATTATAGAAAGGTGCCCTCCTACTGACCGTACATTTAACCTTGCTGAGAGATCAATAAATTTTTTATACCAGTTAAACCAATAATCTCTTACATCTTTATTTGGATGACCAAATAAATTTAGTCTGGTAAAGGCTCCCGTAAAAGCAGAGGTTACAGTAGGTCCTCCTCCTCTTGAAACGCTTAAAATATATTCGATTTCTTTTTCTAAAAATGATTCTGGCATTCTTGGATCCAAAATATCAGCTGTTAATTGGATCCTTCTCAAACCACTATTTTCGATGATTTTTAACCAATCACTCGCTAATGGATGCCGATTAATTGCAAACCCTGTATTAACACCAAAAGATATATTATTCATTATCTATTAACTCATTGATATTATTTTTTTTATCTCTTGCAAGGCTTTATTTAGATCATGATCTTTTATAAATAAGCCAGAAGATCCAAGAACTAACCTAGTCGCGCCTGCAGAGACGATTTTTGGAATATTTTTAAGACTTACGTTTCCATCAGCTACAATTTCAATTTCAAGCTCGCAATCAATAATTAAATTTTTTAAATCAGAAACTTTTCTCAAAACATTAGGAACGAGAGTTCCACCCTTAAACCCTGGGTCAACACTTAATAGTAATACCTCTTGTAAGTCATCCAATATATAATCGAGTGTCGCTATCGACGTGGCTGGACAAAGTGCTACGCCAACCTTACAACCGTAGCTTTTAAGATAGACTAAATCTCTGTGTAAGTTTCTAACACATTCTTGGTGGACAATAACTGTATCACCTGGTCTTGGTAAAAAAGTTTCAAAAAGATTTCTAGGTTCTTCGACCATAAAATGAAAGTCGAAAGGCAATTGAGTATGTTCCCGCAACATGTTTATTATTGATGTACCCATTGTGAAGTCAGGTGCAAACTTTCCATCAGTTACGTCA
>CACELY010000079.1 GCA_902560505.1 uncultured Alphaproteobacteria bacterium
TTTGATGCTATGAACTCTTCATCCGTTCCTGTTGAACCGAAGATTGACGAATTTAATTTAGCTGGAATAAAAAAACAAGAAAGTAATCTAGTCAAATCTCCTTTTGTCAGTGGCTGTAGTGCTGCCTTAGAGTGTAAATTGTGGAAAACTATTGATCTCCCGGGAACCGATAGATCAAATTTGACAGGCAATTACTCAATAATAGGAGAAGTTGTTGGCATTCATATTAATGATGAGTATATCGAAAATGGAATGTTTAATACCAAGAAAGCAAGACCTGTTGCAAGATTGGGGTATATGGACTATGGCGTTGTGGGTCAAGAAAATATTTTCTCTAAAAATAGACCAAAAATTAACGCTGATGGCAAACTAGAACAGGTCGACAAATGGGATGGTGTGTATCGCTAACGCTACTCCATTTCTGGGAAATACCCTCGAAGTTCGTTCCATTCTCTTTTTGACATTCCGGAATTTTCAAAAGCTATTTTCTCACCTTTCAATTTCTTTTTAAGGCACTCGACCGCCTGACTAGATAAATGGATCGAATTTAATTGATAGTCCAGAAACGCTTGGAATGCTTTAGGAACCCATTTTTTTACTATCTCACCGATTATTTCTGCATATACCCTTATCTCATACTGAGCATGTTTATCTGCTCTGAGTCGCAAAAAGTTAAATAAATTGTGTAGGTCTGTTTTCCAGTACCATTGAGTATAAATATTTGTTGGCAAATTCATTCTGGCTAATTCTCTTGCTAAACCGGGTTTACCGTCAGAAGAAAGTAATCGTTCGTAATTTGCATAACTTCGATCACTGTCATTTTTTAAAATCTCTAGAACTCGCTGTGCTTCCTCTGCTTCCAAGACTTCTCCCCTACCCTGGTTATTAATCTTCGATTGGGCAGCTAAATTACTAGGGTCCGGGATATAAAACTCTTTATCAAGAATAGAATACCGAGCTGAGTACTCATTAACATTAGCTGTTCTGTGTCTAATCCACTGCCTCGCAACAAATACAGGTAGTTTTATATGAAACTTTATTTCACACATTTCAAATGGCGTAGAGTGCCAGTGTCGCATTAAATAACGAATTAAGGAATTATCGTCTTGAGCTTTCTTAGTGCCCGCACCATATGAAACCCGAGCTGCTTGAACAATTGCGTCATCGTCTCCCATATAATCTATTACCCTAACAAGCCCATGATCCAAAACGGGAAAAATTTTGAAGAGGCCATTTTCAAGGCCTTCTACAGTGGCTCTTTTAGTGGTAAAAGATTTTTTCCTTTCTTCCTCTACTGACTTTTTATCTTGTTCAGATATTGTCATTTGCACGCTTTCTCATAAAATGTACTCATTATTAGTTTTAACAAGGATAGGAATAGAATGGCAATCAAATATTTGCATACAATGGTAAGGGTAAGAGATATTGACGCATCACTAAACTTTTATTGTAACCTGCTTGGACTAAAGGAAGTTCGCAGAAAGGAATATGAACAAGGCAAATTCACACTAATTTTTCTTGCACCACCTGATCAACCTGATGCAATGATTGAGCTAACGTATAATTGGGATAGCTCAGAAACATATACAGAGGGACGAAATTTTGGCCACTTAGCTTTTGAAGTTGATGATATTTATGAAACCTGTCAGCATTTGCTAGATAGTGGTGTAACTATAAACAGACCACCAAGAGATGGGCGTATGGCTTTTGTTAGATCACCAGATGATATTTCTATAGAACTTTTGCAAAAGGGTGAGACTAAAGACATTCAATCTCCCTGGGACACGATGGAAAATATTGGCCACTGGTAGTTGATAATTTTGAGAAAATATACCATAATGATTTTGTCTTTTTGACTATGGTAATAAACGCGCATGTAATAAACGGATCGGACCCGGGGGCGGTACCCGGCGGCTCCACCAAAAAAATTTAGGGGGCCGAAATAGGATCGACGGACGTCTAAAGATGTTTGCTTTTACTCGGCGGGACGCCACCGTTATCGGCACAAATTGTATAATTGCAAATGACGATTATGCTCCGGTTGCAGTTGCAGCGTAAGCAGTAACGAATACCGAAACTTAACTCCAGTCTGTTTGCACAGATTGGCGGGGTTTGTAGGC
>CACELY010000080.1 GCA_902560505.1 uncultured Alphaproteobacteria bacterium
GGAGCAGGTTTTAGGGTAATTTCTCCCTTGAAATTACAAGATGGAAGTAAAATTCTAATAGATAGAGGAGTTATAAAGGAACAAGATACGGATCGTTTAGAAACTCTCGGACAACATAATTTAGTAAAAGGGTATCTATTTTGGCCGAACGAGACAGATTATTTCACTCCGGAGCCAAACCTTAAGCGTAATATATGGTTTTCTCGAGATCTAGAAAAAATGGCGAGCTTTCTTGAGACTCAACAAATATTGGTGGTTGCGACAGAAAATAGACTTGACCCAAGTTTAAAGATGCAAGATCCGACTAGAGATATACCAAACAATCACCTTCAATATGCAATTACCTGGTTTATGATGTCTATTTTATGGTTTGGTATGAGTGCGTACTTCGTATATAAAATGATAAAAAAAAAGAAAATTAAGTAATGCTGTACCATTCCACCAGGGGACTAGATAATTCCAAAAACCTTAGTGAAGTCTTGCATGCGGGATTGGCTGGGGATGGTGGCCTATTTGTCCCAAAGTTTATTCCAAAGTTAGATCAGGAAATATTGAATCAATGGAGACATCTTAGTTATGAAGAGCTCGCTTTAGAGATAATATCATTATTTTCTGGCGATTGCTTTAGTAGGGCAGAGCTTTCTGAGATTGTGATTGAGTCTTACTCTGGGTTTCGTCACGAGCTCAAGAGTCCCTTGATTAAATTAGAAGACAATCATTTTTTTCTTGAGTTATTCCATGGACCTACATTAGCATTTAAAGACTTTGCTATGCAGGTAATAGCAAGAATGTTTGCAAAGACCCTGCAGAAGAGAGATTTAAATATTAATATTATAACAGCAACTTCAGGCGATACGGGGTCAGCGGCTGTTGAAGCGTTCAAGGGTATCTCAAACGTTAATTTATACGTACTTTATCCTCATGAAAGAATTTCACAAATACAAAGAAAGCAAATGACTACTTCAAATGCTAAGAATGTAAAAGTATTTGCTGTGCAAGGAACTTTCGACGATTGTCAATTGATAGTGAAGGAACTATTTGCGGATAAAGCGCTTGTAAGAGATGTTAATCTATCTGGTGTAAACTCAATTAATTGGGTTCGGATCCTGGTTCAAATTATTTACTATTTCTCCGCTTTTTATCAGTTGAAAGACCTTTCTGCAGGAAATTTTAGCTTTTGTGTTCCTACTGGTAATTTTGGAGATGCTTATGCTGGGTATGTTTCAAAAAGGATGGGTTTACCAATAAATAAGATTATTGTGGCAACAAATAAAAATGATATCTTGCATCGAGTTTTTAAGACTGGCGTTTATAAAAGTGATAGTGTGAGTAAAACATTATCTCCTTCTATGGATATACAAGTTGCCTCTAATTTTGAAAGACTACTATTTGATCTTCTGAATAATGATACCAAAGAGGTTAGAAGGCTTATGAATAATCTATCTAATAAAGGTCACTTTGATCTCGAAAAAAAAATATTAACAAGGGTTTCAAAAGACTTTGATAGTGGAGCTGTGACAGATTCTGATACGATCGCAACAATAAATCACTTTTATAATGAGAGAGAAATAGTTTTGTGTCCTCATAGTGCTATTGGCGTGCGTGTAGCGAAAGACTTCATCGAGACAGGAGAAACAGTTGTTTCACTTGGAACTGCGCATCCAGCGAAATTTAAAGAAACTGTAGAGAGAGCATTAGAGGTGAGTATACCAAGTCCCTCCGCGCTCGAAGGTATAATGGAAAAGCAAGAGAGTGTAAAAGTGATACCTCCAAATAAACACAAAGTGGCAGAAGAAATTAGAAAAAGTTTTTTAGAAGAGAATTGAGCGTTAAGGAAGTAAGATCACAGGAATGATTTTTGGTAAACCTGAAATTATATTGAAATCAACAAAGTTAGAACTAAGAGGGCCTCAATATAGTGATTTTGACCAGTGGCGTAATCTGAGAGAGAATAGTAGAGGATTTTTAGAGTTATGGGAGCCGAAAAGAGGTAATGATTTTTTCAAGCGTAATGCGTTTAATAGTAGAGTTAGGTGGGCAAAAAAAAGTTCTAAAGCAGGCCAAGCATACCA
>CACELY010000081.1 GCA_902560505.1 uncultured Alphaproteobacteria bacterium
CATCTGTAGCTGCAAACCTATAAAATGCCTGTGAAGCCATATACGCACCTGAAACAAAAGAGCCTAATAAAAAAAGCTCAAATGATCCAAGAAATATGCCTAAGAGTGAAGTCAATGATCCAATTAACCCCGCTAGATTTCCAACAACCAATCCAAGCCTTCTTGTTGTTGATTGCATCAGATTAGATAGAATAGGCGAGCTCACCATTGAACCAACAATTAAAAGGGATATAGGTAATGTCGCATAGCAGACGTTGCTAGCAAGAGATTGTCCCACAAGACCTCCCAAAATAATATACATAGGCATTTGGGAGCCTAAAATAGCTTGTGCTATAGCCAATGCCAAAATATTTCTTTGATTTTCTGCCTTCAATTTATATAAATTTATTTTAAACTATTTCTTTCGTTTAAAAGTAGCTTTCGTTTGGTTTCAATTCCTCCGGTGCCGCTGTAACCCCCTAAAGACCCATCAGATCTAATTACTCTGTGGCAGGGTATCGAGCCTGGATAAGGATTTTTGCCACAAGCATTTGCTACCGCTCTGGCAGATTTGGGTTTGCCAAGTATGTTTGCTAATTCTGAGTATGTTTTAGTTTTTCCACGTGTTATTTTTGCGATCTCTTTCCAGACAGCAAGTTGAAACTTAGTTCCATAACACTTTCTTTCGTTAATTATTTTCGTGAACTTTTTTTCTTGCATTCAGTATAACTCTACCTCTTTAAGAACACCCATCGCCCATATTTCCTTCTTAATTAGATCACCTGATTTATCAAATATCTCCAAAATTCCGTCTCTAACACCATTTTTTTGGTGTCCGCTTTCAATCAATTCTCCTGATTCAAGATAAAATTTCCAAATTCCCTCTAGATTGTTATCTTTATATTCCTCTTCTGTCCGAATATTGCCGCTTCGATAGTAAAACTTCCAAACCCCTGATTGAACACCATCTGCATATACTTCTTGTGATCGCATGTTTCCATTATTAAAGAAAGTTAACCAATCTCCATTTTTTTTGCCTTTCATATAGGAACCTTTTGCTCGCAATTTACCGTTATCATGAAAATATTCCCAA
Organism: uncultured Alphaproteobacteria bacterium; assembly: GCA_902560505.1. Taxonomy (GTDB): domain Bacteria; phylum Pseudomonadota; class Alphaproteobacteria; order Rhodobacterales; family Rhodobacteraceae; genus CACIJG01. The sequence goes on from CACELY010000081.1 coordinate 1,073, forward strand.
CCTTCTTCTTTAAGGCCGTTCAATAGCGTTCCAGTATTTTCTACAAAACCATTGTTCCAAAAAGTTTTGACTGGTCCACTTGCGGGGTCCTTATTCTCTTTAAAGTAATAGACACGATTTTCTCTTAAAAGATCATTCAATGATATAAAGTTTTCCAACAGGCCTAAGTTTAGTGAAAATAAAAAAGTCGCAGAAGCGAAAACAAAACGAAATTCTTTCATAAGCAAAAAATTATTTAACATTATTAATTACACAATATTTCTTCGGAATATCATAAGTTTAGAGATCATTTAGCGCATTTCAACATTTAATGACTTGAGCCCATGAAAGTGATAAATGTCAGCATACTCAGGCTTTTGAAGTATCTCAATATGTCTCTTTTTATCAAACAGGTTTTTGAGGGCCAAATTTATTTCTAAGCGCGCTAAAGGGGCTCCAAGACAAAAGTGTACACCTGCACCGAAAGAATTATGAGTTAAAGGACGTCTATTCGGTATGAACTCATTGGGCTTATCCCATCGGCTTTCATCATGGCCAGATGCACCTATTACAAGGCTAATTTTTTCTCCACGAGCGATGTGAACGTCATCAACAGTTAAATTTTCGTATGCAAACCTTGTAAATATATGAAGTGGTGGATCATATCTTAGGATTTCTTCTACAATACTATGCCATTCATTCTCTTTTAAAAAACGACAATCAACTTTGTTCAGAAGTAATGCTTTTATTCCATTGCCTATAGTATGGACTGTCGCTTCATGTCCTGCATTTAATAATAAAATGCAAGTTGAAACTAACTCTTCAAAATTAAGCTTTTGATTATTTTCTTCAGCGTTTATCAAATGAGTAATTAAATCATCTGCTGGCTTAGAGCGACGTTCATCCACGTATTTTTTAATATATTCAAAGAATTCTTTTGATGATTGATTTGCTAAGTCTTTTCCCTCTTCTGAAATGCTTGATTGGTATACAGCAACCATTGAATTAGAC
>CACELY010000082.1 GCA_902560505.1 uncultured Alphaproteobacteria bacterium
GAAATATTCGAGATTTTATAACAAAAGAAAGCGGGATTAAACTTGAAGAAATTTTAAATTTATCTTCCACCGAAAATGAGAAAATTGAGAAAGACATTATTCAGCTAAACCATATTAAAAATGGTGGCGATGACTTTCCAATTCAATACTCTATCCATCCCACTGGAGTAAATAACCAAATTCTACTTTTTGGCCGTGATCTGACCCAGATAGCACAGGCTCAACAAGAACTCATGAAAACTCAATTAAAATTTGAGAGAGAATATGACCGGTATAGATCATTTGACACTAAATATCGAGTAATACTAGAACAGTGTGGCAGCGCCTTCATTATTGTCGATGAAGCAGGCCAGCTTATTGATTTCAATCAAAAAGCTGTGGCAATTTTAGAAAAAGCCGATTTAAACCAAATGATGTTAAAGGATTTATTTTATCAAGGAATAAGCATAGACATTCTAAGCGAACTTGAGACATTAAATAAAAACACGCCCTCAACAGCATTAAATCTAAACATTAAAGAAACTAATAAAGAAGTACAATTGAAGGGTACGTTTTTTCGTTCGAATGACGGTGTCCATTCTTTGATAAGGTTATCCAGTTCATCAAGTCAGAGAAAAAGCCATTCCAAAGAAAAAATTTATCTATCTGATCTATATCAAAAAACTTCAGATGCATTTGTCTTTATTAATGAAGCGGGAAAAATAGTTGATACTAATGAGAGCTTTTTAATTCTTACAGAGAATCCGAATATTGATGAGGTTGTCGGCAAGTCATTTTCCGACTTTCTCAAAAATGCCACTACTGACTTAAAAATTCTAACTGATAATTCAAAAAGACTTGGGAAAATTAGAAACTATGCAACTGACTTTATTACAACTTTCGGATCAAAAATTCCTGTCACAATTTCATCGACTTGGGTATCAAATGAAGATGACGATTTTTATGGGTTCATTTTAAGAGACTCTTCAAACATTGAGCTTGAGAAACAAAACGATAATGGGAAACATAGCTGGGAGGCAACCACAAAATTGGTAGGGAGTGCTCCGTTGAAAGAGTTAGTAGCCCAAACCGGAGATATTGCGGAAAGAATATGCTTGGAAACCGCGCTTAATTTAACAAATAACAATAAAGTAGCAGCTGCAGAGCTACTTAGTCTGTCGCGTCAAAGCCTATATGTTAAACTCAGAAAACATAATCTTTTGGATATTAAGGACTAAAATCAGTGATTAAAAGCTATCAAACTCATTTTACCAGTACGCCTAGCTTGATATCGCTTCTTGAACTTATAAAACCTATTACCTGGTTTCCACCTATGTGGGCTTTTTTATGCGGTGTGGTGTCAGTTGGTGCCTTGAACAGCAATAATACTATACTCATATTATCTGGTCTTCTACTTGCCGGACCATTGGTATGTGGAATGAGCCAGGCTGTAAACGATTGGTGTGACCGTCATGTCGATGCAATAAATCAACCAGAGAGACCCATTCCGTCTGGACGAGTGAGTGCTGGATGGGGGTTTTTTACCGGCATTATAATGAGTGCCACAAGTATCCTTTTTGCATACTATCTCGGAACTCTTATCTTTTTTGCAACAATTATGGGTGTCTTAGCCGCTTGGCTTTATTCATTAGAACCAATAAGACTGAAACGATCAGCAATTTTTGGGCCAGGGGTCGTGGCAATTTGTTATGAAGGGCTTCCCTGGTTTACCGGCGCTGCTATTTTCACAATCTCATTGCCCAATAAAGAGGTTCTAATAGTGCTCTCATTGTATGCTTTGGGAGCGCACGGGATAATGACTATGAATGACTTCAAAGCGACCAAGGGAGATAAACTTTTAGGCATCAATTCTTTACCTGTGATTTTAGGCAGAAAGCCCGCTACTTTAGTAGCTTGCCTCATAATGCTTTTCCCACAGCTAATAGTAATATCTCTTTTTTACTTCTGGGGATCTTTAATTTTAGCCATAACGCTGGCAGTTTGCGTTCTACTGCAGTCCTTATCAATGATTTTTCTCATTCGGGATCCAGAAAAAAACACACCATTCTTTAACATG